>JAAYKG010000198.1 GCA_012522555.1 Armatimonadota bacterium
CGATTATTATGGACAATAAAGCCTGCCCGGTTGGGTTGTTGGCTAATTTGGCCATGTTTTATGCTCGCGAATCATGCGGCTGGTGTACGCCGTGTCGCGATGGGCTTCCGTGGGTGGAGAAACTGCTTCGCGCGATTGATGCTGGGGAAGGTCAATCAGGGGACATCGAACTGCTGCTTGACTTGATGAAAAATATAGGGCCGAATACCTATTGTGCGCTCGCCACTGGCGCGACGTTTCCAATTGAAAGCGGGATAGAGATGTTCAAAAACGATTTCGAGCAGCATATTACTACGGGCAAATGCCCATATTCATAATCGGGACTTATTGTTATTATGCCAAAGGTTATCATAGACGGAATCGAATACGAAGTAGCTGAAGGCCGAAACATGCTCGAGGCCGTGATAGATAATGGCTTGGATCTGCCGTATTTTTGTTGGCATCCCGGGATGGGGTCGGTTGGCGCTTGCAGGTTGTGCGCAGTGCGGCTGTATAAGGATGAATCCGACACAAAGGGCAAGATCGCGATGGCGTGCATGACTCCGGCCAAAGAGGGTACCCGTATATCGATCAAGGACCCGGAGGCGATGGAGTTCAGGCGATTTGTGATCGAGTGGCTTATGACCAACCATCCGCACGATTGCCCGGTGTGTGACGAAGGAGGTCATTGTCATTTGCAGGATATGACTGCAATGAGCGGCCACGTCTACAGACGGTTCAGGTTTAAGAAGAGAACTTATACAAACCAATACCTCGGCCCGTTTATCACGCACGAGATGAACAGATGCATTCAGTGTTTCAGATGCGTGAGATTCTACCGTGATTTAGCGGGCGGAAGAGATTTTAATACATTCGGTTCGCGCAATCGCGTGTATTTCGGCCGGCAGAGCGATGGGGTGTTGGAATCCGAATTTTCGGGCAACCTCGCGGAAGTCTGCCCCACAGGAGTCTTTACCGACAAAACCTCAGCTCGCCACTATACACGCAAATGGGATCTACGAACTGCGCCGTCTGTATGTGTACACTGCGGATTAGGCTGCAACATAATCCCCGGCCAACGCTACGGCACAATGAGGCGGGTCGAAACTCGCTTCAACGGGGATGTCAACGGCTATTGGATATGTGACCGGGGTAGATTTGGTTATGAGTTCTCTTACGGGGCATTGAAGGGCGGCGATGGCGATATTGATGAGGCCAAAAAACTGCTCAATGAAGCGAATGGCATTGTTGGGGTTGGCTCGCCTCGAGCGTCGCTGGAGTCTAACTATGCCCTGCAAAAGTTGGTAGGAGTTGGACAATTCTGCACAGGTCTGTCCGCGTTTGAGCAAGAAGCCGCAGCTGCGTATATAAATGTTTTTCAAACTGGTTCGAGACGGATGCCGTCACTTGCGGAAGTAGAAAGCGCCGATGTGGTCGTGATTCTAGGGGTCGACCCCACCGGCGAAGCTCCGATGCTGGATTTTGCGATACGTCAGGCAATGCGAAAGGCGCCAATCGAAATCGCCCGCAAGTTAAATATACCCGACTGGGATGCCAATGCCGTAATCAATGCGCTGCACGAAGCGAAAGGCAAGCTATACATGGCTGCGCCCTGGTCAATGAAGTTAAAAGAAATCGCCGCGGAAACTGCTCAGGTGGAGCCGGCGATGATCCCGGATTTCGCTCGCGAAATAGCTTCGGATCAAGCCAATGGACTCGCCGCAACTATCGCCGCTGATCTCGCCAAAGCGCGCAAGCCGCTGATTGTAACGGGCCTATCAGCAGGGGCGGACACTATTCGAGCGGCTGCAGATTTGGCTGATTCTGTAATTGGAAAAGGACGCGATTGTGGATTATTCGTCACCGTCCCCGAAGCAAACACGATGGGTGTTGCGATGCTGGGCGGAGCCTGTGTGCAAGAAGCTGCGCGAAAGAGCGAGTCTGGTGAAGCTGATACCCTTGTAGTGCTTGAAAACGACCTGTCCCGGCGTTTGAATCCATCGGACTTCGATTCGCTGGTCAAGAGCGTCAAAAACCTGATCGTGCTGGATTGCATTGCAACCGAAACCACCAAAGCAGCCTCGGCGCTGATCCCGGTGACTACGGTTTTTGATTCCGAGGGTACATTTATAAACAACGAAAGCAGAGCCCAGCGCTACTTCTCCGTAAGCCCGCCAAAGGAGGGACTCGCGCAAGCATGGACGCGGATACGCGATCTGGGTGGGTTTACACAGTGGAGCAGTTGCGAGGACATACTAAGAGAGCTGGCTGCAGGCAAACCCATTTTTGCGCCCGCACTCGCCGCCGCGCCTTTCGCAGATTGGCGCACCGAGGCAGATCAAAAAATCGCCCGTTCTCCGCACAGGTTCAGTGGCCGAACCGCAAAGGACGCGAATTGGACGATCAACGAGCCACAAACCGCCAACGATACACAGACCCCGCTTTCATATTCGATGGAGGGTGACCAAAACCCGCCCGCCGAATCATCCCTGATACCGAGGTTCTGGTGGCCGGGTTGGAACTCAAACGCAGCTACAAATAAATTTCAGATTGAGGTCGGAGGAGGCTTGCACGGCGGCAACCCCGGCATAAGATTGTTGGCCGTCCAGGGAAAATTATCAGAAACCCAATGTCCGAAATCTCCGGAGCGTCCTGGGCCGAACGAAGAAGCGCGGGAGATATGGTTGGTCCCCCGTCCATATATTTACGGCTCGGAGGAACTGTCTCGGCGCGGCAGGGCGGTAGCCGAACTGATCCCGCCTGCCGAGGCGATTATTCACCCGCAAACCGCTGAAATATACGGCCTTGAAAACGGGCAGATGGTTGAGTTTTACACAAAGGACGGACAAAAGCTGAGTTTGCCGATTCGAGTGGAAGATTCGGTCGCCATGCGCGTCGCGATCATACCAGTGGGATTCCCGGAGACACGCGGGATCATCGCGCCTGATATAGCGAGGATATCATGACGCAGAGCCTTTGGACGCTTGTTATCGGAGTATGTATGCTGGCAGGGCTGCTTGGGCTGACCACTGGGATGATCTGGATCGAGCGCAGGTTGCTGGCGTTTTTCCAGGACAGGCTGGGGCCTAACCGCGTCGGGCCGCAGGGGCTGTTGCAGCCTATCGCCGACGTCATCAAACTATTTATGAAAGAAGATTGGATGCCTCCGTTCGCCGACAAATTGATCTTTATCATAGCTCCGGGGATCATAGTAGTGACGGTGCTGTTGGCGTTTGCCGTTGTCCCGATCACCTCTTTTATAAAGGTCTCAGACGCCAACGTAGGCATTCTGTTCTTTTTAGGAATGACCTCGATGGGCGTATACGGAATTGTGCTGGGCGGCTGGGCGTCCAACAGCAAATATTCGTTAATCGGCGGAACGCGAGCTGCGGCGCAGATGATAAGCTACGAATTGCCGATGGGGGTAGCCGCAGTGAGCGTGGTGCTGCTCGCAGGATCGCTGCGTTTGATCGATATCGTCGATGCGCAGCCCATCTGGTTTTGTGTTTTGCAGCCCTTGGGCTTTGTGATATTTCTAATAGCAGGTATCGCCGAAGCCCGACGCACCCCGTTCGATCTACCCGAAGCAGACAGCGAGTTGGTCGCGGGCTATCATACTGAATATTCCAGCATGAAGTTCGCGTTATTCTTTATGGGAGAGTATCTCGATATAATCCTGATCAGCGCGATTGTTACTGTGCTGTACCTCGGCGGCTGGCGGGGGC
>JAAYKG010000199.1 GCA_012522555.1 Armatimonadota bacterium
CGCGAAGATGGCGGCGTAGAAAGAAGTTTTCGAAACAATCGCGAGAATCGATCATCCCCCACTTGTCGTTCATAATGAAGAAGCCGCCTCGATTATGCTTATGGGACAGCCTCTTAGGGTGAGGGCGAGCGCGATTCACACTCCCTAAGTATAACCTCTAATACGCCCTCGACGTTGCGAAGAACATCAGTATTGTTGAACCGCACGACCTTATACCCTCGAGCTTCAAGCACCCTGGTTCGATTCGCATCCTGTTTCTCTCGATAGAAATGAGAATCGCCATCCAATTCGACAACTAGACGACATCTTTCACACGCGAAATCGACAATATAGCAATCAATCGGATGCTGCCGGCGGAATTTATAGTCACATAGCTGTCGAGATCGCAAATGACGCCATAATAACTGTTCAATAGACGTTTGGCGGCGTCGAAGTAATCTGGCCCTATGGATTGATTTTTTTAAGTCATCGTTTTTCAATATTCCCCTCTTTGAGGAGAATGTTCTATAAAGGAGCGGCTGAATACCTTCCTCGTGAGGGGATAAAAATAAAAGGAAAGCTCGACCCCCTCACCCCAGCCCTCTCCCTCGAGGGAGAGGGAGTAGATTGTCCCTGCGTCAAGGCGGCAGAGGGTCAGGCCCATTGTCCCCTCTCCTGGGGGAGAGGGTCAGGGTGAGGGCGAAAACCAAACTTCCACACACCGCCCGGTTCGCCAAACCACCCCCCTCACCCCAGCCCTCTCCCTCGAGGGAGAGGGAGTAAATTGTTTTGGTGCGTTGGCCCTGAGGACAAAACCTCCTCGTCTTTCCGTTATTACCTGCGTTGTGGTATATTCACATGAGTTGGTGCAAAGACGGGAGGATTCAGATGCTCGATAGCCCCGGAATAAATGCGGTGTGGAGAAAAAAGCGCACACATAGAGGACAAATCTATTTGATAATAGCTCTACTCGCGTTGATGACACTGTCTATATATTGGCAGGTTGCGGAATTTCAATTCGTGAATTTCGACGATGATGTGTGTGTGCAAAACAACCCTATGGTTTTGGCGGGATGCTCGCCCGCAGCGGTGCGGTATGCATTCACGCATCCATATGAAGCCAACTACATCCCTTTGGTCTGGCTTTCGTATATGATCGAACACGACTTTGGAGACTATGTTCTGGACAGCAACTCGCCGGGCTTGTATCACCTTACGAACGTGGCTCTGCATCTGGCTAACACCGTCCTGCTATTTCTGGTATTGCTGTCTTTAACCGGCGCAATGTGGCGAAGCGCATTTGTGGCGGCGCTGTTCGCAGTGCATCCTTTGCACGTCGAGTCGGTGGCTTGGGTAACTGAGCGCAAGGACGTATTGAGTGCTTTGTTTTGGATGCTTACGCTGCTTGCGTATATTCGATACGCGAGACGCGAGGATTCCCGCAGCTATGGCTTGGTTATATTGGCGTTTGTGGCAGGTTTGTTGTCGAAATCCATGCTTGTAACGCTGCCGGTCACACTTTTGCTTCTCGATTATTGGCCGCTGAATAGATACGGCAAAAACGGGTCTGTTAGCTTGAGCGCAGTTTGGAAGTTTGTTGCAGAGAAGTTTTCGATGTGGGTATTGGTTATCGCGGGGTGTGCAGCCACCATATGGGCACAGCGTTCCGGCGGAGCCGTGGCGACTTTTGAACATTATACCCCAGGAGTGCGTCTGGCCAACGCGACGGTAGCGTATATAGCCTACATTATAAAGATGTTCTACCCGACGAATCTGAGTTTTTTGTATCCGCACCCTGAGGCAACGCTGCCTTTATGGCAGGTCATAGGCTCCGGGGCGCTGCTGATTGCGGCCTGCTGGTGGGCTGTGCAGGCTCGACACAGCCGGCCATATATCACGGTCGGCTGGTTCTGGTATATGATCACTCTACTGCCGGTGATAGGCATTATGCAGGTCGGCAAGCAGGCAATGGCGGATCGGTATACTTACATTCCATTGATAGGTCTATTCATAATAATTGCGTGGGGCGTGACTGATCTTCTCAAGTTAGAGAGTGCCGGTCGCCTGCGCAAGGCATTAACCGGCGCAGCATCAATCACGGCTCTGCTTGTATTGTCTGTTTTGGCATACGCGCAAATTGGGACGTGGGAGAACAGCTACAAACTCTGCGAGCAGGCCATTAGATCCAATTATAACAACCCTCTCGCTCATATGAACCTCGGCTCCGCTTATCTAAACGATAGTAAAATCGACGAAGCAATCGAGCATTTTAAGATCGCCATCAAGATGCAACCGAACTATGTGGACGCCCATTTCAATCTTGGGACCGCATTCGCCTTGCAAGACAAAGGCGATGCAGCCGTCGCCGAATTTGCAAAGACTCTGCAAATAGCCCCTAACTACTATAAGGCCCACAATGCGTGGGGAGTGGTGTTGGCCAAGCGCGGGGAGATCGACGGTGCGATCAAGCATTTCCGCGCCGCTTTGAAGATAAACAAATACGATCAGGACTCCGAGAACAACCTGCGACAGGCTCTGGAAGTGAAATCCCGGATGGAATAAGAGAACAAAACTGCACCATTCTACCCCCTCACCCCAGCCCTCTCCCTCGAGGGAGAGGGAGTAAATTGTGCCTGCGACAAAGCGGAAAGGGGTTAGGGGTTCGCATTTACTACCATCCTGCCGTCCTTAGTAAGATGCAGCTTCCGGCCCCTCCATTTCACCGTGCCGCCAAAATACCCTGCCACC
>JAAYKG010000200.1 GCA_012522555.1 Armatimonadota bacterium
ACATGCAAAGCGACAGGCTCGCAAACTTCTACCTGCTGCGCCGGCTCCCAAGGGTATGCTGCAGACGGCAGGAGCTGCGCAGAAGAAAATGCGCGAGGAGATGATAGCCAACGATCCCGTTAAGCGGTTATTCGACGTGGTGGGGCCGAAGTTCGCTGATAAGCAGAGCGGGTTTACCAGAATAACGAAGATTGGTTTTCGCAGAGGCGATGCCGCGTCGGTTGTAAAGCTGGAGCTTGCGGTAGACTAGTGCGTAATATCAAGGTCGTCGTAAGCTACGACGGCACTGACTACTACGGCTTTCAATTTCAGCCGTCGGTGCGTACGGTTCAGGCGGAACTGGAACGGGTTTTGGGTTTGATTACCAAAGAGCCGGTGACGATATATGGCTCTGGGAGAACCGATGCGGGGGTGCATGCCGCGGGTCAGGTGATCAATTTTCGAACTCAAGGCTCGATTCCTGTTGAGAGGTTGTGTTTGGCGATGAATTGCCTGCTGCCTCCGTCAATTGCTGCGATGGAAGCTGATGAGGTGGAGAATGACTTTCACGCCAGATACCACGCCCGATCCAGGCTTTATGTGTACAGTATACTGAACAGGGATGTGCCGGATGCTCTTGCGAGTCGGTTTTGCTGGCACGTAAGGCATCCGCTTGATGTGGACGCAATGCGCGAGAGTGCGCGGGTTCTGATTGGGACTCACGATTTTAGTTCTTTTGCGTCTGCTGACAGGGATCAGACTAGCCCGATGCGAGACTTGAATGGGATCGAGATCAGGCGTCTGGGGGAGCGTGTGGAGATCGCTGTAAGAGCCAACGCTTTTCTGAGATCTATGGCGAGAGTCATTGTTGGAACGTTGACAGAAATTGGGCTTGGTCTTAGGCCCGGTTTGGATATGAAGAGAATACTAGAGGCGGCGGATCGCAGGCAAGCCGGCAAAACGGCGCCCGCCCGTGGACTGTGTCTCCGGGAAGTTGAATACTAAAGAGGATACGATGGGTACATATTTCGCTAAGCGTGAAGATATCACCAGGAAGTGGTTTGTGGTTGACGCCGCCGGTATGCCGATTGGACGCCTGGCGGTTGAGGTTGCAAAAATCCTGAGGGGAAAGCATAAACCAACGTTTACACCGCACGTCGACTGTGGGGATCACGTGATTGTGGTCAATGCGGAGAAGTGCGTGCTGGTCGGGGCGAACAAGGCTGATGAGCCTGTTTACAGGCACTCGGGTTATCCCGGCGGCCTTAAAAGCGTAACGAGAGGCGAGGTCCTTGCAAGGACGCCCGAAAAGGCTATCTATAGGGCCGTTAAAGGCATGCTGCCGCACAATAAGCTCGGCGATGCCATGATTAGTAAATTGAAAGTCCATGTAGGGCCGGAGCATTCTCATCAGGCCCAGAAACCGGAAGAGCTGAAAATAGCCTAAAGGTTTATATTGGAGGGCCGAGGGGCTGTCAGGTTGCGCTGTGCACAGGCAGGCTTGCGGACCATCCAACACCAGAGCCGGAGGAAAATATTGGAAGAAACCGCGAGATACTACGGAACGGGTCATAGAAAAAATGCAACCGCTAAGGTGTGGATGACCCCTGGCGAAGGCAATATAACGATCAACGGTGTCCCGATGGAGCAGTATGTGGGCCGAAAGGTTCTAGAGATGCTCATTAATCAGCCTTTCGAGGCTGTTGATGCGGTCGGACGCTATGATGTAGTAGCCAAATGCCAGGGCGGCGGCATTGTTGGGCAAGCCGGAGCGGTGCGCCACGGAATCAGCGTGGCGTTGCTGCAGGCGGGAGCCGACATGCGCACACCTTTGCGAAGACAGGGATTCCTGACTAGAGACCCGAGAGTTAAAGAGCGAAAGAAATATGGACGAAAGCGAGCGAGGAGAGGCTTCCAGTTCTCCAAGCGCTAATCGCTGCCGCTCCGCATTTACGAGACGACGATTGAGCCGGGGTATAATCCAAGGCCCAATCGTCGTCTGTCATTTACTCGGTAGCAGTATCACGCAACAATGCATCAGCAAGGCTTCAAGTTTAGGGCGCTTTTTTAGTTAAGCCGGACCAATAGCGGCGATGGCCCAATCCGACAACTCCCAAAACCAGTGCAGACCATAGTCGAGAAAACGATTTCATAATTGCGCCACTACGCATATTGCGTATGGCGCTGCCCAAATAATAATAGACTATCCTGCCTCTAACCCACGGATCCTTTACATCTTGCAAGCTCGTCCGTATTAGCCGTATACAATCTCGTCTATCAAAAGCTTTTTCCCGCACCATCCGATCCATCTCATCACGCAACCAGTATTTGGTATGTGAGGCATCTGTGTTTCCCAAGCGTATTCGTGCAACAGCCCTGCTGACCACAGCGACCTCGCCCAGCGCAGCAATTTGCAGAAAAAAATCTGTGTCCTCGGAGGTGATAAATTGGGAGTCGAAACCGCTGGTTTTCATGATGGTATCGCGACGTATAATGGCTGGCTGTTGGATGTATACCTGCCCCACCATACGCGCGGCAAATAAGCGGCCTTCTAATTTAGGGCTTAGTGTTTCCAAAAAAGTATCTTTTCTGTCAACAAACTCGATAGCTCCCTGCACCCAATTTGCGCCGGAATCCTCGGCACGCGCCAATAATGCCGCAAAGGCGCCGCGCAAAAGAATGTCGTCGTCAGCAAAAATATGAACGTATTCCCCTTTGGCATCGCTATTCCAGCGTTTCTCGCATAAGAACGTTCTGCTCTATTTGTGGTGTAAATTCTTACTCTGGGGTCATTCTGCCAGTCAGCGTGAGATAACGCTTTGCCGGCATCGTTCATGACAATAATTTCGAAATTTGCGTCGCAGTCTTGAGTCAAAACACTTTTTACAGCCCTTGCAAGCAATTCTTCCCGATTATAGGTAGTGATCACGCTGGATATTTTCATTAACTACGCTCCTAAAATGTTCCTATTTATCTGGCTGCAGGCGCCCAAGCTTATACTCAAATTATACCATTTACCCACACATAGAAGTAACCAATTTTTGTATAGAGGGCGCATGTCAAATTTACGGAATCATGCTGCAATCTTGGCAGCCTCGATAATGGTGTGAGTTCTCCCGTTGAGCACCGCCGATCTCAGATGAGCAATTGCCTCAATTCCCGGTTTCTTCCAGCGCATGCCGGGTACCTTGAGTCTGCCCTGGCCGTATTGCTTGCATGCGCTTTCCACGGAACCGCGCTGTTATAGTTCCCTTTAAATCCCCGGTATGCTATAATCAGGTGTATCCGATACTACGTGAATATGGCGTTATAGTTCCCTTTAAATCCCCGGTATGCTATAATTTCAGCGCGCGCGCCTGAAACCTTAGCCGGTTATAGTTCCCTTTAAATCCCCGGTATGCTATAATCTGCAGAGGGTTTCATATAAACGCGATGGCGTTATAGTTCCCTTTAAATCCCCGGTATGCTATAATCAACTACGACGCGGCGAAGATGGATCCGGTTATAGTTCCCTTTAAATCCCCGGTATGCTATAATCCTGGAAGTTATCTCATTCCCGCTGCCGTTGTTATAGTTCCCTTTAAATCCCCGGTATGCTATAATTTG
>JAAYKG010000201.1 GCA_012522555.1 Armatimonadota bacterium
CCGTTACCCCAGTTGTCACCGACGATGGAGTATATACCACAACCGCGACCAGCCTGCACGCGACCTGGAGTGCGTCGGACCCGCAGTCCGGGGTTGTTGAATATAAGTATGCCATTGGGACCTCGGCTGGTGGGACTAATATCGTCGATTGGACATCAGTTGGGGTGTCTACTGAGATCACAAAGACGGGATTGTCGCTCGTCGATGGGGCTGCCTATTATATATCCGTTATGGCTCGCAACGGGGCGGGGTTGTGGAGCGCGGTCGACAGTTCGGATGGGATAATCGTAGACTCGTCACCTCCAACTACTCCATTAGTGGTCGATGATGGCGATTTCACGACATCCCCTACCCTGCTTCACGCCACCTGGAGCGCCTCAGACCCGCACACCGGAATTGCGGAGTATCAATATGCTATCGGAACCTCGCTCGGCGCGACAGATGTTGTCGGTTGGACATCGGTGGGCACTACGGCCTCGGTCACAAGAAACGACATAACCCTAATCGGCGGCACGACCTACTACTTTGCTGTCAAGGCTCGCAACAAAGCGGGACTATGGAGCAGCATCGGCACAAGCGACGGTATCACTTGCGACGGCACCCCGCCGACTACACCGGTAGTCATAGACGATGGAGCCTATACTGCAGACGCCTCGAAACTGCATGCAGCGTGGTCTAGCAATGACCCGGAATCGGGGATAGTAGAGTTTCAGTATGCGGTAGGCACTATTGCAAGCGCAGCGAACACGATCGGCTGGACCTCTGTCGGCACTGATACTGAATTGAATTTAACCGGGCTATCGCTTGCGCAGAACGTCACTTATTACATCTCTGTCAAAGCGCGAAACGGATCCGGGATGTGGGGCGCGATCGGAAGCTCAGACGGCATCAAAGTGGACCCGACCCCGCCGAACACGCCAGTGGTCATACGCGACGGGGCCTACAGCACTTCTGCCGGCAGTTTACGCGCGACGTGGAGTTCGGAGGATCCCGAGTCCGGAATTCAAGAATATCAATATGCAATCGGCACCTCGGCTGGCGGAACGGAGGTTGTAAACTGGACTAGTGCTGGGATTGCGACTTCGATAACACGCTCCGGGCTATCGCTCGTCGATGGGCAGATATATTATTTCTCGGTCAAAGCTCGCAACGGGGCGGGGCTATGGAGCGCGGTCGGGCGCGGCGAGGGAATAACTGTGGATGCCTCGCCGCCGAGCACACCGATTGTCACCGACGATGGTAACTATACTATGTCGACCACTACTCTGCACGCCAATTGGAGTTCGCAGGATCCACACACCGGCATCGCAGCCTACGAATACGCTATCGGGACGTCGGCGGGAGCGACAGATGTTGTCGGTTGGACTGCAATCGGCACCCAAACACAGGTCACTGTCACGAATCTGATGCTGGCGCCCGGAGCAATCTACTTATTCTGCGTTCGCGCGAAAAATGCGGCGGGGTTGTGGAGCGATGTGGGAACCAGCGACGGCATTGGAGTTGATCAGACTCCTCCGAGTGCGCCTGTGGTTTCGGATGAGGGCGAATATACCAGCAGCATGACGGCTTTGAGCGCAAGATGGGAAGCGATCGATGCCGAATCCGGGATAGCCGATTATCAATATTGTATAGGTACTATACCCGGCGGCACCGATATCGTGGCCTGGACATCAGCTAACGGCGCTTCGCACATCACCCACACGGGCCTGACTCTGGCCCTGGATGTGACGTATTACTTTTCAGTTAAAGCCAAAAACAAGGTCGGTCTATGGGGGCCAGTGGGTGTTAGCGATGGTATCGAGGTAAGGATACTGACGACCTGGCCCAAGTTCCGGAACGATTCCACAAACCTCGGGGCAAGCCCATTCACAGGCCCAAATGTGCCGGGTTTGCTTTCGGCTTATACGACAGGTGCGGGTATCGTCTCTTCGCCAGCGATAGCCGGGGATGGCACGGTCTACTTCGGCAATGATGACGGCTATATGCACTCGCTGGGGCCAAACGGCATATTGCACTGGAGGTATAAAACCGGTGGGCCTGTGGACTCTTCGCCAGCCATCGGCCCCAACGGCGATATCGTATTTGCGTCATATGATAGCTATATCTACTGCCTCACCATCGACGGCGCGTTGAGGTGGAGATATAAAACCAACGACTGGTCACGATCGTCTCCGTCGATCGGGCCGGATAATACGGTTTATGTTGGGTCGCAGGATGGATATTTCTATGCGATAAAATGGACCGGCAAGCTCAAATGGAAGCACTATATCGGGGATACTATCTGGTCTTCGCCTGCGCTCAACGCCGATGGCTCTGCTGTGTATTTTGGAGGCGGGGATGGCGGGATTTACTGTCTGTCCACAGAGACAGGGGCTCAGATATGGCGAAAGCACACCGGCACAGCGGTGGATTCGTCCCCCTGCGTCGCCCCAAACGGCACAATCTACCAGGGTTCCGGGGATGGGTATTTCTATGCTCTGAATCCGGATGGCTCTCAGAAATGGGCGCTATATACCGCCGACCATATGGACTCTTCGGCTGCGATCGGGCCGAGTGGGACAATATATGCAGGTTCCGGGGATGATTGGTCGCGCGGGTTGCTATACGCCATAAATCCGGACGGCAGCGTCAAGTGGACTTTCAACGCAAACGGCAGTATTCGGACATCTCCGGCGGTGGACGCCGCCGAAGTAGTCTACTTTGGCTCGACGGATAACTATATATATGCCGTCAACCCCACGGGCACTTTGAAATGGAAATATCGCACCGATGGGCCGCTGCATTCCTCGCCTGCTATCGGCAGAGGCGGCACGATATACATCGGCTCGAATCTCGGAACGATGCTCAAGCTGGGGGATTCCGGCAACGACATCACCCCCCCGTCCACCCCTGTCGTCGCTGCAAGCGTATCGGCGACTGATCCAACCAGCCTGTCTGCCGATTGGATGGCTTGGGATCCGGAGTCGGGCATTGCAGAGTATATGTTCGCTATAGGAACCACAAGGGGTGGAGATGACATAACGGGCTGGACATCAGTCGGGACGGCTGTTTGCGTGGTCAAATCCGGCCTTCCGCTGACAATTGGCCAGGTCTATTACTTCTCAGTCAAGGCTCGAAACGGGGCGGGCATATGGGGTACTGCCGGGGTTTCTGATGGGATAACCGTGGTCGGAACCGACCAACCGATCAGCATTGGGCGTGCAAGGCAAATCTCGCAGCCCATCTCCGTCAATCTGCGGGCAAAGATCGTGACTGCGGTCTTTGAGGATTGCTTATATATTACGGAACGGGATGGACACGCAGGAATCAAGGTCAAGTATGCACCAATCAGCCCACCGGCTATTGGTTCTGAGATCAACCTGAGCGCGACGATTTGTCTTGACGAGCCGGAACCGGCGCTCTGCCTGATCAATTACACGACAATAGGACACGTCGACGACCTCCGACCAATCGGTATGGGGTGCTCGGCGCTGGTCGGTGCGCCGCCTCGGCCCGGATTGCCACAAGTTAATGGTGCGACAGGGACTTGCACGCTGGGCGTTTTAGCGGTTATCTGGGGCAAGGTGAGCGCGACGGGATCTGGTTGGGTGTATGTTGACGACGGAGCTAACATAGTCGATCCGTCCGGCGTTCGCGGAGTCAAAATAACGACTCAAGGCCAAATATTGCCAGTTGGGACATACGTCCGAGTTGTCGGAATAATATCGGTCGAGGCTGTGAATTCATCGTATCGAGTGCTTGTAAGAACCCGATCCGAAGCCGACATAATGCCTATAGACACGGGCAATAAGGTCAATCCTGGTAGAATTACCGATTGACCATGGAACAAATAGAGGGTA
>JAAYKG010000026.1 GCA_012522555.1 Armatimonadota bacterium
CTACAACGAAATATCGCGGCCGAGATCAATTCGAAATCTTACGATCTTTGCGTGGCCTTAACCTGTCAATATTTTGAGATTCCCAGCATTCTCAAATATGTCAATGTGCCGTCGGTGTATATAAGCCATTCGACTGCATACCCAAAGCTCGACGATACCGCGGCAGGTAGATTATCCCTTAACCCATTGACGCATTACCTTCATAGGACATTGCAATCAGGTAGACAGCAAGCAATTCGCCGTGCAGACCTGATCATTGCTAACTCGTGGTTTAGTCGAGAGGAGTTATTTCGTTCGTATATTGTGAATTCGTATCTTAGTTATGCTGGCGTAAATACCAAGGACTTTTATCCCATCCATACCGAGAGCCGGCAGCACGCCGTATTAGGAGTTGGAGCCTTGGCTCCATTCAAAGCTCACGATTTTTCGATACGCAGCCTGGCCACAATACCTGAGGCAATCCGACCCGAACTATGGATTGCTCACCACACTGAGGTTGCGGGAGAAAAGGCTCGCCTTATTGCTCTGGCACAGAAATCCGGGGTGAAACTTCAACTTATGGAATGTATGAGCACGCCAGAACTACGCAAATTATACAACAGCGTATCTGCTACTTTATTTCCCAGTTTTTTCGAGCCATTTGGGCTGGTGCCGTTGGAATCAATGGCATGCGAGACTCCGGTCATAGGCATTGCGGAGGGCGGAATTAGGGAGACTATAATTAACGGCGTTACGGGAGTGCTCACAACCAGGGACGAAGAAGACTTTGGTCTCGCTATCTCAACTCTTCTCAATAATCCCCAAGAACTAAAAGCAATGGGAACTCGATGCAGCGAGTACATTATTAAAAATTGGGATTGGGATATTTTAATCGAGGAGTTTGAAAAGCTAATGATCAGGGCAACTCAGCGAAATTCAATTAATAGGTCCAAAACGCCTGGGATTAAGCTGTGAAAATAGCTGTCTGGTATAATTTCCAAAGTGGGGGAGCGAAACGGGCGTTGTATCATCAGGTTCGCGGCTTGGTGGAGCATGGACACCACGTGGAGTCGTGGTGTAATCCATCATGCCAGGATGGATACTTGCCCTTGGACGACATTGTTGCAAAAGAACATGTGATCCCAGTTCGCGACTGGAGCAGTTGGCTTGGAAAATTAGAATGGCGAATTGAGGCCGGCAAGCGTAAACGTGCTATAGATGATCACTGCAGGGTTTGTGCTCAGCATATAGATGAAGGCGGCTTCGAGGTCGTATTAGTAAATTCTTGTATGTATCAAGTGGTTAGTTCGATAGGCCGGCATCTGAAAACTCCATCTGTCCTCTATCTTCCCGAGCCGCGCCGCTGGCTTTATGAAGCGCACCTGACTGCGGGCAAGGCTGCACGGATGCAGGGCAATGCTTTTTTCAAGGCGATAACAACTATTCTTACGCAGGCAGAACGCAGCGAAGAAATCGAGCTTGCAAAACAATATGATCTTATCCTCGTAAACTCATTATATAGCCGGGAATCCATACTGAGAGCCTATGGATTGGAGTCAAAAGTATGCTATCTTGGAATCGACGCCGCGCTATTTCATAGTGATGAGGCTGAGAGAGGTGACTACGTATTAGGGCTTGGTGAAATTGACGAACGTAAGGGTTTGGATCGTGCAATTCGCGCAATAGCCACGATTGATGAGGACAGACGACCCAGATTGGTTTGGGTGGGCA
>JAAYKG010000027.1 GCA_012522555.1 Armatimonadota bacterium
CGATGCGCCTCGACCGAATTGCGGGCCGCCGCGATGATATGCTTATTGTGAAGGGCGTAAACTTTTTTCCTAAGCAAGTTGAGCAGGCGCTGATGGAGATCCCTGGGGTCTGCAGTCATTATCAGATTATCATCGAAGAAACCCACGGCATCAAGGATGTTCGCATTAATGTGGAGGCCGAGGACGGCGTAACCGGTTTTACTGTAGAAAAAAAACTTAAAGAGGCGCTGGGGTTTTCTCCTAAAGGCGATGTGTTTCGACCTGGCTCTCTTCCCCGCTGCGAAGGCAAAGCCGTGCGAGTGATCTACGAAAAGAGAAATTGACGGCAAAACTTCTGGGGGTTGCTACCTGGAACTTTAGCGAAGGCAGTCTCTGTGAGCGAGCGGGCCTCGTGGCGTCTATGTGTTATAATAACCCCGATACGGTTCAACGCCAAAGATAAATCTGGAGGTAACGCATTGTCGATAATCAACTGTGTTCTCGTCGGCGCACTAATGTGTACTGCCGGCATCACCGCAGCCGAAGCCGCCAAACAGCAGGGGCCTGAAGTTGGCCGCACTGTAGTTATTGATACCAACAAGGGCGTAATCAAGCTGGCGCTATATGAAAAAGATGCTCCCATTACTACGAAGAACTTCGTCGACCTCATCGAGCGCAAGTTTTATGATGGGCTTAAATTTCATCGCGTTGTGGCGGGGTTTGTAATTCAGGGCGGAGACCCCAAGGGAGATGGCACGGGCGGCTCCGGCAAGACAATCAAGCTGGAGGTTTCTCCTAAGCTCAAACACGATGCCGCCGGTGTGCTGGCGATGGCTCGCTCGCAAGACCCCAACAGTGCGTCTTGTCAGTTCTATATCACATTGGCTGCGACGCCCTTTTTGGATAACAACTACGCAGTTTTCGGTCGAGTGACTCAAGGGCTGGACGTGGTCAAAAAAATCGAAATCGGTGATGTGATGAAGACTGTGCGCCTGGAAAAACCCAAAGCCCAGACCAAGCCTGAATCCAAATAATTGTCGCAAGGTGGCGATAATCCCGTCGCCACCCCATATTCCCCTAATCGAGAAAACAACGCAAAGACTCTACGCTATTTTCAGTCACACTCTGCCTATTAGGCACAATGTGAGGTATAATGCGAAAAAGACCTTAGATTGAGGCGCGCTATGACTCGCATGGTTCTCGTAATATTTCTTGTTTCCTCGCTTATTGTTCCGGCCTCAGTTGCACATAGTTCCTATCGCACTTCCACAAGCGTTTGGGATTTGCAGCAAGAGTTGTCTCCCATAACTCTAGGCTCAGGTGCAATGTATGTTTCCGGAACCGGCATTCGCATATCCGGGACTAATACCACTGCCCAGGCTTTGTTTCAAGGCGTAAATGCGCCATTCGGCGTGAACAATATAGTGCCGTCGTGGAATGTGGATATGCCGGACGGGACAGGGATACGCATCGAACTGCGTGCTACCAATGGCGGCGCATCCACTGCGTGGTATGAAATTGCCAGACAGGGTACTACAAACCTATCGTGGAGCCGCAAAGAATGGGATAGCTATGGTGAGGTTGACTGGGATACGCTGACACTATATAGCAACTGGCCTCGCATCGAATACAGAGTAACCTTGTTCACCAATACAATTGGCGTCACTCCGACCCTGCGGTTGATGGCGCTTTGCTATGCTGATGATAATTATTTGATTCCATATACCGCCCTGCCAAACCCTGGCGTAACCACGTCGTTGGCGGTTCCGTGGCGATCGCAGTATGCGTCTTCGCTTGATCCGGATGAAATTTGCGGCCCTACCTCGATGTCTATGTCTATGGCCTACAACGGCTGCAATCTGCCGACGGAGACCGTGGCTGCTGAGACTTATGACGCATATAACTCCGGCTATGGGAACTGGCCTTTTATCGCCCAGGAAGCCGCGAGACACGGTTTCAAATCCTATTATTCGCGCTCCAATAGCCAGCAGCCGCTGCGGGATTTTATTGCTCAGGGTGTGCCGGTCGAGATTGGTATGCGATATAGCGCGGGGCAACTGACCAACTCACCGATTCCATCCACTAGCGGACACTTGCTGTTGTGCGTGGGAATTACAGCTAATGGTGATTACATTTGCAATGACCCGGCGGGATCAGACAGCCGCTGGGATCACGTGGTGTTCTTGAAAAATGAGGTTGCCAATGTCTGGCTCGGGGTGGGTGGGACCACTATCCCGTGCATTCCTAACTCTGTTTATTGGAGATTTCCATATTTCCCATATCGCTCTTCAGACCCGATATCGACGAGCAAAGATGGCAAGATCGATCTTTTTGTAAGAGGCCTGAATAAGACGATTTATCGACTCTCCCAAACCGCACCAAATGGTGGCTGGGCGAATTGGGTGAACATGGGCGGGGTTGCGGCGTCTGATCCTGTCGCAGTCACTAATCGCAGCGGCGGCAACACTGTTTTTGCCAGGTTTACAGATGATAATCTGTACTGCAGCACCCAGAACGGTCCCTCTGGGAACTGGTCGACTTGGACAAGTCTGGGAGGACCTATCGCAGGCAGGCCGGCTGTTGGGAAAAGTCCGGACGGCAGGTTGGATGTATTTTGTCGCATGTTCGATGGCTCAATTTCGCACCGTTGGGAGAATACCTCCGGCGGTTGGCAAAACTGGGCGTCTTTGGGGGGCAGCTACTCGTACGATCCTGTTGTCGGGCTAAATTGGGAAGGCCGCCAGGAAATATTTGTCCGAACAAATTCGGATCAACTCGATCACAAGTGGCAGTTGAATGATGGTAACTGGTCGGGTTGGGCCAGTCTCGGGGGAACTCTCGGTGGCTCGCCGGTGCTCGGAAGGACATATGACGGACGCATCGAGGCATATTGCCGATTTACCGATGGCACTGTGCGTCGCATATATCAAAACGGTAAAACGGTTGGCACGAGTTGGTCTTCCTGGGCAACCACAGGCGCCAGCGCTTCCAAAGATATTGCGCTGGGCCGCAAACCCGATTTCAAGGAGCACATCTTTACCACCGACAATCTTGGCCAACTGACTCGGCGCTACCAAACAACTAACGATGGCGCGTTCTCCTCCGCCGAATCACTCTCCGGAGCAAGCGATCAGGCTCCCATTGTCGGCCATATGGAAAACGGCAATCTGCAGATATTCACCGTGCGTTCCGATGGCAGTGTATGGGGCAGAAGTCAAACATCGAGCGGCTGGACGAGTTGGACGGATATGGGTATACCTGACACCACTCCCCCGACGATCCACTTTGTGGATATAGACCCGGTAGTTGCTGCTCCTGGCGAGATCGTTTATGTGATGGTGCATGCCACCGACAACGTCGATGTCGAGATGGTCAATGCCGATGGATCACTATTGGCCAATGCGGGCGGAGGGATCTGGATGGGCACGATTACGGCCAGCAGCGATCCGGGCCAACATAATGTAACCATACACGCGGTCGATACTTCCGGCAATGCATCGAGTGACTCCAGCGCCAGCTACACGGTGAAAAGGGTGTTCGCTTTGAACAACCGAGCCGCCAAAGATGCAATTATCGGCTTGGCAGCCGAGAAATACTTATTTGTTGTGTATGGAAAGGTGGATGTGCAGGATAACGATACGTTCACCGTCGATGATGGCGCGGGGACCCCAGTCAGAGTGCATATCATCAATCATAACTTGTCCGGCGGCGAATTTGTCCGAGTCCGCGGCTCGCTGGTTCGAGATGGTTCGCAGACCTGTCTCGAATCCTCCGGTGAGCAGATAATATATCTCAATAATCCGCCTGCGGATTAACTGCCTCGTAGTCTCGGCTGAAAACAGGTATGGTATAATGTCGTAGTTTGTCTGCTGCGGAGGTATTATAATGCCTGATTTTCAGCCGATATTTTTGCATTGCCGGATACGCGTGCGCGATATAGAATGTTCTGTGAAGTTTTACACTGAGTTGTTCGGCTTCAAAAGGGTGCGCGACCATAAATCTCCTGCGGGAAATCAACTTACTTTTTTGGAGATGCCCGGCAACAACACCCAAATCGAGTTGTGCTACCAACCCGATTCCCCGGAGTTCAGCTTTCCGGAGGACATATTTCACTTCGCGTTCAGTGTTGCAGATCTACATGAGTTCCGCAAGTGTTGGGAGCCTGCGGGCATTGCGTTCTGGCCCGAAGACGGTCCGGTCAATGATATGTTCTACTTTATAGATGATCCCGACGGATACGAAATAGAAGTGATGAAAATAGACTAGATAAGAGTCCCGGAACGGCCGTTCCGGGACATTTGATCACACTTTCCATACACCGCGAGCGGGTCGACTGAGCAGAGCATTAGCATCCTGGTTGTCGACAAAGCGCTCTTTGGCCGGATCCCACGAAAGTTTCCTGCCGCCTAGTTTCAGGCAGATGTTGCACAAATGACAAGCGCTCACCGACCTGTGGCCGATCTCAGCGTCGCATATCGGCTGCTTCCGGGTCCGTATGCAGTTGATAAAATCTCCGGTGTGGTCGTTTGATTCATAGAGCTTGATTGCATTGCTCGGCAGCGGGCTTTCCAGCAGGGTTGGGTCGCTGGCTTCGATCTTCCCACGTGCAACGAATATCCAACCGTCATCTCCCTGGAAATGAACTCCATTTTCGCCTTTATTCGTCACACGAAGCGCCACGCCATTGGCATAGGTCAAGTCAAGATCAAAGTCAGGGAAGGTGTCGTAGCAATTTGCGCATATCGGATCCGGCCCTTTGCCGGAGCCCTCGATGCTCACCGGCCCGGAGCGGTCATACCCAAGCGCCCATTGCGCTATATCTATGTGGTGTGCACCCCAATCCGTCAACATCCCACCGGAATAGTCCATCCACCACCTGAATGTTCCGTGCGCGCGCTCCTTTACATAATCGTTGAATGGAGCAGGGCCGAGCCACAAGTCCCAATCCAGATCGGCAGGAACGGGCGCTACTTCAAATGGCCCTCCGACCGGCCCTCCCGGCAATCTGGCCTCGACTCTATTGATCTTGCCTATCCTGCCGTTGCGAATAAGCTCGCAGGCGTGCCTGAAGTTAGCGTCAGAGCGCTGCTGGCTTCCTGTCTGAAATGCCGCGCCTGTGTTGCGCCAGGTTCGCACAATCTGTCGCCCTTGCTCGATTGTCAAAGTCAGCGGCTTTTCGCAGTAAACGTCCTTTCCCGCCTTCATCGCGGCAATCGCCATATAAGCGTGCCAGTGGTCGGGAGCGCCTATGACCACTGCGTCTACATCCTTGCGGGCAAGCAGTTCCCGAAAATCTGTATATTTTCGGCAATCTGCTCCAAACGCGGCAGCGGCTTCATCGAGATGCCCTTTGTCGACGTCGCACGCCCCGACCACCTTAACCCCAGGGTGATTCGCACAGCTTTGCGTGTCGTGCAACCCCTGCTTGAAGCCCCCTTTGCTGCCGCCGGGGCCAATTACGGCGATGTTAATCAGATCGTTCGGGCCGAATTTTCGACGCTTGTAAGTAGCTGGTTCAGCGGCCGCAGAAAGACCACCGCGCAGTTGAGGTAAACCGGCTAGAGCAACTCCTGCGGCTGAAGCTGCGAGAAATCTCCGTCGTGAAAGTCGCGTATCCATTGGATCCTCCAAATGCGAGAGTCTGCCGTACAAATTGCGTTCTTCGCTTTTGAAGTGGATTCCTGCGTCTGAAAAACAAAAGGTATGAGGTTATCTGTCCATCGCGCGGCGACGAGCCGAATCAGCTACTTGTAGCGCGTCAATCAGCTCATCCTCGCTTGCCGGGCCTGTGAAATAAACAAGTTTGCCATCGACAAACACCCCGCTTGCCAGATAATGATCGACAGCAGCTTCACTGCCGGGCCTGCGTGTGGTTGCGCCTTTTATGGGGGATGTCTCTACTACTTGCTGGATGGTCTGTTCTTGGTTTGCTCCCGCATAGCACTTTTGACAATCGACTACATCGACTCGCAGTTTGGAGTGTGAGCCGTTTGATGTGTCATCTGAAAAAACTATGAAGTACAGGCTCGTCAGCCCGTGTGCTTGATTCTCATTGAGGCCACGGTTGTGCAGGAATGTGGCCTCAAGCCCCTCTTCATTAGCTAATCCATTCGTTATTAACCTTGCGCTTCCGTTTTCAAACGCGTCTGAAATCGCACTTTCAATCAGAGCCTTTGCGACCTCGCCTTTGTCGGCAACCGGAGCGACCTGCAGGCACTGCACCATATACATCCCGTCACCATCGGGGGTAGGGGCTGCCTCGATCGGATAATAAAGCACAAACCCAAGCGTTTGGCCGTTCTCATCCTTTGCCACTCGCCCCCGGAGAGTATTACCATCCAGCCACGCATCCAGCTTTCCATCCCCACGCCGACTGAGGCATGCGCCGTGCGGACAATAGACACCGTCCCCAAGATTGTCGAGGCAAAGCTGATCGATCCTCATCACTCATTCTCCTATGTTATATTATACGCATATCTCTCGATGTCTGATCTGCGCAGGAGAATAATAATCATTACACGAATGAAAACAACAAGCAAATGAGTGCAGAATTTATAATCGACAATCTTCACGCGGGATATGGCGGCGTCCAAGTCCTTTTTGGGGTTAGTTTCGACCTGAAACCATCTGAGTTCGCAGGTATAATCGGCCCCAACGGATGCGGCAAGACAACCTTGCTTCGCTCGATGACTCGAGTGCTTGCTCCTTTATCCGGAACAGTTACACTCGACGGAAGCAATATATACGACATATCCTCCCGCGATTTTGCCAGGCGGGTAGCCGTGGTCCCACAGGACACTCTGGCTGCGTTCGATTTCACTGTATTGGAAATAGTATTGATGGGGCGTTCGCCTTGGCTTGGCCGATTCGCTTTGGAGGCGAGGCGAGATATTGATCTGGCCATAGATGCTCTCGAAAGAACAGGCACCCAGCACCTGAAAGGACGCAAAATCAATGAGCTTTCAGGAGGAGAGCGGCAGCGCGTTATGATCGCACGCGCTCTCGCACAGCAGCCAGAGGTTTTGCTGCTCGACGAACCCACCTCCCATCTCGACATCAGTTTTCAGTTCGAGATTATGGATCTGATAAAGACCCTCAATCGGGAGCGCAAAATGACGGTGCTGGCGGTGCTGCACGATCTTAACCTGGCCGGCCAATACTGCGACAGGCTCCTTATGATAGGGCAGGGGAGGGTGCAGGCGGATGGGAGCGCCGAAGATGTAATAACATCCGACAACATCCGCAAGGTTTATGGAACAGAGGTATGGGTTCGCAAGCATCCGACTACCAGCCGTCCATACGTCATAGCCGGCGTCGGCGCTTCAACGAGGCAGGATCGTGATGTGCTCTCTAGGTTGGCTGTACACGTGGTTGGAGGGGGCGGCACGGCCGCGCCTGTGTTGGCGAGGCTGGCGCGTAAAGGCTATGCAATAACCTGCGGGGTTTTGAGCCTTGGGGACGCTGACCAAGAGGTGGCGGGTGCGCTTGACATCCCATACATCTCTCAGCAACTTTTCTCGGAAATATCCGCGGAATCTCACGCAAAACACCAGCAATTAATCGACGCTGCAGATATAATCGTGCTGACCGATGTTCCGGTGGGTCGCGGAAACATCGCTAATATCGAGGTCGTTTTGCAGGCAGCGCGATCAGGCAAAACGGTGATCGCGTTAAAGCCGGATCAGATCGACCAACGCGACTTTACGCAAGGGCAGGCTGCTGCATTGGTCAGAGAACTCTTGGCTCTGGATTGTCGCCGAGCGGAGAGTGTTGGCGATATACTCAGGGCGGTCGAGAAATACTCTGAGCCAACCAATTGAAAGATAGAAAACTATCATAGTGAAAAGTTTTATGCTGCACGCGTTTTTCTATTGACAGGGTAGGATTCGGTTTGGTATACTTAACCCTGCTTGGTGAGCCGGGCGGAAGGGTTAGGTTCTCTGGGCGAATAGCTCAGTTGGGAGAGCGCTTCCCTTACAAGGAAGATGTCGGGGGTTCAAGTCCCTCTTCGCCCACCACAAACAATATGGGGGTGTAGCTCAGTCGGTTAGAGCGCCTGCCTGTCACGTAGGAGGCCGCGAGTTCGAGTCTCGTCATCCCCGCCAGTAGTGAAGCTGGAGATTACTCTCCAGCTTCAGACAGTCGTGCCGAGGTAGCTCAGTTGGTAGAGCAGCGGACTGAAAATCCGCGTGTCGTCAGTTCAACTCTGACTCTCGGCACCACCTTCGAGCCGATGTAGCTCAGTTGGTAGAGCAGGGCTTTCGTAAAGC
>JAAYKG010000202.1 GCA_012522555.1 Armatimonadota bacterium
ACCTGGATATTGGTGAATTGTTTCTCGGTCACCTGCATACATCGCACGCTTCCCGAGGCCGGCAGATTCGCTTTCAATTTGGTGATGTGTTTGTTAATAGCATCCTGCCCGTTGCACAACCGCGCATACACAGACAACTGAAGCATGTCATATCCGTCGCGCACCAAAAATCTGTGGAAACGCGAATACGCGCGCTTCTCAGCTTTTGTCACTATAGGGAGATCATACAGCACAACAAGTCTCATAAAGCTACTCATAACGATGTATCTTCAGCCCCAACAATTGCGGCAGCTTCAACAACTGCGGGTCTTTCTCTCGGCACACAGCCACAAACGACCCCGCCATAATTTCCGCCGCCCGCAGCGCCGCCTGCCTCTTTCCGTCGATCAACACCTGCATATTGATCAGCTCCGCCAGAATTTCTCGATGCCATTTGGCCAAGTCGCCATCGATGTGCAGATTTGCCACTTGCAGATCCACCAATGGGCGAAACGGCTCGATAAAATCGTCGGCGAGGTTGAATTGGTTGAGTTCGCTGTGGTGATGAATGCCGTGACAAAGAAGAAACCCGTGCAGGGCTAGCGAACGCGCAACCGCGCCTCGCAAAATGGCGTAGCCATAGTTCAGCGCGCCGTTCACTCCGTCCTCGGCAAACCGAATGAACCCGCGCCCGAATGCTGCCTGGAAGTGCAGCCGAGCCGCAGTCGACTCGACGTTCGTCACATCCCCGCTCAACACATTATCGGCAAGAGCGGCAATATGCTGCCAGTTTGGTCTATCGAGCAGCCGCAGACATTCGCCCTGATTGGCGATTTTTCGTTTCACAACCGCCTGCCAGCAGCGCTTTTGCAGCGGTACACCCATTTGCAATTGCATCCGCTGCGCCTTTGCCAAGCGGCTGTGACCAGCAAAAGGGATTCCCGCCATTGATGGGAGGTGCCGCTTGTCGCACGCGATCAGCATCACTTCGTGCTGAGCCAGCCTGTCCAGCAACTCCGACGTCAGCAGCACCTCCGGCGACTCCAACATCAAAACAGCTATATCCTCAATGGGGAAGCTGATAGAGTCGTGCTGAGTGATTAAGAGTTGATCATCTTTAACCCTCAGCCTCGCCGGGTTCGATATCACTATTGTCCGCCAGGCCACGCCGCGTCTCCTTGCCTACCGGGTAGTAATCACCCAGAATTCCCATCTGATATTTCTCAAACACCTTGAGATTTCTGACACCTATGCGGGTGCAAGCCTTTGGTTGATTGTTATTAATCTCGCAAGTCTCAATTGATTGCCTGTTGATATCGTAGCTCCGGTAATATCCCCAAAGCTCTTCGTCTTTTCCGACCAGCCGAATCAGGTCATATCTATACAAGCTGAAGATAAACTCCCAGTTCGGCTCCGCTTCAGGCAGCGCTCCCGCCACGATATCGCTCACATAGATGGGCACAATATAATATTGCCATATTCCCTTCTTGTTTTTCGCACGAAATACGTCAACCCGCGGCATTGAGCTGTTATCGGCGATTCCGTTCCGAACGTCAATCCCTCTGACTTGGGTCTGTCGGACTTTCACGCTGCGTACGATCGGCCCATCCGAGCCGTCCTTGAGCGGTTTATACAACGGCTCCGCAAATGCGGCTTTGGCGTTGTTGTCGTGCTCCGCCATCCGACGCTTGATGCGGTCATACAGCGCTTCGTTATGCTCCGGGTTGAACAGATTCTGCAGATCAGTCGCGCTTAAGCTGGTAAGCTCTTTTTTGACTTTGCTGATATTGTCGGAACTCTTCTTCGAGCGAATCGTCTCATCGTGCAATGCACCTCTCATCTTCCGCAGAGGCATACGCGAGACCAACACTTTCTCGACTTTCTCCATTACTTCCTTGCGGAACCCCTTCCAAGGCTGCGGAAGCCACGGTTTCTTGTTCTCCCGCCATTCCACTAGTTCCCCTGTTTCCGGGTCGACATACGACTCTCTCGTTTCTCGGGATTTAAAGTGCAGAGTGAGCTTTTGCACGTGATACGGCGATAACGCAGCAATCACGGCAGCATCAACCGCGTGATGCAAATCGTTTTCTTCGCGATCTTTGGGCAGCCCCCAAGCATAGCGTGTGTCAGACACAATCTTGCCGTTGACGCAGCGCACAGGGGATTTGTGCTCAGGATCCGAGAACTTCAGGTTGCCGCGCACAAAATTGGTGAACTCTCTAGCTATCCAACTTGTATCCGACAGCGCCCGTTGTTTCCACTCCGATTCCAGTCGCTCATCAAAGCTCTCTCGCAGCAGGTTGTCTCTTTTATTCTTATCCATGATGATTGTATTCACCCACGCAGCGAAACTGCTCCAACGGGATTCGTTATGCCCGAACCACTCGTAGGGTGTTCGATCACGTTTGTTCTGGTTTTGGGCGGCCAGCACCAGCACCTTGTTCGATCTCGCGTTGTTAAAGCTCCGGCTGCGAGGCAAGATATGATCGATTTCGGAGTAGTTCGGCTCCAAAAGCCTCCTGATGTCGATTTGGGCCTGCGAATAGGCGCACTGGCCGGCTTGCTCTCGATACAACTGCCACTTGAGCAGGTCGTCAGATTTCGGGGGCCGTCCGAATTCCGCTTCGAACCGCGTAGACGCCTCTTCTCGCGACTTCCGGTTATCGTCCTGGAAATTTTGTATCTTCTGGCGCTTCTCGTAGCTATTGCCCACTTCGCGTGCAAGCTCAACATGAATCTCGTAAGGAGAACCATAGCGAGCAATGATGTGGTTAACCACTTTCCGGGCTTGAGTCAATGCTCTAATCACAACCGGGTTGCGCAGTTGGTCGGTGGGTATATGTGGCAACGTGCATTGAGCTTGTCCGCCGCCGATGACTGAATGATGATACCCTGCCTCGGCGCAGGCCTCGTTGTAAAGCAGCCCCTTTTCCAGGTGCGGCAGTATCTTCTTTATCGCCAATGTGGAAAGGTTCGCGGATTTGGCAAACTCGCACTCCTGCACAGCTTCTATGATCTCAGCGGATACTCCGCGATCCTCCAAATATTCCCGAACATCCTCGTCGGTCTTATAGAATGTGACCGAATACGCCAGGTCATCAATCAGGTCAAAATTGTCCTTGCCCACGTCCCATACTCCTGCGCGAGAGCAAGCTTTGCGAAGATCATGGTAGCCTTTCAGTTGGAAGAAATGGCTATCCTCACACTCCATCGACTCTCCGTGATTGTGTTCGGCTGCTTGTTCTTCGCCTTTTTTTGGCTTTTTCTTCGCCAAGTATTGCAAACCAACAAAGCGTGCATCTTCGTGCAGGTTGATGGCTTTTCTCAGTTGCTTGTAGGTGGGCTTCAGGTATTTATACGCCAACTCAACTGCTATTTTCCGCTGGTCGTCATTAAGCCGCTTTCTATCGCCGTTTTCTAAATAGGTGAGGCTGTTTACCTTGCCCAACAAAGAAAAGCGTTCACTGTGGTAGGAGTTCTTCGGGGCCCGAAGTTCATCCGGCTCAAATGTGCAATAACCCACGAGCTTGATGATGTCGTCGCCGC
>JAAYKG010000203.1 GCA_012522555.1 Armatimonadota bacterium
CAGCGTTCCAGGTTCCTGTGTAAGAGGTCCCCGGGTCGCCATTATTTACAATCAAGTCATCGGGGCCAAGCTCTCCCACGTAAACGAACTTCACAGCGTCGGCGACGACTTCCTTGCGGCTTGAGCTCTCTCCGGTAACTATGCCCAACCTGACATAACCACCCGTGCCGCTGTTGAACGCGACGTTGCTGCCGATCTTGAGCCATGTGCCAGTGTTGGTTGTTTGATTTACGGAAACCGCAGTGCTGCCGTTTTTGTGATAGATCGTAAACGGCGCATTAGCCGTCGCGTTAGCCCGCGACGGATAATACACATACACATCATATCTGCCCGCGCTCAAATTCGGCGTCCAGGTTGCAGAGCTAGTCGCGCCGGATGCGCCACGCCTGATGTATCTGTGGTCGTTGTCATATCCTCCGGTAGCCGTGCTCCAAGTGCCGACGAATGCTGCGTCTTTATTGTCAAGAATCGTCTCCACAGGAGCCTCGTTCGTCTTAAAAGTATAGTCGGTCGAGGTCGCAGTCCCGTTGGCATTTTGCGAGACACACTGGTAGTGATAGGTCGTATTCGCCGCAAGGCCGGTCAGAGCTATGGTATGGCTGGTGGTCTGAGCCGAATCTGTCTTTTGGCTGGTGTAGCCGGTCGTCAAACCATAATTGACTTTACTGTCTGCGGCCTGGTTTGTTGTCCAGGTTATGGTCGCCGATGAT
Organism: Armatimonadota bacterium; assembly: GCA_012522555.1. Taxonomy (GTDB): domain Bacteria; phylum Armatimonadota; class UBA5829; order UBA5829; family UBA5829; genus DTKD01. The sequence continues at coordinate 711 of JAAYKG010000203.1, forward strand.
GACGTGATGCTGCTCGAGGTCACATTTGAAATCGTCGGCACGGCATTGGTCTTGAAGGTGTAGTTAGTCGACGTCGCCGTTCCGTAAGAGTTGGTCGAAACGCACTGATAGTTATAGGTTGTATTCGCGGTTAAGCCTGTAATCGTGATACTGTGGCTTGTAACGTGCGAAGAATCGCCATTCTGGCTGCCGTAGCCGGTGGACAGGCCATAGTTGACCTTGCTATCCGCCGGGGCATTGGTAGTCCATGTGATGGTAGCCGAAGTTGAGGTTATGGCGGTTGGGGTAACTGCCGAGATCGCCGGAGGGCCGCTAGTTACAAACGTATAATCCTCCGAAGTCGATTGGCCGTTAGCATTCGTCGAAATCACTCGATAGTGATACAGCGTATTGGGTGACAATCCACTCAAAACCTGCGAGTGGGATGTCACTTCGTTGTTATCCACGGCTGTCAACATACCATAACCGGTGGTCAAGCCATACTGCACCCGAGAGGTGGAGGCTTCGTCGGTGATCCAGTTGACCGTCGCCGAGGCATTCGTCACATTGCTGACTCCCACCCCTGAAATGACCGGCGGCTGATTTGCACCGAGTTGGAAATCCGTGATATACATATTGCCGGTAACCGCGCCGATGGCGACATTAACAGTTTTTACGGAATTAGGATAACCGGGATGAGTCGCTGTAACTGTATAACTGCCGGGCGGCAGATCGATGAACGCATAAAATCCTGTGCCGTCGCATTTCATCGTGCGGCTGGCTGGGCCGGAGATTGAAACTTGCGTGCCGAAGGCCCCATCCGCCAATTTGCCGGTTGCATAATATGTCACCGTTCCGCTGATATGCCCCTTGGTTGGATTGACTTTCCACGACATAACCGGAAGGTCTTCGCCGGTCGGGTTCACTTCGTTTTTAAGCCTGGTTTCAAACCCCGCCCACGTTCCACTTACATAGGGCACTCTATATGAATAACCAGCATAACCCTGAGCGTAGTTGCCCGCCGGGGATGCGTCGCGGGTCATCTTCAGTTCCAGCAATGAGTTGTCAAGGGAGTTTAGATATATCCCCGGGCCGATATACATGTGCCGATTATGCTTGCGGTCCTTCTCGTAGTTCATCCACTTCTTATAGTCGTTGGGCAAGGACGCATAGTCGTAGTAAGTCATCGGCATAACCGCATCCAGAATGCCTTCTTCGAGCCAGGAATCCCAGTCGGAATAGACATCATAGTAAGGCCGGGTGGCCTGGAACGCCGCGCGGGTCGAAGCCGTCGGAGAAGGGTTCCATGTTACGGTCGATGCGGTCTGCTGGACCCACGGTTTGACGGATTGGATCTTGGCGTATATCTTTCGCACAACTGCTGTCACCTGGTCGCGCCGCCACTGTTTCCACTGCTCATTTGTATAAACCGGCTGACCCGACAAGCCGTAGTATTGGTTATATCGAGCGACGCTGGTAGGGTTGTAACCCTGGTTGCTTGCAGTAAATCTTACATAATCATAATGAATAGCGTCTATATCGAACCTGCTGACCACGTCCATCGCCGCGTCGACACAGTATTGCGCCGCCAACGGATGACCCGGATCGAACTGTTTGTCGGAATCGCCAGCCTCTGCGCCGGAGTTATTTATAGTCTGCCAGTAGTTGTCCAGATTGGTCAGGCTGCCCGTGGGCGTGCTGATGTGTTGATTATAAACGACGCCGGCAGCCGTTCGGAACATAACCATCCATGCGTGAACTTCTATTCGCTTCTTACCCCCCGTCGTATCGTGAGCGGCATCGATTACAGCTTGAAGCGAGTTGAAGTTGGACGGCGAGAGACCGGACATATACGGCTCTCCAATGCCGGATGGATAGTTTACGTCACAGCTTCGCCGGACCTGGAATATGACTGCATTGCAGTTCGCCTCGCGAAGTTGCCCTTTTTGTGTGGTGCCGACCGCCCCAAGCAGAGTGTCCACCTGCGACTGGTTCAGTCCGCCCGCTCCCCAGGCGTCTATCCAAAACGCTCGAAACTCGGCAGCGTTTGATAGTGATGCGCACGCTAAAATAAGCAACGCCAGAGTTAAAACAACATACTTTTTCATACTCTACTTACCCTTCTCTTTGGTCCGGTTTCGTTGTGACGAAGGAGACGACGCAGCTCTGCTCGCTGTGCGGCGCCCTGAGCTGTAAAATGTTGGGAAACAGCACAAAACAGGAGACGACGCGTCTATCCGCAATTTTGAATAGACGAAAGCAGACGTGGGATGCAATGGGCCACAAACAGGCACTGATTGCATTCCACGTTTTATTGTGGAAATCTTCGGGGTATGGCATGTACTCACTCGACTGCAGCGCTAACCCCGCAATTGTAATAGCTGCCCCTAAAACAATCAGGATTGGCGCCCAGAACCCTGCCGCGTTCGCATAGTCCGGGCTGATATTCAATTGTATACCTCCTGATAATAACCCAGGAACTCTGGGCAGCGAGCCTGCTGACGGTGAACCATCAACCTCCCAGTCGAGCAAATCAGCCGCCACAAAACAGTATCAGGCAGCCACATCCTCTAACTGCATCTTACCTTTGACTCACGTCAATTGTCAATGGATGCGTTCAAACTGAGAGAAAACAGGTAATATTACCAGGTTTACGACAACTATCCGTACATAGGTAACGGACATTTGGGCAGGGAGGCATAATGTTCGCAGCGTCTACTTTGCCGTTATATCCGCGCCATCTACTTCGCCGATAACATAAAACGAACCTGTGACCAGTATCAGGTCGGAGGGATCGGCGATTTGCATCGCTCGTTTCATCGCATCGGGTACCCTCTCGACAATCTCCACGTCAGCGCCAAGTGCGCCGGCCGCTTCGGCGACCTGAGCGGCGGGGGTTGCTCGGAACCATTGAGGTTGCGTGGCGATTACCTTTGCTGCAAGCGGGGCCAGCTTGCGCAGAATCGGTTTTGGCGGGTGCGTATTGGTCATTCCGATCACGAGGATCAGCTTATCGAACTGTAAATATTCGACCACTGCACGGGCAAGCTTGGCCGCCGCATCAGGGTTATGAGCGCCGTCTATTACCACCGTCGGGTTTCGCCTCACAACCTGCATCCGGCCAACAATCGAGGCGTTTGATATGCCTGCCGCGATCGCTTGAGGCGTGATTCGAATTTCATATCGCTCTAACGCTTTAATCGCGACTGCGGCAGTGGCGGCGTTCGCGTACTGAAACGAGCCTAACAACGACGGCTTCAGCCCAATTATTCTCATCTCCCCGCCGTTCAAAGAAAACGAACCAGCCTTACTCGAGTATCTGAACTGCACATCCGCCGACAAAGAGTCCGCATGCCGCGACCGTGAGCTTATGACCCGCCAGACCTCAACCCCCTCCTCACGACAGCGGCCCAAAATCACCCGCCAGGCTGCATCATCATCCACAGCAGTCACCAATATCGAACCATTTTTTATAATCCCGGACTTCTCAAAAGCGATCTGCTCGAGGGTGTCGCCGAGCCGTTCGGTATGATCAAGGCTTATAGACGTAATCACCGAAACAAGGGGATGAACTATATTGGTGGCATCGAATCTTCCACCCATCCCCACTTCCAAAACGGCAAAATCCACATTCTTTCGGGCAAAGTAGAGATAGGCCATCATAGTTTTGACTTCAAACTCAGTCACCGGGCCAAGGTCGGTCTTACCGATTTCATCGGCGACTGGTTTGATCTCGGTGGCTAGGGCGGCAAATTCATCTGCGTCGATGTTGGCTCCGCCTATTTGAATTCTCTCGCGGACATCGAAGACATACGGAGACAAATACAAACCTGTACGATAGCCCGCTTCGCGCAGTATCGAGGCAATGAATGTGCATGTGCTGCCCTTGCCGTTGGTTCCGGCGACGTGCAGGGTTCGTATTTTGTTTTGTGGATTACCAAACGCCTCGGCGAGCGCAGTTATCCGCTCCAGACCGAATTTTATGCCGAATTTGAGCAGGCCATCGAGATAGTCCAGAGATTCCTGATAGGTCATAACACCAAAGAAATCCGATCAGCCATGCAGTTTCTCCAAGAGCCTGTCCACATCGACATATTCATCAACAATCGCTTCTGCCGCGCCGATTTTCTCGTAGTCCCCGGGCCTGATCTTGATAATCAGCTTGGCGATCTTTGAAGCGACGCTGTATGTGTCTTCCTCTACGAGTATAATCGGGATCGCGGTCCTGTC
>JAAYKG010000204.1 GCA_012522555.1 Armatimonadota bacterium
GCCGCTACGGGGTCCAAATTGAACTTTTTGACCGAGCTTTGGTCCGCTTTGCCGGATTCATCGGCTTTGGGGCGGCCAAGGTGACTCACTAGAATCACCCTGGCGCCATTATCTATAAGGTAGTTGATGGTAGGAAGCGCCGCAACGATACGGCGATCATCGGTAATGTTGCGATCGGCATCAAGCGGGACGTTGTAGTCCACCCGGACCAAGACGCGTTTCCCGCGAACGTCGATATCCTTGACGGTCTTCTTATTCATCTTTACAGACCTTTCTTCACCATGAAATCGATGAGGTCTCCGACTCTCTCGGAGTAAGCCCATTCATTGTCATACCACGCCAGCATCTTGACGAACTTATCGCCGAGCATCATAGTGGACAGACCATCGAAAATGGAGGAACGGCTATCACCCTTGAAGTCCATAGAGACAACCGGGTCCTCAGTGTAGCCAAGAATGCCCTTCATCGGGCCATCAGCGGCAGCCTTAATGGCGGCGTTGATCTCTTCGACCGTGGCCGCCTTCTTCAAGTTGCAGGTCAGGTCAACGACGGAGACGGTGGGAGTAGGGACTCTCATCGAGAAGCCATGCAGTTTGCCCTTTAGCTCCGGAATAACCAGGCCGATAGCCTTGGCAGCGCCGGTGCTGGTCGGAATCATGTTGCAGGCGCCCGCTCTAGCTCTGCGAAGGTCCTTGTGGGCCTGATCCGCGATCTTCTGATCGTTTGTGTAGGAGTGGATCGTGTTCATAAAACCGGCCTCGATGCCAAACGTGTCATTCAACACTTTGGCAAACGGAGCTAGGCAGTTGGTGGTGCAGCTTGCGTTGGACACGATGTTGCAGGTAGCCGGATCGTAGATGTTTTCGTTAACACCCATAACAATGGTGGCGTCCTCATTCTTCGCGGGAGCGGAGATGATGACTTTCTTGACGGTGTCGTGCAGGTGCGCCTTAGCCTTTTCGCCGTCAGCGAAGATGCCCGTGCTCTCAATAACGATGTCCACTCCGTGTTTCTGCCAGGGAATAGCAGCGGGGTCTTTTTCTGCATAAACAGCGATTTTCTTGCCGTCGATGACGATGCCATCAGCTTCGGCCTTTACTTCGCCCGGCCATACGCCATAGTTCGTGTCATACTTGAACAGGTGAGCATTCGTCTTGGAGTCAAACAGGTCGTTGATGGCGACCACTTCGATCTCGTTCGCATACTTCTGCAGCATCGAGCGCAGGGAAAGGCGACCGATTCTGCCGAATCCGTTGATACCGACTTTAACCGACATATCTGTAAGGTTCCTCCTATATGTATTAGCTTGGCGGCCGCAGTGGCTCGCTTTCAAGCGATACAGCAAAATAGCTCGACAACTAGCCGCCGAGCTGTATAAAAACCACTACATTTTAGCTATCTTGAACCATGCTGTCAATAAATTGGACTCGCAAGGCCCGCTGGGCGGTCATTTATCCTTTCTGAGGCTTTTGTTCCAAACAAAATGAATGGTAAAACCTGCCTTTTCCCCTCCGCCGGGTATGAGCACTCCAGTGTCTATCCCAAAAGCGGATGTAATTTGATATGTGAGTCCGATTGATGCCGGATTTACTCTGCCGGTGGTGTAGTCACACATAAAGGTGATTTTACCGCATTCTTTATCGAACCCTACTATCCCACAACCTGCACTCTCAACGCTCATCGCCCCGAAGTGGAATCGGCCGAAACGCTGCTGTATGCTCGCGACGGTAAAAAAGGACGGCTTGCGATGGTGCGAAATGTCTACCGCGCCGACCGCCAGCGCCATTTTTCCGTCGCCTTGCGGCTTGATTATATATTTATAATTGCCCAATACTCGAGATGGGGCATCTCCGTGCGGTATGAAATCGACGCCGGTTTCAAATCGCTCGCCCAAGCCTAATTGATTGTTCAACAAGCCTGTATCGAGCAGGACACCCCCCGATTCGCTGTCGACCTGATATTCAAATGAATAAACTCCGTCGCCAACTGTTTCGGCGGTGGGAATCACCAAAAGCCCGGTGCCACACCCCCACCCGCTTGTGGCGAGTAACAGTAACGAGCTTATGGCTATGCACAAAAATAATGCCGACTTAGCAGCCACTTTTGCCTCCAACATGTTAGGTATGCCTAACTATATCATTGATACGCAAATGAAGCAAGCATAATTTTTGAAGTTATGGTGGGAATGACTAGTGGGAAAGAGGTGTTATGAGGAGTTATGGCGGAGAGGGTGGGATTCGAACCCACGGTGACTTGCGCCACAACGGTTTTCGAGACCGCCCCGATCAACCACTCCAGCACCTCTCCGCGCAAACCACAGTAGTTCAAAATCGGGAGTCTGCGCCCCCGACTTCCGCTCGCTCTTATGGTGGCCGATGAGGGAATCGAACCCCCAACGCCCGCCTTAGGACGGCGGCGCTCTATCCATTGAGCTAATCGGCCGAAAATGGCGCGCTTGGAGGGAATTGAACCCCCGACCTAATGGTCCGCAACCATTCGCTCTATCCCCTGAGCTACAAGCGCGCGCAACAGTAGACAAAGTATATCACGGCCCTCAGACTGTGTCAACGAAAAATGGATTTTGATTTTAGTCATGTCCACCATATGCTCTAATCGCCTGGCCGCTATTCGCTCGGCACTATACTGATTTTTGACGATTTGTGGTATACTTTACTGATTGAATAGCCTTGAATCTTGCGACAATCTGATAGTCATTGTCGGCCCGACTGCGGTTGGAAAGACTGGCGTGGCGATGGATCTCGTCTCGAAGATCGGTGGGGAGATTGTCTCTGCCGATTCTATGGCGGTGTACGTTGGCATGGATATAGGAACGGCCAAGCCGACACCAGATGAGATGATGAGCGCTCGATTTCATCTTATTGATGTAGCTGACCCTGCAGCGCCGTTCAGTGTTGGGGAGTTTCAAAGGCTGGCTCAGGCCGCCATAGATGATATCATGAAGCGAAATCCGCCGGCGGTTGTTGTTGGTGGAAGCGGGCTGTATGTACGGGCCGCTGTTGACGGACTGAATGTGGATATCCCACCGCGCGATGACGATCTGCGCAGCGAATTGCAATCCAAAGCCGAAAAGCTTGGGCGCGAATCGCTGCACGCACAATTACAGCAACTGGATCCGATAACGGCAGCGCGGATACATCCAAACAACGTCAAGAGGGTTATTCGCGCCATTGAGATATGTTTGCTGGGCGGCGCTCCGGCGGCCTCTCTTTATGGCGAAGCGCAGATCAGGTTCAAAAACAATAAGTGGTTTGGATTGACTATGAACCGTCAGAGGCTGTATGCGCGTATAGAAGATAGAATCGACAATATGATTGCGCTGGGCTTGATTGATGAGGTGGCCGAGCTTTTGAAAAAAGGCATCGATGAACGGATGACATCAATGCAGGGGCTGGGGTATAAAGAAATTGCCGGATATTTACTCGGCAGATACAGCAAGCAAGATGCCATAATGTTGCTAAAAAGAAACACCAGGCGATTTGCGAAACGCCAATATACCTGGTTTCGTCAAGATAAGCGAATCCAGTGGCTGGATATTGACAGCTTGTCCGATGACGACGTGTCGGAGACGATAATAAGGAGTAGTATCAAATGAATAGAACCGCGATGAACTTGCAAGATTTGTTCTTGAATCAGGTTCGCAAAGAAAATGTGCCGGTGACTATATACCTGGTGAGCGGTGTACAGCTAAAAGGATTGGTGCGAGGGTTTGACTCATTCACCCTGGTTTTGGAGAGTCCGGGCAAACCTGCACAATTGGTATATAAACACGCTATGGCGTCGGTGGTGCCTGCCCGCCCTGTGATTGGCGTTATGGGCCGGGAGGAATCCGACGATCGGGGTGAGCCACAGCCCTCTGATGAGCCGTCGGATAGGTAGGCTGCCGTGAAGTTCACAAAAATGCACGGTTTGGGCAACGATTTTGTGGTGGTTGATGCCCTTACGAACACAATTCCCGAGCAGCAGCTTTCCGCCGTCGCAACACACGCGTGTGATCGGAACTTCGGAATTGGCGCAGATGGGCTGATTCTCGTTCTGCCTTCGCGGACTGCTAATATGCGTATGCGGGTAATTAACTCCGACGGCAGCGAGGCCGGGATGTGCGGCAACGGGATAAGGGCTTTCGCGAAGTATGTTTTCGATAGAAAAATACATACGGATCCCGTGCTGACGGTTGAAACCCCCGACGGGGTCAAAACACTTAAGCTGGATACTGCTGGCGGGAAAATGCGTTCAGCCCGGGTCGATATGGGTGAGCCTAAGCTGTTGCGGTCCGAAATACCGATGAAAGGCGACAATACGCAGGTAGTCAGTGAGCCGCTTAAAGTGGGGGGCAGTAAAATCGACATCACCGCGGTATCGATGGGAAACCCGCACTGCGTAACGTTTGTCGATAACGTGGCGGAATATCCGGTCGTCAAACTTGGCCCAAAGATCGAAAACCATCCCAGTTTTCCGGCGCGCACCAATGTGGAATTCGTCGAGGTGTTGAACCAAAAAGAGATCAACATGCGAGTTTGGGAGCGTGGGTGCGGGGAGACTTTGGCGTGCGGGACCGGATCGTGCGCATCGGTTGTCGCTGGGGTGCTAAATCACCTCACCTCTCGCAAAGTGACCGTTCATCTAAAAGGCGGAGATTTGCTGATAGAATGGCTTGGCGACAATCATCTTTATATGACAGGCCCTGCCGAAGAGGTCTTTGTCGGCGAAGTTTGTGGTGCAGAATACAAGCAGTGGATCGGCGATATCTGAGCTTGTTGCGTTTTCAAATAATGACCAGGCAATCGGGCGGAGTCGATGGCTTCGCCCGATCTTGCAAATATTATTAATCTTGGAGGATGATTTGCAGCGATCGCAGAGATTGGATAAGATACCTCCGTATTTGTTCGGAGAAATAGCAAGACTGAGGGCAAAAGTCGCCGCCGAGGGCGTAGACCTCATCAATCTTAGTATAGGAGACCCTGACCAGCCCACCCCGCAACCTATCATCGATAAATTGTGCGAGGCTGCCAATGACCCGCAAACCCACCGTTACGACGAGAGCGAGGCTGGTTGGCCGGAGTATCTCGAAGCCGTTGCTGAGTGGTATGACAGGCGTTTTGGAGTGAAAATCGACCCCGCCAGCGAAGCGATGCTTTTGCTCGGCTCTAAAGATGGACTTGCGCATATTTGCTGGGCGATGATCGATGCCGGAGATGTGAGCCTGGTGCCAGACCCTGGATATACAGTATATAAGGTAAACACCCTGATGGCGGGAGGAGAAGTCGTGTCGATGCCGCTGCTCGAACAAAATGGCTTCATTCCGGATCTGAGTGCCATTTCAACGGATGCTGCAAAGGCGGCGAAGTTGATGTTTTTGAACTACCCCAACAACCCTACAGGCGGGGTGGCAAGTTTGGAGTTCTACCGCGACGTGGTGCGCTTTGCAAAAGAATACGATATAGCGGTCGTCAGCGATATTGCATATTGTGACGTCACATTTGACGGCTATATTGCGCCCAGCCTGCTTCAGGTCGAGGGAGCTAAAGATGTTGTCATCGAGATGCACTCACTTTCAAAATCGTTCAACATGACCGGTTGGCGAATTGGTTTTGCGGTTGGCAACCCCGATCTCGTCACTGCCCTGAACAAGCTCAAATCCAATCTGGATTCACGGCAGTTTCCCGCTATCGACATCGCTGCGGCCTATGCACTTCTCAATGTGACGAATGATGAGACGATGGCGCTATACACTAAGCGACGCGATACGCTGGTAGATGGGCTAAATGAGCTTGGATGGAAGGTTAACAAGCCAGTTGCGTCTTTGTATGTGTGGGCGCGAGTGCCCAAGAGCTATAGCTCTGCGGAGTTTTCCAAGCTGCTGCTCACCGAAGCCGGAGTGCTGGTTATTCCGGGAAACGGTTATGGGGAGCACGGAGAGGGCTACGTTCGGATGTCGCTCACGGTGGCGGATGACGTAAACGGTGATAGGATAGCCGAAGCCGTGAAACGTATCGCTTCGTTGAATATCAGGTGGGATTAGCCGTTGCTTGCGGCAGACATGAGTCAGCATACACCAACAATCGAAATCGATATTCGGGATATCGCGCTGCTTATTGTTTTGGACGCGCGAGATCAACGAGAGTCTGATGCCGATACCGAGGAACTCAAGTTGCTCGCGGAAAGTGCGGGGGTGGTAATCGCTGATGAAATGCACATCCGCAGGCTGCATCCCGATCCACGATTCTACATCGGCTCCGGTAACGCCGAAGATGCTCATCTGCGCGTTCAAGAGACCGGGGCCAATGTAGTAATTGTCGGCACTGATCTGAGTCCCTCCCAACAGCGCAACATCGAGACGATAACTACGGTGCGGGTAGTTGATCGCACTCAGTTGATTTTGCACATTTTCGCACAGCGTGCAAGAACCAGCGAGGGAAAGCTGCAGGTCGAACTTGCCCAGCTTCAATATCTGCTGCCCAGACTGACTGGAAAAGGGGTTGCAATGTCTCGAGTTGGGGGCGGCGCGTCGGGTGGTGTGGCAACTCGCGGCCCAGGTGAAACCAAGCTCGAAACTGATCGCAGACGTGTGCGCGACCGCATTTCCGTGTTAAAAGACGAGTTGGAAAAGGTCGTAAAGCAGCGGGCGATTCAAAATAAGGCTCGACGCCAGTTGCAGATTCCGAACGTCGCTTTGGTGGGGTATACCAGCGCCGGGAAATCTACGCTGTTGAATTATCTTTCCGGCTCTGATGTGGAAGCCCACGCGAGGCTATTTGCGACTCTGGACCCTACGACGAGGCGTGTCGAGTTGGGCGAAGGCGCTTCGATATTGCTCTCCGATACGGTCGGCTTCATTCGCAACCTGCCCCATCATTTGGTAGCTGCGTTCAGAGCAACCCTTGAAGAGGTGACCGACGCCGATTTTCTTATTCACGTAGTCGACGCGAACCATTATTATATGGAGGAGCAGCGATCCGCGGTAATAGAAACGCTTAAGGACCTGGAAGCCCTGGACAAGCCGATAATCACGGTCTTTAATAAAAGCGACCTGATAGCCGATCAATACGATTTGCGCAGGCTGATCGCCGAGACGCCGGACTCGTGCTATATGTCGGCTTTAACGGGTGTGGGCCGCCAATACCTCGAAACGCTTATTCTAAAGGCTATATCACGGATTATGAAGCGGGTGAGCGCCGTGGTTCCGTATGATCGCGGGGATCTGGTAGCATTGTGTCATGAGCACGGCAGGGTAATCAGCATCGAGTATGCGCCGGAAGGCGTACATATAGTAGCGGAACTGCCCCCTGATTTGGCTGCAAGGTTCACTCAATTTTGACTGTACCTCGTCCAGCGGA
>JAAYKG010000028.1 GCA_012522555.1 Armatimonadota bacterium
ACTAAGATCAACTTCGAAGGTGCTCTCTACGACAGCATTTACGGAGTAGTATCCTCCGCCAATGCCGATCCTATCGAAAAGAAGCCCGTGTTTCACTATAAGCCCGGCAGCCGAGTCTTTTCCGTAGGCTCATTAGGATGCAATTTTCGCTGTATATTTTGTCAAAACTGGGAGATAGCCTATTCCGACGCCGTTCATAGCGAAGGCTCTCTGTGCAGGACAGGAGTTACACCTGATAAGCTCATCCAACTGACGAAAGGCGCTGATTGCAAGGGTGTGGCCTGGACATACAACGAGCCGGGTATCTGGCTTAATTATACCTACGATTGTGCGAGACTATGCAAATATAATGATTTATATACGGTGTATGTGACTAATGGATACGCGACCCTCGAGCACCTGGAACTTATCGGGCCATACCTCGACGTTTATCGAGTCGATATCAAGAGTATGGACGACGCATTCTATCAAAAGCTGATTAAGGTCCCATCAGTGCAAGGGGTTTTGGATACAACAATCGCTGCGAAGCATAAATGGAAAATGCATGTCGAATGCGTAACGAATGTGATACCTGGTTGGAATGATTCCAAGGAAAACCTGCAAAAGACGGCCAATTGGATCGTCGAAAATCTTGGCGACGACACTCCGTGGCATGTTTCAAGATTCTTTCCTTATGGTGAGTTGTCGCACCTGCCGCCGACACCTCCGCAAACCTTGTACGAAGCGATCAGAATCGGCCGGCAAGCCGGCCTGAAGTTCGTTTATCTGGGCAATTTGCCTAGTGACACCGGCGAGAACACCTATTGTCCGAAATGCGGCCGGTTGCTTATCGAGCGATCCCGATATGATACGGCGGTGGGCGATGTTGATGAACAGGGGAGGTGCAAAGCCGATAACGAGAATCTCAACATAGTGATGTGAGCCAGTATCTGGCACGGATTGAAATCAGAGGGAGAAGCTGCTTAACATAACTATTATTATCGTGCGTTATCTCTTATTAACTAACAACGGCGCACCAGCAGTAAAGCCGGTACGCCGTAGGGGTCGTATGTAGTATAAATCAGGCAGTAGATTGGCGAAGTCCTTCGATGGCCTCGTCGAGTTTCCGTACGGTCTGTCTGGCCTTTTCAAAGACATCGTTTACGTCTTCAACAATCGGTTCGGAATGTTTGCTTATGTATACGCCGACGGCCGTAGCAACCGCCGCAACTCCAACAGTTGCACCAAGGATTATTGCCAGTGTCTTTTTGTCGCTCAAAGCTGCTCTCCTTGAAAGGCCGCGTCAGATATTGATCTCGTATCTCTTATCGCCGCCAGGCCCTCCGCCCATAGAATCAAATATTCTTTTTACAAACGACAACAGTTCCATCGGATTGAACGGTTTGGTAAGGTAGCAATCGACACCCGATTGCCAGCCCTTAAAAACATCAGCATCCTGGGCTTTCGCGGTTAACATAACAACCGGAATATCCCTGGTGCTCGGGTTGCGCCGCAGATTCTGCAGCACCTCAAAACCATCCATATACGGCATCATAACGTCGAGAACGACAAGGTCCGGATTCTCCTCTGCGACCTTCTGCAGCGCCTCCTTACCGTCGTTCGCTGTTACAACCTGATATCCCGCTCGCTCTAGGTTCGCCTGAACCAGGCGGACAATATGTTTTTCATCATCAACGGCAAGTATCTTCTTAGGCACGCCGGAACCCCCCTAGCTAATATCCTTCTCGTCTAGTATATCACGATGCTGGTACATGGTCAATCGACGGCGCACGCTCTAATCATCGGAATTGTCCGCACAAAACTGTAGCGCCCGATCCCCTGCCCCTTTGTTTAATTTTATATTTTATCGAGGAAAGGCTGCATCGAAAGCTGGGCTAGCAAGCAAGCGACCGTGGATTCTGAACCCTGGTTATAATTCGGCCCACCTTCGGTCAGCGCATCATAGCATCCTCCGGTTACAGGATCATACAACGCCTCACCCACGGAGTTATGACCGAAGAACCAATCAAAGCATATCTTCGCCAGGTGCAGATATTTGGGATCATTGGTCGCCTCATAGGCCGCGAGATATGAGAGTTGATGCCCAAGCGGATCTACCGGCTGTTGATCATACCATGCGCGCTCGAAACCCTTGATATACCATCCATTACAGCCGACCGGATGCAGCATACCGTCCACAACACACACGGACGTCAGAAAATCCAGGCTCTCGACAGCGATATCGAGATACTCCCTGTTGCCTGTGGCTGTATAAGCCATAAACAAAGCTCGCGGCAGCATTCCATTGGAGTATGTCAATGCCGGCTCGAACCATTTCCAGTCATCAGTGGCATGGAAGCGGTATTCTCTACACAAAGCATCTGCCTGGCCGATCATCGCATTCTTGATGTCGGCGTTGTCCGGGTCATAGTGAAGGTGATAATAACAACCCAGCGCCATATAGGCCCGTGCCCTGAGGCTTTGGGTAAACGGAATCCATCTTATCGCGGCATCGAAGAGCTGTTTTGCAACCTTTTTGACATTTGGATGCAGTTCTGCATGCAGCGCATAACCACACGCCCACAAAACGCGTCCAAAACAATCGTCGCTGCCCATATCGTCGAGCCATACCTGGTCATAGCTCATAAAGTTATGAAATCTACCGGTTGGGGTCTGCGCGTAGTGCAAAAAGCTGAGATACGTACTCACCAACTGCAGGGTCTGTCGGGATCCGGTCCGCTCGAACTCCATTATTGATGCGATCAAAGCCCGAGAGTTATCGTCCGTCGTATAGCCTGTTCGTCGGTTCGGGATCGAAAAGATCGCATGCTGTATCACTCCGGTGGAATCCGTGAGCGTTTCTAGATGTTCAAATACAATCTCTGGGTAAATGATAATCTCCTTTAACTGGCAAGCTTACAGCGTCGGCTCTTCCTTGATGACACCCGATCTTCGCAGCACTCTATCGAACAGATCAAGATAACTTATCGCAACGTTGAACCACGCCGCCCGCCTCGCATAGTGATAGGCCGCCGATTCCAGGCTTTCCCGCAGGTCCTTATCGTCCAGCACCTTGATAACCGTATCGGAAACGCTCTCGGGGGACTGAAAGTCTATCAAAATGCCCCTGCCATCCGCCAACACTTCCTCGGCATAAAGATACGGCGTGCTCAATGTCGCCTTGCCACATCCCAGCGCATAAGCCAATGTGCCGCTGGATATTTGATCCTTGCTGAGATATGGAGTCACATATACATCCGTTGCGCACAGATATCTCACCAATTCACTGAGGGACAGGAACCTGTTGTTGAACCGTACGTGCTCTTCGAGGCCTAGTTCGCTGATGATCTCGGTGAGCATGTTTCTGTAAGATTCGCCCTCGTGCTTTCGCACTCCCGGGTGGGTTTCGCCTAGTACGAGGTATATGGCGTTTGGGTATTTTTCCAGTATTTTGGGCATCGCCTTGATAACATATTCTATACCCTTGCCGCGATTTATCAATCCGAAAGTGGAGATGATCTGCCTATCAGCCATCCCCAGCGCCCTTTTAACGGTAGATGACGCGACCCGGTGTACATTCGGCACTCCATGCGGGATAACGGTTATCTTAGCGGGGTCCACCGAATAGCCATCCAGCAATATATTGCGCCCAGTCTTGACCATCACGACCATCACTTCACACATCTTGCCCATTTCTTGGGTTATACGCTTCTGGTTCGGGCTGGGGCTGTGCAGCACTGTGTGCAGTGTAACTACGGCCGGCTTTTTCAATGCGTGGAGGAAATCCAGCACATATTCTCCGTCATCGCCGCCGAATATGCCGTATTCGTGTTGCAGATTGACAATGTCTATCGAGGAGTCGTTAATATATTTTGCGGCATCAAGGTATGATTGCCGATCTTCCTTAAGTATCTGATAGCGGACGACTCTTTCGTACGGCTCGATCTCGTGCTCGCGTTTAATAGCGACTATAGTGGGTTTGGAAAATGGAGTATATTTCGCCACGGACGTAGCAACATCTTTGCAAAACGTAGCAATTCCGCACTCACTCGGCGGGTACGTCGAAACATAGGCAGGCTCGATTTTGTTCATCGACTGTCGGATAAAGCTGAACAAATTGAGGTCCTCGCTTTTGAGCCACCTCACTTCGTCTCGCAGTGCAAACTCCTCGGGAACAAACGTCATATCAGCAACTTTATCGGTTTCACTCATGCGCACAGTGCTCCATCCAGTGGAGCATTCCTCCTTCCTGGTTGCCTGGCCCGCAGGCAGTGTCTATCACGTCTGATTATGCTTTAGCTTATCATACCCAAGGCATCGACTTCGGCTTCAAATATCGGGAAAACTTTCTCAAGGCCAGTAATCTCGAAGACTTTTCGGATCTGCGGATTATCACATACGATGACTATTCTGCCGCCGTTTTCAGTTGAACGCTTAAGCCCCCCGACCAACGCGCCAAGCCCCGAGCTATCAATATAGTCCACTTTCAGCATACTGATAATCAGGTTCGCCGAACCGCCGTCGATCAGCTCTACCATAGCCTCTCTGAACCGTGCAGAGGTATACGCATCTACCTCACCGGATAGGTCGATTATCGGAACCGCACCATTGCGGCGAACGTTGATAACAAGATCCATCTCCATTAGCTTAACCCTCCTGAAAACGGCTAAAAAACAGCCTGCTTTTGATTATCCTTATACCAACACAGGCCAATTACCTGCTTTAGTGATTGTCGGATGATACTTCGATGCGCTTTAGCTGGGCGCACATGAAGGAGTTTATCAGGCGAATAGAGGAATGTCAATCAGAGGTTGTGTCCCCTCACCTTAACCTCCGCTCCTGGAGGAGAGGGCGGGGTGAGGGCGCATCGTGTTACCCCCTCTCCTGAGGGAGAGGGCTGGGGTGAGGGCGCATCGTGTTACCCCCTCTCCTGGGGGAGAGGGCTGGGGTGAGG
This sequence comes from Armatimonadota bacterium, assembly GCA_012522555.1. Taxonomy (GTDB): domain Bacteria; phylum Armatimonadota; class UBA5829; order UBA5829; family UBA5829; genus DTKD01. The sequence continues at coordinate 4,934 of JAAYKG010000028.1, forward strand.
GCGAGGGAGAGAAAACGAGCTGCGCAACCCACGCAGCCCTGGAGGTATTGTCGTGCGTCTGGCTTTGATAGGCGGAACCGGTATTGACGAAATGCCCTGTTTTCGAGAAGGGGCAGCCAAAAATATCTCCACCCGGTTCGGAGAAGTGGAGTTGATTGAAAATGAAGCAAGCAATCTAATCTTTGTGCCCAGGCACGGGCTGGATCACTCGGCCCCACCCTCCGCAATAAATTATCGCGCTCAAATGGCGGCTCTACGCATTCTGGAGGTCGAAGCTGTAATAGGAGTGTGCGCTGTGGGATCCCTGCGAAACGATCTGCCGCCAGGCTCATTCGCGATTCTAGCCGATTTTATAGATTTCACAAAACAGAGAATCAGCACATTTTTCACATCCGATGACCATTCGATAGTTCATACCGACTTCACCCACCCATATTGTCCCTGCGTATCAGATGTACTGCGGGCTGCTTGTGAAGACTCTGGCGTCCAATACGAGCCTGCAGGTGTATATCTTGGAGTAGACGGCCCAAGATATGAAACTCCTGCCGAAGTTCGATTGTACGCCTCGTGGGGTGCGCAGGTGGTCGGGATGACGAATGTGCCGGAGGTCGTGTTGGCGAGGGAGGCGGGATTGTGTTATGGGGCACTCGCCATAGTCACAAATCCAGCGAGCGGATTGCAGGCAGATAGCTTGAATCACGACTTTGTGCGAGCGCAAACGGCGGCCGTGGCTGAAAAACTGCAAGCCATACTCACGTTGGCTCTTGGCAATATACCAGTTCATCGCGAGTGCAGTTGCCGGTTAAACAGCGGTTTAGTTATATAAAACGCTCAGTGAACCAGAGATCCGCCAGATATCTCTCGTGGCTAATCCACTTGGCGTCGCGGGGCATACAAATTCTGTTGTTTTGGATGTGTAATCGGATGATTACACGTATCGGCGAGCAAGATAACATACAGCACTCCTATATGCATAATATATGCAATGTTTGTGCCGTTTGCACCCAAACCGTAGACAATAATGAAATTGAAGGTAATCGACATGGCTCATAATGCGCGGGTCCTATGCTTAAAAACCGATGATGAGATAATAGCAGAGATGAAAGCGATCGATGCTGAGGATGCGGGTATCCGCCACATGCTCGTCAAGTCAAGGCATTATCTGGTGAAACTGGAACGCGTGCGCCGCCCGATAGCCCATATCCTGAAAGAGACGTTTCTCTCAAACGGAGGGGATGCAGTAGTCAGCCGAAATATCATCACAGCGGCTGTGGATGAGAGTGATGTTCTTTTAATGGGGACTCGCAAGCACTACCAGCGGGCTTTTATGGCACTGCGGGAGCAGGGGTTCGGCTGCGGAGAACTTGCAGCCGAAGTCGAAGCTGTGATTCGCCATTTCGACGGCGTACCTTTTGTCCCGCAAGATTCCGCTATCGACTCCCGTTTGGGCGAACTCTTTCACAAAATCGGGCAGCGTACCCTGATTATGGGGATACTCAACTTGACTCCTGATTCATTCTCCGATGGAGGGCGCTTCGCCTCAGCGGACGAAGCTATCGAATGTGCCATTCAAATGGCCTCCAATGGGGCTGACATTATCGACATAGGAGGATTATCCACACGTCCAGGGGCGCAGGAGATTCCCGCTTCCGAGGAGCTGAATCGCGTTTTGCCGGTTGTGCGCAAATTGGCCGGCGTGTTAGATATACCGCTGTCTATCGACACCTACCGAGCTAAAGTGGCTGAGGCTGCGCTGGATGCAGGGGCTGCAATAGTGAATGACATAAGCGCGGCCTCATTTGATCCGGCTATGCCGGTATTATTGGCAAAAAAGCAGTGTCCTGCCGTGCTGATGCATATTTTGGGCAATCCGGAGACCATGCAGACCAACCCCGTCTACAGCGATCTTATGGGGGAGATAGTCGGAATGCTGCGCAGCCGAATTGCCGCGCTTACCGATGCCGGGGTTGATGAAAAACTACTTATCGTTGACCCAGGGATCGGGTTCGGCAAGACCCCCGATCATAATCTTGAGATACTGCGCCGTCTAGGGGAGTTAAAATCCATTGGACGGCCGATTCTCGTCGGGACTTCGCGAAAAGCCACCATCGGCAAGGTCCTCGGCGGCCTGCCTCCGTCCGATCGGCTCGAAGGCACCGCCGCCACAGTAGCGCTGTCGATCGCTAACGGCGCAGATATCGTTAGGGTTCACGACGTCGCAGAGATGACCAGGGTCGCCAAAATGACCGACGCGATTGTTCGGGTTACGTGAGTTCTATTTTCGGTGGAGCCACAAACCCAAAATAACGCTCCCGAGATTGCGCCTGCTCCGCATCTCCCTCGTGTATATAAACACGATAGCAAAAAGATATACATTCTCCGTTTGGAATTGTATAGTCTCCGCTGATCCCCAGCCCGGGGTCATAATCTCGAAGCGCAAAAGGGTTTGCAGCAAATAAGCCGTAACTTCTGACGTGCCAACGAGTAGGATGTCGGAAGCTGCTCGGATGATCCATAACAGTAATTCCCATTGTTTCGCCTCCTACCAGGCCGGAATAATCGACCCAGGCTGCGGGCCGTCCCCAAGTCTCGGCCTCAGTCCTGGCTCCATAGGCATTGGTGATCAACCCGCCTTTGGATTCGTTCATGGATGTAGCAACCCGAACGGCAAGCACCCCACCCTCCTTGGTATCACCGATGCACACATCGCCATCAGTCGCAATAAACTTGATTCGCACATCGACAATTCGTTCCGATTCCAAATTGAAGATTGTAAACTCGCGCACTTCCTCCATTTGTTTTGCGTTTTCGTAATTCACCCAACTGTTGATAGCTCTGATACGACCGAATATAGGCCCACCAGTGACTTCCTCGAACTTTCGATGGCGAATGTACCCATGCTCCCCTATTTCGCTCCAGTTATCGGTGTTGTTGATCTTCCCGTAGGCAGTCCATACCGACTTTTGGTGCGGATGATCCGTAGCTTCGCCCTCAACGTCGCTTTCCTTAGGGTAGGCGCGTGTTACGGGGATGTCTTTGGGTCCGATGAATGGATACAAAAACGGCCTTGCCCACCGATCGCCATAATGGTATCTCGTAAACAGCTTGCCGCCTATCTGCACCTCCAACCGTTCCTCGCCTATGTCTTCAATATCCACGCGGGTGACTGAACCTGCCGGCGATGTGTCAAGCCGATAGGATTTCTTTTCTCCCACAGACAGATTCGGCTCGATCCAGGCCACACTGTCTGTGCCTTTGTCATTAAATAACTGGCAAGCAATCCGATTGTTGCGCTCATCAACTAACGTGGCTTCTCCATAACCAAGATCTGCAATATGGATCGGCATCTTCAAAGGGCAATTGACGTATGAATGCGGCTCCGCGGTAACTGAAAAGTTCATGGCAAGCTCCTGTTTGCGTCGAAAACGCTTTTAAGATAACCCATTGACCTGTTGGCTATTGTAATTGGATCCGGAGTAAAATCAAATACCTCTACTGAAACCCAGCCCGTATAATCAATCTCCCGAAGAGCGGCCGCTATGGGCATAAAGTCGGTATTCCCAAAACCTGGCCCTCTCAAGTTTGCGTCGTTGGCATGGAAATGTGCGATCGAATGGGCATGATCGCGAATAATCCCGGCGATAGGCTTGTTTTCGGATGACATCGCCTTAACATCCAAAATCAAGGCTACATTAGGGGAGCCAATTTGCGAAATTATTCTCTCAGCTTCCTCGGCAGTGTTGATAAAATCGGTTTCAAGTGGGGACAAGGGTTCGATACAGAAGATGACCTCTCGGCTTTTCAAGGTCGGAACGAGACTTTGGAACACCTCAACAGCATAAGCAGACGCTTCATCTCGTGATACCCCTTCCGGCAGATTTCGCTGCTTAGGAGAGCCGAATACTATCACGCTTCCCCCGATATCCGCACAAAGATGAATCAACTCGACCAGATAATCCGCCGTCTGATTTCGGACGGATCTTTCCTGCGAAGTAATATGCAAGCCTGTCGTGTGCGCAAGGCACCAATGAAGTCCCACAACCTGTAAGCCCGCATTTTCAACTGTAGCCCGGATAGAATCGCGATCCATCGGCAGAAGTTGGGCTACAGGTTTCCCAAGAGTAAACGGAGCAACCTCAAGGCCTGTATATCCGGCTCTGCCGGCCACTTCGCAGATATCCTGGAGTGACCATCCTTCGAATATCTCATTGCAGATAGCGAACTTCACTTCATTCCTCGAACAAAGGCCCGTTCCCTGTTGGAAACGGGCCTTTACTTGTATCTATGTCATATTAGACAAGTGCAGATAGTTTTCCTGCTAGTCTGTGCTACAAAGCTTATCTGCAAAATAGGAGTCATAAGCGCCCAAATCGAGGAAGCCATGGCCGCTCAAGTTGAAGAGAATCACTCTTTCTTTACCCTCTTCGGTGGCTTGGTTTGCCTCGTTTATCGCCTGCAGAATCGCATGAGCTGACTCTGGCGCGACAACAATTCCCTCAGACCGAGCAAATGTCAGGGCCGCTTCAAAGATATCCAACTGATCGACCGCAACCGCCTCGGCTAATCCCTTCTCAACTATCAAGCTTACCAGCGGGGCCATGCCGTGATATCGTAGTCCGCCGGCATGAATTGCTGGCGGGATGAAGTCTGGCCCAAGTGAGTGCATTTTGAGCAGCGGAGTCATCTTAGCGGTATCGCCGAAGTCATACTTGTATGCTCCAGATGTCAACGTGGGGCAAGCTTTCGGCTCAACTGCAACCGCACGAACGTCCTTGCCGGCTATCTTGTCGGCCATAAACGGCATCACGATGCCGCCGAAGTTACTTCCTCCGCCGACACATCCGATCACAACATCCGGATAGACTCCAGCCATTTCCAATTGCTTCTTGGCTTCCAAGCCAATTATAGTCTGATGCAAAACCACATGGTTTAGCACGCTGCCCAATGAGTATTTAACGTCGTCGTGCGCCAGGGTATCTTCAATTGCTTCGCTGATCGCAATGCCAAGGCTTCCTGGGCAGTCGGGATCGTTCATAAGTACCTGTCGGCCGAATTCGGTCTTCTCGCTGGGACTGGGATAAACCTCTCCCCCAAACGTATGCATCATAGACCTTCGATAGGGCTTGGCCTGGTAACTGCACTTAACCATGTATACGGTGCAGCCGATCCCAAAGAAATTGCAAGCAATCGACAGTGCCGCTCCCCACTGACCCGCCCCCGTCTCAGTCGCAATGCGTGTGGTGCCTTCGAGTTTGTTGTAGTATGCCTGCGCAATAGCGGTATTGAGCTTATGACTGCCGGCAGGGCTTGTTCCCTCGTATTTATAGAAAATCTTGGCGGGCGTTTTCAGAGCCTTTTCCAAGCCCACGGCCCTATACAGAGGGCTGGGGCGCCAGAGCGCCAGTTTCTCCAATACAGGTTCGGGAATCTTGATCCATCTCTGCGTGCTCATCTCCTGCTCGAGTACCCCCATCGGGAAGATGGGCGCTAGGTCCTCTGGCTTGCAGGGCTGCTGAGTCGCCGGATGCAACGGCGGTGGCGGCGGTTCCCCGAGATCGGCGGCGATGTTATACCACTCTGTCGGGATATCGCTTTGGTTCAACAAGAACTGGCGTCGCTCCATTTTGAGCCTCCTTTATCGGCGTGGTGTATGTAAGGTTGCTGTATTTCATTATAGGCTGCATTCACATCTTAAGCAAGTGTCAAATACACATAACAGAAATTATTTTTATTAAGAAACTTGCACGTGAATGAAGCGAATCTTGTGATGATAGGGGTGTTTTCGTCCGATAATCATCAGTGGAGGAGCTTTGAAATGTGGATTACCCTTGCAATTGTATGGCTGGTCGGGTGCGTGTCGCTTTATTACTATCTATACGCTACCGCAGCGGAGGCGCCCCAAGACAAGTGCTTCGACTGCGAACTCCCTGAGTGCTCCGATTGCCCGCACCAGATTGCAACTGCTGAAAAGAAAGTCGCCTGACTATCTTCGCCAGACGATCAAACAGCCCACATTTCATTTGAAATGCGGGCTGACTTATAAATCACAACTTTCTAGTGCGCCATCGGCACGACATAAGCCACCAGGGCGCTTGTCACCAAAAAGAACACCGCGGCCCACTTTGTGATCTCACTCAATTTGTCTTCAAATCCGGGTTTGCCCTGAAAAGCCGATTCGGCCTTTCCTCCGATAGTCCCCGACAGACCCTCGCTCTTGGTAGCCTGTGACATAACAATACCAATCAGAGCCAGTGCGCTTATGATTTGAAGAATAATGAAAAACGTGCTCATATCTAGTTGTTTTCTCTCCTGATCTTCGCCGAACCATACTATACTATCAGATCGGCATATCGCAGTCAATACACCAGAGGAATCTGATCCGTGTCCTCTTAAGCGGAAGTATCAGTTTTAGAATCATCAGAGTCTTCGTCCTTCGCGCTCTTGGCTGCTTTTTTGAACTCGTGGATTCCTTCAGCCAGTGACTTTCCTATCTCCGGAAGTTTCTTCGCTCCGAACAACACCACTATTATCAGGACTACTATCCACAATTCCGGTCCGCTCGGGATCCATGCTATTGGCAGCATCTTGATCGTTCTCCTTTGGTAAATCTACTTGATCATCAGACTCGGCGCTGTCATTAGGCTCCGAATCATTCGTGTCAGACTTAGAGACAAGGATGTCTTCGTCATCACCATCATCCAAAATATTGTTCAAGTTCAAGTCTTCGCGGAAGTCCAGCGCGTCCGTGATTTCACGCGAAGCTTTCCTAAGCTCGCGCAGCCCTTTTCCTATAGATTTGCCGATCTCCGGCAGTTTCTTAGGCCCAAACACAATGAGCGCGAGCGCCAATATAAAAACCAGTTCCGGCCCATTAGGCAAACTAAACATTCGGACTTCCCAAGACTAGAACAAAGCGTTAAGAGTAACCCCACGCTTTACTTCCATTATACTACTTTTCGAGCAAGAACCGGCACCATAAGTTGCGGCATTTGCAGCGCCTGCGGCGGTCCCCAGCACCAGTGCATCTGGCAACGAACCACCATCGGCCAGCTCGTGCAAAAAACCGGCGACAAACGAATCGCCAGACCCTACCGCACTAGCAAACTCTATCTCCGGTGGAGCAGCCTGCCAAGCATGACTACCATTAGTCACCAAAGCTCCGCTGCGCCCAGTGGTAACAGCGACAATTGTAACACCATATTGCTCCAGACTTTTAGCGGCACTGCAGATTTCCTCTATGGTTACCAACTCTAGAGCAACCAGTCCCGAAAGCTCATGCACATTGGGCTTAATCATATAAGGTCCGGCTTTGATAGCCTCCTTAAGCTGCTCGTCACTAGCATCGAGCACAGTTTTGACACCACGTGATTTGGCGATCTCGATGAGTTCTCTGTAGAATGATACGGGTACTCCGGGGGGCGCGTTCCCAGAAAGTACAAGCCATTCGATTCCATCAAGCAAGCTCATTATTCTCCGCTTGAGCTGCTCGACTTCGTCTTCGGCAACTTGTGGGCCAATTTCGTTAATCTCTGTCTGCGTCCCACTGATTGGATCCACAACTTTCAGGCAGAGTCGGGATTCCTCTTTTATGCAGACGAGATTATGTGCAATACCCTCCTTGTCAAGGCCTTCGACAATTGCTTCCCCCACCCTGCCCCCGATAAATCCAGTCGCGACGCCTCCGCCTCCAAGTTCCCGATACACCCGCAGCACGTTAATTCCTTTGCCGCCAGGGGCGCTGGTGATATTGGAAGGCCTATGGATTCGGTCAATGCCAAATCCTTCGATGACGTAGGTTTTATCTATAGATGAGTTAGGGGTAACCGTCAGAATCACAATGAACCCTCCGTGCGGCCCGGCATATTGTAGGTAAAACCAGGGTTCATGTCAAATATTTAGCGCGGAATGTTTGCAAAAAGTGCGATAGCAGAGCGGGCGGCGCTGAGTCATTGCTCCCCGCCGCCCTGAGCGATGCAGCATGTCAGCCATCAGATACAGCCGGTGTTTGGGTCTCCGGCGTGTTCCCCCGGCACATGCCATATATCAGCCGTCGACATCTCAGGATTCAGACTTTTTTCTTCTTCCTCCGCCGTGGCTCGCTTCCCCGCCTTTGCGACCTGCAATACGCGCCTCTTCGCTCGTCCATTGATGAGCTGTGCCTTTCTTATGAGCGGCACGTCCACCTTTTCTCGCAATTTCTCTTTGTTTCTCGGGGTCCATGGACGCAAAACCTCTAAGCCTAGTGGACATACGGACACCTCCCTTTATCCCTTAACTTATATAACTGAGCTTTTCACTCAACAACTATTACCCCTGCTAGTGAATTGTCAAACTGAGCACCTAACCAATTTTGCCATTGTTCCTGCTTGAATTGAATGGGCAGCCCTTGACGCAGGGACGTGATTTTGGTTATACTATCACGGTGATATTGGGAGGACAGGCTAATAATGGAGACACTGAAGCTCGAAGCGAAATATCGCTCCGACCAGACCAAAAGACATAGAAACGAAATCCGTAAGCAAGGCTATGTGACCGGAAGCGTTTTCGGTCGCGACAGCGAGCCGGTTCCAATCGAGCTGAAACTCGAGGACTTTGCGCAGCAGGCCAAGCAGGCCGAAGCTGGGATTAAGACCCTCATCGAGATGAAGATACTTGACGCGCCGCAACAAGCAGATGGTCTTGTTGTCTTGAAGAAGTTCGATAAGCACCCTCTTACGCGAAAAGTGCTGGATATGCAATTCCAGAGGATCAACCTCAAAGAGAAGATATCGGTCTATGTGCCGATTGTTCTTGTTGGAGAGGCAGTGGGGCTGGCTGATGGTGGCATTATGGACCAGACCCTGGACGAACTCTATGTAAGTTGCTTGCCGACGGACATTCCTCCGCGAATCGAGATAGATGTAACCCACCTTGGAGCAGGCGAACACATCAGAGTGGAGGACATTCAACTTTCTGAAGACATAACCATTCTTCCTGATCCGGACACGTTGGTATGCAGCTGCGCAGTGCCTACTGTACACGCAGAGCCAGCGATCGAAGAGGAAGAAGCCGAAGAGCATGCGGCCGAAGCAAAGGCAGAGGCCACCACGGAATCCGAATAATAATCTCAAATCTGATAATCAGTCAATTTTGAGCGGGACCGGAAACGGCCCCGCTTTTCTTTGTAGCAAACAAGTGCTTGGGTTCGTATAATAAGACTTACAAAATAAGCCGCCCCACTAGGAGCGGCTTATTCGGTTCTAAATTGCGATTGGATGTTACGGTTTCGGATAACTTAACCTGAACCAGGGGTCGGCGTGCGCAGCATTGTTATCATCTCGATAATATTTCTGCATAACACCCTTGTAATCCTCAGCCCTCATGTTTGAGCCATCAATGCTCGGCGGACCTACAGTAGTGAATGATACGTGCCCATCACACCAGCCAACTGCGGTGGCTCCGTTGTGCCAACCCGGAGGCCAACAGAAGTTTTGAATGGCATACGCGGATTTCTTTATCGGCGGATAGCAATAAGCTGTCCCCCAGCCCTTACTTGCCGCGCGATACTCTCTGAAGTTCCAGGTCTCCAAGACGCGAACTGTAGTAGTTGCCTTTGCCAATTCGCTGTTTTTATGAAATTCGTTTTCATTGGGGAATCCACCCAGGTAGGCAGCGTTTATCGCATAGCAGCGCTTCAGGTTGTCTGGAATTTCCTGACCGTTAGGATAAAGCGATCTCGGCATGCTGGGACAGAAATATACGCCGCGCAATTCAAACCCACCGTCGGCTCCCGGGTTCATCTGCTTCAGGTATTTGTTGATTAGACTATACCAGTCACCCCACTGACCCACGATGTAACCTGGGACCATTCCTCCGTTGTTGTCGTCTTCATACATAATACATGCTTGCGCGATCTGCTTGACATTGTTGAGACATTTTGTCTTGGCAGCCTGGGCCTTCGCGGCCATAAACACCGGGAACAAAATGGCAGCGAGGATTGCGATGATCGCGATGACGACCAGCAACTCGATGAGTGTAAAACCTTTCCTTTTTGGCATCGTGATACCCGTCCTTTCTTTTAGATGCAATGGATATCAAGACCAACACGGCGGAGTCGATGCTGGGTGCGGCATAATGCGCTGCCGCCTGCGCAGATTATCATTGCTTTGGGCTGCCCCCCACAAGCAGTATATCCCCAACCATATCTCGTGTCAAGTAATCAATTATAGCTATTCTTGCTGCGTTCAGAAGTATTATACAGATTATTATCGGCATTTGCCGGTGAGATCCACAGGTGTTATTCCCAAAACCAAGAGTGTTGAACAACTCGGTTTACGCGCAGCATCACCTGGCCTGCGGGTTGTATTGTCTCTATATTGGCCATAGCCCAACCCGAATGCTCGTGGTATAATTGAACTGTTATTATGTATGAAATTGCTATTGAAGACACCTTTGATGCTGCGCATTGTCTGCGCGATTATGATGGAGCGTGCAGCAGGCTGCACGGTCATACCTACCATGTGCGTGTGGCGTTTCGGTTCGAGTCGCTCGATGATTCCGGGTTGGCGCTGGATTTTCGCCAGGCCAAAACAGTGCTCAAGTCGGTGCTGGATTATCTCGACCATCAATACATTAACGACTTACCGGAGTTTTCCAGCCAGAACCCGACAGCTGAGGCAATTGCCAAGCTGATTTTCGATCGAGTAAAAAATGATGTGCACCAAACCTACTCTGTGAGTGTCTGGGAGACCCCGACCTCGTGTGCGACCTATTTCGAAGACGATGATTGATCGCGGTTTTTTATACGAGATATTTGAATCTATTCAAGGCGAGGGAATATACTGCGGGCAAAGGCAGACATTCGTTCGCTTTGCCGGCTGCAACCTCGATTGTGGCTATTGCGATACTCCCGCGGCAAGGGAAGAGAAACCAGCGATCTGCCTTGTTGGTGATGTTGAATCGATCGAAAACCCTGTTAATGTCGAGCAGGTCGTGGCTAAATGCTTGAAATATGGTCATCGGTCTGTAGCCATAACCGGCGGCGAACCATTGGTACAGGCCGATTATTTGGCGTCAATGCTGCTCACTTTGAAAGATGCGGGTTTTACCAACCATCTGGAGACAAACGGCACTTTATATCGGCAACTCGCCGGCGTGATGAGATGGGTTGATGTCGTGGCTATGGATATGAAACTGCCCAGCACTAATGGAAGAGCATTTTGGGATGAGCACGCTAAGTTTTTGCGAGTTGCATCCGGCACGAACGTATTTGTGAAAGCCGTCGTTTCATCAACTACTACCGATGAAGAGATTACACACTGCTGCGATATTATTTCTCCTATAGACAGACACATCACACTGGTAATTCAGCCTGTAACCGGCCCAACTACCGCATCTGGAGAGCATCTGATGCGGCTTCAGGATGTTGCAGCGGCGCATTTGACCGATGTGCGGGTGATTCCCCAGTGCCATCATATTTTAGGGCTTAAATGAAAAAGATCGGAATGACGACGACGATCCCCGTCGAGGCGGTATTTGCCGCCGGTTGTATCCCTGTTGACCTGAATAATATTTTCATCAACTCGACAGATCCCGAAGAGCTAGTCACTGTCGCCGAGTATGACGGCTATCCGCGCAGCGCCTGCGGGTGGATCAAGGGTATGTATTCGATTGCGGCCGCGCGGCTGGGAGTATATGGACCAGGCGGCATCGATGCACTGGTGGCTGTGGTGGAGGGGGACTGCACGCAGACTCAAGCGATGGTGGAGACTCTCAAAGAATCCGGGATGGAGGTTATCCCGTTCAGTTATCCATACGGACGGAATCGCCATCTCCTCGAACTGCAGATAAACCAACTCATCGACCGACTGGGTACAACATACGAGGATGCGCTTAGAAGCAAGAGCCGTCTTGATGATATACGACGCAAAGTGCGCAAGCTCGACGATCTGACGTGGCAAAAGAATGTCGTAAGTTCATTCGACAACCATTATTATCAGATTTGCTGCAGCGATTTCAATGGGGATTATCAGGCATTTGAGCGCGATGTAGATGCTCGATTAAGCCAGGCGTTAAGTGAAGGGCATGTAGCTGACGACAGATTGCGACTGGGTTATATCGGGGTGCCGACCATTTTCACGGATTTCTACGACGTGATTGAGGATATGGGCGTGCGAGTGGTGTTCAATGAAGTGCAGCGGCAATTTGCGATGCCTTATGAGACCAGCGATTTAATAGAACAGTATTCGATTTATACTTACCCTTACGATGTATATGCGCGAATTGAAGACATCTCTCGAGAGGTCGAACGCCGAGGTATCCGTGGGTTGATTCATTATACCCAGAGCTTTTGCTTTCGGCAGATTCAGGACTTGATTATGCGCAAGCACGTCGATGTGCCTATACTCACAATTGAGGGGGACTCCCCGACGCCGCTTGATGCGCGAACAAGAGTGCGTATCGAAAGCTTCATCGAGATGTTGGCTTAGGGTGCTAATTCGCCCTGACCCTAACCCTCTCCCCCAGGAGAGGGACATGTGGGCCTAACCCTCTCCCCCTACGACGGGGCACAATCTACTCCCTCTCCCTTGAGGGAGAGGGCCGGGGTGAGGGGGCAAATGAGCCAACTCTACCCCTTGTCGCAGGCACAATCTCCCCCCTCTCCCTCGAGGGAGAGGGCTGGGGTGAGGGGGCGAGCTTGGCAAACCGAGCAAGGTGTTGAAATATGAGAGATTGGGCGGGAAAGTAGATTTCGCCCTCACCCTAACCCTCTCCCCCAGGAGAGGGGATACGTGTGCTAACCCTCTCCCCCAGGAGAGGGACATGTGGGTCTAACCCTCGCCTCCTGATGGAAGTTTGGTTTCGACCTCACCTTAGAATCCGTCACTCGACAATTATGCCATGGCTTTGGGCGAAATAGATAGCTTGGGAGGTATCCATTCTGGCGCCTTTAAGATTTGCAGTTTGAAGCAGCGCTCCGTTCAGTTTGGCGCCTCGCAGGTCGGTCTCGATAAGCTTCGCGGTCGAGAAGTCTGCTTTTGTCAGGTCGGAGTCCCGCAAGTTGGCTTTTGTAAGATCGGAGCCGTAGAGGTCGGATTCGATCAGCTTTATACCCTGTAAATCGAGTTCGGCCAAGTTCTGGTATCGTAGATTCGACCACGACCAATCCCCGCCCAAAATTGATATTCCAGTCATATCGGCGTTTGCGAATGATGCGCCGATTAGCCGGCACTGCGTGAATTGAGCCAAAAACAGATATGCGTGCGTGAATGTGCAGTTGGCAAACGAGGAACTGACTGCAATGGCCGCATTCATTCGTGATTGATCGAAATTGCATTCCTCAAAGCTGCATTTGTTGATTTTCGACTCGCTTATATCCGAACCGATGAAGCTACAGCGGGTGAAGACGCAGCTTTCATATTCCTCGCCGGATATATCTTGCCCGTCGAAATTCTTGTCGACAAACTCTTCTTCGACTTTAGTAGCCATAATTCTAGCGCACCCCCATAGCCTCTCTCACCTCCGCTAGAGTCTGTTGAGCAGCGATACGAGCCTTATGCGCTCCGTCGGCCAAGATATCTTCTACAACAGACGGCTTTGCCAGGAGTTCACGGCGGCGGTCGCGAATTGGAGCTAGCCTCTCGTTTATCAAATCTGCCAATCTATCTTTAGTCTCAAGGCAACCGGCCCTACCCGCCTCGCAATCCTCGTGTAAATCCGCGCGCCCGAAGATATTCAGCATTTCATAGACCGCGCAGCCTTCTTTGTGGCCTTTGTCGTGCCTATGGAGCTTATTAGGGTCGGTGAACATCAAGCGAATCTTCTGCTGGGTTTGTTCAGGTGAATCGGCGATATAAATTGCGTTTGAATGGCTCTTGGACATCTTGCGACCGTCCATACCGGGAATCTGCGGGAATTGCGTCATCAAGGCTTTGCAGTCCGGGAAGATATCGCCAAACAAATAGTTGAATCGCCTGCCTATCTCACGAGCCAACTCCAGATGCGGAAGCTGATCCCTGCCTACCGGGACAACATCGGCTTTATAAGCGAGGATGTCGGCCGCCTGAAGCACGGGATAACCCAGCAAGCCATAGCTGCTGCCCGCCGCTTTCAAAGCAGCCTGCTTCTCTTTATATGTAGGCACACGCTCAAGCCAGGAGACCGGCGTAACCATAGACAACAACAGATGGAGTTCCGCGTGTTCCTTAACAGCCGATTGCACAAATATCGCGCACTGGTCAGGATCGAGACCTGCGGCAAGAAAATCTATCGCAACCTGATAAGCATACTGCGCGATGAGATCAGGGGAGTCGTATAATGTGGTCAGAGAGTGCCAATCAGCGATGAAAAAATACGCTTCGTAGTCGTCCTGAAGCTTAACCCAGTTGGACAGCGCACCTTCCAAATTGCACAAGTGCAGCAAACCCGTCGGCTGCATCCCGGAAAGCAATCTCCGTTTGCTCATAACCCCACAAAAGCTTGCATCAAAAACCTCGTCGGCATTCCGATAATGATCGGGAATATTCTATTTCCCAACACGATCAGCCCTATAAACGCCAGCATTCCGTGCCGTGCCATAAAATAGTTGTATCGTCTCGCCGATTCATATGGCAGCAGTGAAGTCAGAATATGCGAGCCATCCAGCGGATGGATAGGTATCAAGTTGAACAGTGCCAAAGCTATGTTGATCTGCATCAATATCAAAAGAAACAAAGCGAGCGCCTCAGACATCGAATGGCCGACTGTGCGGATAATAATCCCCACAACAAAAGCCGCGATCAGGTTGGACAAAGGCCCCCACAACGACACGCGCAAATTGTCCCAGCGTGGGTTCCGGAAATTTGATGGATTGATTCTTACAGCCTTCCCCCACCCTATTCCAAACCCGGCAAGCGATGATACTACCATCATTATTGTGCCCATTGGGTCGAGGTGATCTATCGGATTCAACGATATACGCCCCTGCTTATACGGAGTCTCATCTCCTGCTCTCCAGGCAGAGAACGCATGCGCAAACTCGTGTATGGTGATGCAGATTACCAGCGCCACCATCGAGAGAATGAACGGATAAAACGAAAAATTGCTTCTTAACATATTTATTATATCTCCGCACAAACGGGGAGGTTACTATTTACACTTTAAGCCGATCCGGCATCAGATCACATTTTACTAATTCGTAGAGAGTCTCGCGGCGAACGATCAAGTCGGCCGTACCTTCCTTGACCAGCACAACCGCAGGGCGAGTGAATCGGTTGTAGTTGCTGGCCATCGAATAGTTATACGCTCCAGTGGTCTGAACAGCCAGCAGATCACCAGCTTCTGCCTCCGGTAGTAATACGCTTGAAATGAGCATATCAGTTTCACAATGCTTGCCGGAAACCCGATATTCCTTTACAGGCTCGGCCGCCGCCTTATTGGCGATGATGGCTGAATAGACGGCATCGTACATTGTGGGACGTGGATTGTCCGAAAGTCCGCCGTCGACGGCCAGATAGGTTCGCGTGCCCGGCGGTTCAGGGATGCCGCATTCTTTAATAGGCCCGACTGAGTAGAGTGTAATGCCCGCTTCCCCAACTATTGATCGACCAGGTTCAACCATCAGCTTCGGCTTGCAAACCCCGGCCTCGTTCTCGGCGTCTGTCACTGACTTACTGATCAATTCCGCCCATTGCGCAATAGTCGGAGGGTTATGCTCCTCGATATAACGGACTCCGATCCCGCCTCCCATATTAAGAATGCCAATCTCGAAGCCGGTTTCATCGGATATTCTTTTCATGAACCCGGCCATCACTTTGGCAGCCTCAACATAGGGCATCGCATCCAGCAGTTGGCTGCCCACATGACAGTGCAGTCCGACCAGCTTCAGCCCGGACAGGCTAAGAGCCTTCCGAACCGCTTTCATAGCATCGCCGCTGCGGATATTGAACCCGAATTTACTATCTTCCTGACCCGTGCTGATAAGCCTGTGGGTGTGCGGATCGACACCGGGATTGCAGCGCAAAATAACACATTGACGAACCCCTGCGTCTTCGGCAACCGCACCCAATTGCTCAATCTCGGCAAGGCTATCAGGCGCCACCAAACCGACACCGCTTTGAACCGCCAATTCCAGCTCTTCGATGGATTTGTAGTTGCCGTGAAAGATGATTCGCTGTGTGGGAAATCCTGCGCATTTTGCGGTATATAGCTCCCCAGCGCTTGCAACGTCAAGCCACAGCCCTTCTTGATCGATTATCCGGCACATTGCTGTGGTCATAAATGCCTTGCTTGCAAATGCGACCGCTGATTCTCCATAGCAATCCGCAAACGAATCGACATATTGTTTGCAGTTATGCCTGATCAGCGCCTCGTCCATAACATACAGCGGCGTGCCGAATTGCGCGGCCAGATCGACTGTATCGCATCCGCCTACTTCCAGATGGTCTCTAGTGCTTATTTTTTGCGTTCCAAGCAGCATATCGTCATTCTCCGGACAAAACACAATGAACCGGCCGCTGACAATCAGCCGGTTCTGAATAAAAATCTAACATAAGAGTCTTTCGATGTCAAATAATGGCACGCACCCTTCGATCCTCCACACGCTCCGCGCCGGTCGAATTCAGCAGTGCCAAAGACAACACACGCTGCCAGTCCATCCAGCCCTGCTTGCCGCATACCCCGATCCTTGGGTCCGATTCTCTTGCCAACCCAAGCACACACGCCAAGTCAATATATGGAAATAGCCCCGCATAACGAGTCATCTGCGACGGCGACGAATCCTGAACAATCTCCGCATGAATCAGCATTTACAAGATCAGGATGCTCCTATAGCGTGCGAGAGGGCAGCTCTGGCTTGATCCACCGATGTTCTGGCATTTACCCTGTTACTGTCGGCTTTTATGAAGGCCGTCTGAGCATCGAGAACGTCTAAAAATGCGCCTAGCCCGGCTTTATATCGACCTTCCACCAATCGAAGAGCTTCCAAGGCGTTAGCTACCTCGGCATCGGATGTCAACACACGCTGCTCCGCTGTTTTCAGATCAAGATATGACTTTGATACGTCCGCGCTTACAGCCAGTTTTGTCGCTTCAAGATCGGCCTGAGCAGACAGCAAAGCCCCCCGTGCCTGTTCTACGCGTCCCGCGGTCAACCCTGAATCAAACGGCGTCCATTGGATTGCCACTCCATAAGTCACCGTATCGTTGCCAGGGGGGAAGCCAGCGCCGCGCTGCAGCCACCCAACGTTTGCGGAGATCGCTGGTGCATTGGAGGTCTTTGCAGCGCTCACCGAATAATTGGCCGCAACCAGATTTGCCTGCGCCTGCAGCATTTCCGGTCGGGTTTTGGTGGCTTGAATAGTAAGCTCAACAACATCATCAACCGCTATAGCTGGTTCTTCGGCTTCGGACGGGACTATCGGGGTGCGTGGATCTATGCCCATTAACTCAGCCAAAGTCACACCTGAAATAGAAGCCGCATTGCGAGCAAGGTTCAAGCTGAAGATGGAGTCCGCGACAGCGGTTTGAGCTCGAACTACGTCGGCCGGCAACCCCACTCC
This sequence comes from Armatimonadota bacterium, assembly GCA_012522555.1. Taxonomy (GTDB): domain Bacteria; phylum Armatimonadota; class UBA5829; order UBA5829; family UBA5829; genus DTKD01. The sequence goes on from JAAYKG010000028.1 coordinate 22,449, forward strand.
TGCGTCCAGCCTGGCTTGGGCAAGGGCGAGATGACTCTGAGCATTTTGGACGTTGGCCTCATTGACTTTTACAATCTGCAGGTTTTGGGAATACGCATAAAACGCCAGTTTGACTCGCAGCACAGTGTCTGATTCAACCCTGGTCATATTCGCATTGGCCGCCCGCAGTTTCTGTGAAGCCTGCCTGGCAAGATCACGGGTATGGTTAAAATCAAATATGAGTTGTCTGATATTAGCTGTGATCTGATATCCTGACGACGTGCCACTGCCCGGCACCAGCCCCACCGGGGACAATGCGACACTCGTATAGCTGCTGGTGCTCGCTAAGCTCGGCAGCAATCCGGATTTGGCCGCTGTATGTGCGCCCTCTGCGGTTATAACCCCGGCCTTAGCGGAGGTTATGCCTGGTTGATGTATCAAAGCTATCCGAGCGGCCTCGTCAGCGCTCAAAGGCGCATTAGGGACATCGGC
>JAAYKG010000205.1 GCA_012522555.1 Armatimonadota bacterium
GGGATGCTTCGACTGACAACGTTGGCGTGACCGGTTACAGGGTCTATCGAAATGGGACCCAGGTCGGAACCGCTACCGGCACGAGCTATAACGATACGGGTTTGAGCGAAAATACCGGCTACACCTATCAAGTGGACGCCTACGACGCAAAGCCCAACTATTCGGCCAAGAGCGCGCCCCTTGATACCGGCACCGCTGCAACCTGGACGCGGTCTAACGCGTCTCAGACATGCTATACGCGTAGTGGCAGCAAGGATGTATGCGGTCAGGGCGGTGTAGCAGTCGGGTTCAGTGCAATGGAAGTTCTGCAGACACGCCGCGGGCTTGTACAGTGGGATATGACGGGTGCGCCCACGACTAACGAGACCATGGATGCTGCAAACAGCGTGAGAATACGCATGTATCAATATTCTCAGTTCAATTCTACTGCATCCGCCGATATCTCGCTTTACAAAGTCAACAATGACTGGGACGAGACAAACGGCACATGGAACAACGTCGGCATCGGGGCCAAATACGCAGGAGCCACGACCGCGTGTGTCAACACTGGCGATTATTTGTGGTCATTTAACGGCCGAACGCAGGGCGTGCCGCCAGCCAACAGAGGCGTATTCGTAAAGAACGATACAAACGAAGCGGATGCAGCTTTTGCGAAGATATTCGATAACAGAGAGAATATCGGCGGGTCGGGCAAGCCGCCGCGCTTGGAGATCGACTATGTTGACCTTACGGCGCCGGTTAACTGCAGCGTCAAGATCAACGGAGGAGCCAGCCACACCAAGACTGCGGCTGTTACCCTTACTCTTGCCGCTACTGACTATCTGAGTGGCATGTCGCAGATGGCGTTCAGCAGCGATGGAGTCAACTACTCCGCCGCCGAAGCCTATGCGGCAACCAAGAGCTATGCCCTGCCTTCGGGTGATGGCGCAAAGACCGTCTACGCCAAGTTCAGAGATAAGGTCGGCAACTGGTCGGCTGCTGTCTCTGCGGCGATTGTTCTGGACACGGTCGCTCCGACGATAAGCATCGGCGCTCCATCTGTTTCGACAACGGCTAACGGGCCGGTGAGTTATGAGATCACTTACGGCGGCGCGGATCAGATCACTTTGGCTGGCTCTCATGTCACGCTAAATAAGACCGGCTCCGCCGCCGCTGGCTCGGTGGTAGTGAGCGGCACTGGGGCCACGAACCGAACCGTGACTATCTCCGATATCACAGGCAGCGGCGCTCTTGGTATTTCGATTGCGTCAGGAACCGCTTCGGATGCTGCCGGCAACCTGGCTGCTGCTATGGGGCCGAGCGTCACATTCGCGGTATCCGGCCATATCGATTCTTATGGCTTGAGCAACAAGGCTGCTTGGGATTCGATCATAGGTAACGTGCCTGCCGGCACTGTCTTTACGCTTTGGGGCAAGGTCATTGCTCCGATCGACAGCGACAGTTTCTACATTGATGATGGATCCGGCATGCCTGTCAAAGTCAACTTCGCGGGTCATAGCTTCACGACTGCTGATTATGTATCCGCAACAGGAACTCTGGATTCCAGCGGAGCTGCGCCGATTCTAAACGCGCTTGCTGTGAAGAAACAGAACTAGAATGGTTCTGCTGTGAGTTGAGGGTGAGGCCAAAAGGCCTCACCCTTTTTTTATGCTCTGGGCAGATGCTTATGACGCGATGAAGCCTAAGCTCATCCGGGCAGGCAGGACGAGGGCCGCAGCTCGGTTCCGTTTCCTAATCGCAGAGGCGGCAAATGAACAATGAAACAGAACAATGAAACAGATGTTGACAGCCGAATGAGGAGAGGGTACACTGCACACATCAGAGGTGACTGCTGATACGGATTCGGCACGAGATTTGGGTGTTATTATCAGTTTTGATGTTGTTCTGCATTGCTGCTTCGGCGTCTAGCGTTCTGAACTCAGAGGAGGCCGCCTTATTGAGGGGGGGGGGCTGTGCTGGAAACTGCAAGCAGTTTGATTGTGGATACGAGTCAACTTGCGGCGGTATGGTCGCACTTTACGATGTTGATCTCAACTGTGAGACAAACTAGGAGGACCGTCATGTCTAGATCGGTTTACATTCTATCAGCGGTTGTCATCGCAAGCATCTGTGTTGTTTCATTCAACACCTTAACCTCGGCTGATTCAGTTCCAAAAGCTGAGGCTCTTATGCTACAGCAGGCTGCTTACTTCCAGAAGATTGGCTCACTTGACTTCACGGCAACCCGCACCACTACTCTGTCCGAGTCGCGGCAGGCGCAGCAAGGGGAAAATAGCGCGGTGTCCAGCAGTAAAGTGCGCTTCAGGTATAAGCAAGGCAAGTTTATAGCTGAGATCGGCCCTACGAAGCGGTATCCTGGGAGCCATAAGGCGACCATCGCATATGACGGTACTGAGTATCAGTTTCTCGGTGATGGCGCGTTAGTCAATGGTCCCAGTAAGCTTACCAGCATACCTTACGGCACCTCGCTTCCGCCGTTCAACATTTTTGCGTTCTTGCTACTGCCGGAAGACGATTTGTCGCTGCTCACATTTCAAGATGATGCGAAATGGCGCGCCCTTGCCAGTCGAATAACCAGCGTTACCCCTGGCAGCAAGCTCGGCCACACAGGATGTATGATAGCATTTGAGAAACCGGCCACCGTATGGCCGGGTACCGATAAAGACCAACATAAAGTGTTTTTCGCTGAAGAACTCGGCTATCTGCCAATATACTGGGAAACTCGCGCAAAGACCACGATTGGTCAGGTGCTGATTGAAAGCCAGGTCACCAAATTCAAGTCGGTCACTTCGGGGTTAGAAACGCTGATGGTCCCCACGGCGATAAAAACCGCTCAGTATCTGGACGGCGTTATTCAGGAAGAGAATACAGATAGTGTGACATCAGTTATCATAAACGGTGATATTGACGACAGCAATTTCAAACTATCCAACGGGCCCGCCCCGGAGGATAATGCCACAAGGGCCGCAGATTCCGTTCAGCCAACAACAGAATTTGTGAAGGCAAGCTTGCTGAACCAAGAGGCAGCTTGCGGCAGATCGCTTGATGTGAGGTACAGCTACGGAAAGGAGGGTTCTGCGCAGAAGGCGGTCACTCGGCGCATATACTCTGCACGGTACAGGTGTTAATGTCAGTGTAAAGCGCGCTCATTCAATCGCCGCGCCAGGCTTTGGCATTCAACACACGGGTTCTTATATCAAGAATGTTGAATGGAGTAGCGGTAGCCTAATTACTCCGTCTGGTGGTTCTGCTTCTTGGAGCAAGACTGTCACTATTGAAAATGGCTCGAATCCGGCAAAGGGATCGGTCGTGAATTGGTTTGAAACATCGGCATTCACCGCTGAGACCAATATTAAGATTCAATGCCCGTCGCCATAGGTGAATATCAATGAAACAGTCTTTGATTAAGTATCTGTTTTCAGTATGGATTGCGACGGCCTTAGCCTTTGCATTATCCATAGATAACTCGGTTGCTGCAAGCTCTGTTGAGCTTGCAGCACCACAAGTTTGTATTGTATACAGCAAACTTACAGGCAAATGGGTTCCTGGGAAGAACTCATCAGGTCGTTATGATCTATTCCTTTCTCGTCCTGACTCAATGAAAGAGTCACGGCAATTGACCAGTTCCTTAAACGCCTTTGGTTCTGTAGTGTGGTATCCAAAATTCTCACCAAATGGGAAAGATGTACTGTTTGTTGCGAATAGGGCCGGTTCCGAAACTGAAATTGATCTGCTTGAATCCCCAACTTACAGAATGCAGGGCACTAATTTATGGAGATTAAATGTCGGTTCAAAGGCAGTTCGGCCGATAACAACTGATGGAAGCGGTTATCGCTTTTTCTCCTGGGTTCCTGATGGAAAATGGGTGACTGCCATTCAGTATGGATGGCCGCCATACGATCAGATAATAGTGTGGGACTTACAGTCGAACAAGCGCAAGTTGTTATCAAAGCGCACGAAGACGGAAGAACTGATAGACCTATTTTGGTCTCGTGATAGTTCAAAACTATATTTTCAGCGTAACACAAGCACATCCAATGACCCGAATCTCTATATGATCGCACGCGGTGGTGATAAACCCAAAGTCAAGGTCAAAGGTAAGGGGAAGCGCCACTACTATTCCTTTTCGTCGGATGCCCAAAAACTCGCTTTCGTGCAAGACAATGCAGTTTATGTGTCAAACGCTGACGGCTCCGGTCTGCATCAGGTTCTGAAAATAGCCAAATCAGCGATTGCATCTCGACCAAGCTGGTCAGCGAAAGGATTGCTTGCTATTTCGGAAACAACTGAAAGCAAGGGTGGAGGCACATCTGTTACCACGTTGCATATATATGACCCAGCTTCAAAGATTACGCTTAAAATTACGGATGTCCCGTATAATGTGACCGAGGTGCGCTGGTCAAAAGATGGTCAATGGCTATTGCTGAATCTAATGCAAGCGGGGAATACTGACACACCTAATCTAAACACCGGTTGGTATACGTATCGCAGAGAAGGTATTCTTGCAGTTTCTCGATTAGGTGATAAGCAAATAATGCTCAAAGAGCCGAATGAGGAAACGAAGGGACTAGACTGGATGGAAACTAAATCGTCCAACTAGCTAGATGCGTTCCCAATAGACCAAACAAAAGCCCTCGATTCCGGGGGCTTTTTGCTCGTACAAAGGTGTCTCTAAGGTAGGCCAACTTGCTTCTTGTAAATTGACGGATGATTCTTCTGTTCATCTATTGACACCTCTACTACCGGGGAGTTATAATCCCCTACACACAAATTTTGAGCAGAGGTGACAAGTTGGAAGAGACAAAACAAGTCGGTATTTGGATTCGAGTTTCTACTGCCTATTTCGGTGAATCTGACCGGTCATTTCGGTTTTAATCTGACCGATTTATCGGAGCGAAAGCGACGCTGGACTTTGTAATAATAGATCAGTTATTCTCGCTCGTCAACTTGGCTAGTTTCTTCCTCATTGATTCCCC
>JAAYKG010000206.1 GCA_012522555.1 Armatimonadota bacterium
CTGATGCGCGCCGCAAAACTCAGCAAAAAAGCGGCAAAGACGGGTTTCGATTGGCCGGATGTCGCATCTATCTTCGACAAACTGAAAGAAGAAACCGCCGAACTCGAGTCCGCAATAGCATTATCCGACCGCGAACAGACGAACCAGGAGATCGGAGATGTGTTGTTTACGGTAGTCAACATCGCCAGACGGCAAAACCTCGACCCTGAGGAGGCGCTGCGGGATATGTTGGAGCGCTTCGAGTTCAGATTCGGCCACATCGAGCAACACGCCCAGAATTCGGGTAGAAACATGTCGGATATGACTTTGGCCGAGATGGACGCTGTGTGGGATGAGGCTAAGCAAACGAAGTAGCATCGGCGGGGGGTTGAGTGCAATGCGCACGGCGGTTTTTGTGATTGCGATATTATCCCTTGAAGTGGTGTGTGCCGCACAGCAAAACGTAATGCAGGGGCTAAGGTGCGATAAGCCTTCATACGGACTCGGCGAAACAATCAACTTCGAATATGCCATTCGCAACGACGATAACAAGGCGATCAACTATTCATTCACCTCAGGCAAACAGTTTGACTTATGGGTGATGTTTGATGGCAGGGAGTGCTTTCGCCTGAGCAAACACATATTTTATAGCCAGGCGCTGACCTCGCTGACCCTCAGGCCGGGGCAGATGCAGACATATTGCGCTGTATGGAACCAAAAAGATAACTCCGGCAAACAGATGGGCCCAGGGACATATACCGTAAATGCCCAACTCACCCCGACAGAAAATCAACCCACCATTACCAGCACGCGGGTTCAGATAGGGGCAAAATCCGCGGCTCTTGTACCTGTGACCATCAAGCAGGCAACAACTGATTTCGAGGCAATAAAAGGCAGCGTGATGATCTCGGCGCGCTATAGAGGCTTTCGTCCAAACGCGAGTGATTCCAATACAAAGAATGGCCCGCCGGTAACCAGCAGCGATTGGGCTATTTGCGACGATACTGGCTGCATGTATGTCACAGGTCAGAACCCTTTAGATGCGTCCAAGGACAGGGATACCCCGATTACTGTGTATGGCAAGCTCAAGAAGACCTCGACGGGACAGGTCTATATGGTTTTGCAGAGTGTGTCGGTGAACAAAAAACCGACTTCCAAGCCCCCTTCGCAGCCTTCGATCTGATTTGTGCGCAGCGACACAATATAGCTTGACTGTCGTTTGTTCCGGTGTTACCATAGACTTGTGTGACACGTGAGAATGAACCGACCGGTAATGGCCGAAGTTATACATGGAGAGCACGTTGAACTCTGATTCCAAAGTAACAACCTCCCCGCTAAGCTCTATGAGCACGCCGACTGATCCTGATTTCAAGCAGCAAATCCAGGCGATTTGCGGCGAAAATGTGATGAGCTGCTATCAGTGCGGCGAATGCACCGCGGGATGCCCCGCTGCTTTTAGTATGGACATCGCCCCCAACCAGGTTTTACGCCTGGCGCAGGCCGGGTTCAAAGATGATGTTTTGACAAGCTCGGCAATCTGGCTGTGCGCCGGATGTGAGACTTGCGCCACCCGATGTCCGCGCGGGGTTGCCCTGAGCAAAGTGATGGACGCATGCAGGCAGATATCCGTGGCCGAAGGAAAAGTCGCCAAGGATCAGCGCAACGTGCTGAAGATGCACGAGGAGATGCTGCGTCAGATTCAGACGTTTGGCCGGGTTCATGAGATCAGCATGATTGCGGCGTTCAAGATGCGCACGGGACGATTCTTTGACGATGTTTTCGCAGGCATTCAGATGTTTCTGAAAGGTAAACTCGGCCTGATCCCGAGCGTTATTAAAGGCCGCAAGGAAGTCAAAGAGCTGTTTGACAAGCAGTAGCGGCGAATGGCGCAAAAGAACACAAAGCGCCCCTCTCTTTGAAAAAGGGTTGGAGACAAAGCGTCCCTCTCACTGGGAGGAGGCTTGGATACAAACCCCCCTCTCCCTGAGGGAGAGGGTTGGGGTGAGGGTCAAAAACAAGGACTATCGCATGAATTATGCATATTTCCCAGGCTGCAGCCTGGAGTCGACGGCTAAGGAGTTTCATAATTCCACCACTCTCGTGGCGAGCGCACTCGGAATCGAGCTTGCCGAGATTCCGGATTGGAACTGCTGCGGTGCAACTTCGGCGCATAATCTGGATCACGAACTCAGCATTTCTCTTCCCGCGCGCAATCTTGGCATAGCGGAGCGGATGGGGATGGACGTCATAGCTCCGTGTGCCGCGTGCTACAATCGTATGCGGTCGGCTGAAGTTGAGCTTAAAGTCAATCGGGCTCTTCGCGACGACATCAACTCTAAGCTGGAGAAAAAGTTCACAGGGGCGATTACGGTCAAATCCGCGCTGGAGGTGTTTACGCAGCCGGAGGTGCTTGCAGCGGTTTCCGAACACATTCGCAAGCCACTGACCGGGCTTAAACCTGCGTGCTATTATGGCTGCCTGCTGGTGCGTCCGCCGAAGGTGATGGGTTTTGACGATGCCGAAGACCCCAAAAGCCTCGACGAAGCGATGAAAACAGTCGGCGCGGAGCCTATCGACTGGTATTTCAAGATCGAGTGCTGTGGGGCGAGCTTCGGGATTTCTAAAAGCGAGATCGTGGCGAAGCTGGTCGGGGACATTATTTCCAACGCTAAGGCGCACGGTGCGAACTGCATCGTGACTGCGTGCCCGCTGTGCATGACCAATCTGGAAATGCGGCAGGCTGCGGCGAGTAAGCTGCGGGGAGAGGATCTGTCGATGCCGATTTTCTTCTTTACCGAACTGCTTGGTCTTGCTTTGGAGGCGCCGGGGATCAAGAAGTGTTTTGCATCGCATCTTATAGACGTAAACCCGGCGCTGGACCTTATCGGCAAGGAGCCGGTGGCTGACGGGGCGGCGGTATAAGGCGTGATTTCATTGGAAAGCAAGCCTGAAAGACCGGACGAGCCAATGTTAACTGAGGACTGAAAATTAACTATGCGAATTGGCGTTTTTGTTTGCTGGTGTGGATCGAATATCGCTAAGACGGTGGATGTGGAAGCGGTCGCGGAGGCCGCGAAGAGCTTCCCGGGAGTCGTTTATGCGACCGACTACAAATATATGTGCTCGGAGCCTGGGCAGAATATGGTGGCGGAGGCGATCAAGGAGCATAACCTCGATCGCGTTGTGATCGCATCGTGTTCGCCTCGGCTGCACGAGCCTACGTTCCAGCGCTGCATCGGTGCGGCGGGCCTGAACCCTTATATGGTTGAGATGGCCAACATCCGTGAGCAGTGTTCGTGGGTCCACGAGCGCACCCCGGAGACCACTGAGAAGGCGATCGAGCTTACCAGAATGGCTGTCGCCAAAGTCGCCAGGAACGTGCCATTGTTTCAAAACGACATCGGTATCACCAAGCGCGCCCTTGTAATCGGCGGTGGAGTGGCGGGGATCCAGGCCGCACTCGATATCGCTGACGCAGGCCATCCGGTGGTGCTGGTCGAACGCACACCATCGATCGGCGGGCGAATGGCGCAGTATGATAAGACATTTCCCACCCTGGACTGCGCTGCTTGCATTCTGACCCCAAAGATGGTCGACTGCGCGAGCCACCCCCTCATCGACATCTGGGCTTATTCGGAGGTCGAGGAGGTCAACGGGTTCGTCGGCAACTTTGATGTGAAGATCCGCAAGAAAGCAACCTGCGTTGACCCTAAGCTGTGCACTGGCTGCGGTTTGTGTCTTGAGAAATGTATTGTAAAGGATGTCCCGAGCGAATTTGACGAAGGTATGGGCTTGCGGCGCGCGATCTATAGCCCATTTCCTCAGGCTGTCCCCAACAAACCTGTCATAGACCGGGAACACTGCCGCATATTTAACGGCGGTAAGTGCGGGGTTTGTCAGAAGGTATGCCCGACCGGAGCGATCAGCTACGATACGGTTGATGAAGTGGTCGAGGAAAAATTCGGCGCCATCGTGGTCTCCACCGGTTTTGAGCTTTGGGATCACTCGGCGCTCGGCAACTACGGCTACGGCAAATATCCGGATGTGATATCGTCGATCCAATTCGAGCGAATTATGAATGCATCCGGGCCTACGGAAGGTCACATTGTGCGCCCATCCGATGGTAAAACGCCCAAGTCGATCGCGTTTATATCCTGTGTTGGCAGCCGCGACGATGAGCACGGGCATGCGTACTGCTCCAAGGTCTGTTGTATGTATAACGCAAAGCAGGCTTTGTTGGTGAAGGACAAACTCCACGACGTTGAGACCTATGTGTTCTATATGGACATCAGGGCGAACGGCAAGGGCTATGAGGAGTTTGTCAAGCGCACAATTGAGGATTACGGTGCGAATTATATTCGCGGTCGCATAAGCAAGATATATCCGGATGGCGATCAGATGGTCGTCAAGGGCGCGGACACACTGCTCGGCAAGGCTGTGGAGGTGCGAGCCGATTTGGTGGTGCTGGCGACGGCGATGCAGCCGCAGCACGACGCGAAGGATCTCGCGCGGAAGCTGGGAATCTCCACCGATCAATATAACTGGTTCAGCGAGGCCCACCCCAAGTTGAAGCCGGTCGAAGTGTTGACCGACGGCATCTATCTGGCGGGGGCGTGTCAGTATCCTAAAGATATCCCCGATACGGTGGCGCAGGCATCCGGGGCCGCATCCAAGGCAATTGGTCTGTTCAGCAAGGATGCGATAAAGAGCGAGCCGATGATCGCATATATCTACGAAGATACGTGCGTCGGCTGCGGGTTGTGCGTGGACGTTTGCCCGTTCACTGCGATTGAGCTTGTGGAAGTCGTCGATAAGGAACGTTCGACCAGGGATAATCAGGTTGTGAAGACGGTCGCGCGTATCAACGAAGGTGTCTGCAAAGGCTGCGGAACCTGCTCGGCGGCGTGCCGATCGCTATCTGCCAGGCTGCGAGGATTCGAGGGCTCCGGTATTCTTGCACAGATCGACGCACTGGCGGATATGGTGAAAATTAAGAAGTAGGCTTACTCGAAAGGACCCACCCCGGGATTGTGAGTGAATTTTGACCAGACAAGTTGCTTGTCTTATATTGCTGCTGAGTTTTCTGGCTGTCGGCGCTCTCGCCGGGACGGATATTATCCCGAGCGCCGAGGGAAACAAGTGGACATACGATTGCTATAAATATATGCGCGGCACAATGTCGCTAAAAGACAAGGTCGTGAGCGCATTTGAGGATACCAGCTTCGGGTCGTCGGTCTACGAAATCGTGTCGATTGACAGCAAAGCGAACCCGCCGACGTTTGACTATCGGGAAACAACCACGACGGTTTCGTCGTCGGGAGGGCAAAGCAGCGAGAGCCAGGTAGATATTAAATTTGCTAACACAGATAAGGAGCAGCGGATAGTCTCGACGAACCGCGCTGCGTCGGCCGATGATGACGAGCCGGACCAGCAGGAATATAGTCCCGCATTGCTTTATTATCTTCGAGACGCCGCCCCTGGCAAGCAATGGACCGTAGGGGATATGAAACAGGAGGATACCGTGACGCCGATGAGCGCCAAGGCGGTCGGCAAAGAGACGGTCACGGTCCCGGCGGGGACGTTCAAAGATTGCCTGAAAGTCGTCTACTACAGCGACACTGTAACCGGCGAAGTCGATATATGGGGAAAACCGTTCACTATGGCCTCCGGCAAAACCCGCGGGATATACTGGATTGCGGACGGGGTCGGGGTTGTGAAAGAGCTGGAGATCGCGGTCTCCACCGCCCAGGCTCCCGGCCCGGACGGCAAAACTATGCTTTCAATTGAATCGGCTTCGTGTGATGTGAGAGAATTGAAGCCGGGATATGTGGTGAATAAGTAATACGACTGCTTGCGATAAACAACTGACAACTGAGGATTTATATGTCGGAACAGACAACTGTTGAAAAAGAAGATACGCAGCTAAATGAGCAGACCAAAGAGTGGCAGCCATCGATTTTAGCGATTCTGTGCAACTGGTGCAGCTATGCCGGAGCGGATTTGGCGGGCAGCGCGAGAATGCAGTATCCTGAGACTGTGCGAATAGTGCGGGTTCCGTGTTCTGGTCGAGCCGACCCGATGTTTGTGCTTAAAGGATTTCAGAAAGGCTTCGATGGAGTGATGGTGCTGGGTTGTCATCCCGGCGACTGTCACTATGCAAAGGGCAACTACTATGCGCGCCGCAGAATCGCGATGACCCAGGACCTGCTCAAAGCGTTGGGAATCCCGGCGGAGAGGTTCCATTTCGAGTGGGTATCCGCTTCCGAGGGGAATCGTTTTTCTGCGCTGATTAAAGAGTTTACCCGGCAGCTTCAGGAACTCGGCCCTTTCGAGGGAGTTGACAGATAACCAAGTCGGTGGTCGCACACGACCTGCAGGCCGTGGACCATAGACCGAGGATAAATATGATTCAAGATACGATTCGGCAAGAAGCAAAAAAGGCGCTCGAAAGCGGCGAGGTTAGAATGGTCATCGGCTGGGGCGCAGGTAGTGTCCCGTTTAAGACCACTCCTGTTTTTGTAGATAACCCGCAAGACACTGATAAACTGATCTGGAACCCCGCTTGCACGAACAACCTCGCGGTTTATCTGACCAAGCTGGCTCGAGATGGAAAAGTTGGCATTGTGGCGAAGCCGTGCGATGTGCGCAGCATCGTCACGCTGATTCGAGAGAAGCAAGTCAAGCGGGAGAATGTTTTTATAATCGGTGTGGGCTGCGGCGGAGTGGTGGATGCAACTTCTCTTCAGAACGGTGATGTTAAGCTGCGGGAAATAACCTCTCTTGAGTGGGATGGAGGCGATTTGCTGGTCACGACGGAGACCACCAAGACAAAGCTTTCGGCGGCGGCTGTGCTTAGAGAGCAGTGCAAGGAGTGTGATGATCGCACGCCCTCGGTCAGCGATGTTTCTATTGGAGAGGCGGTCGTACGGGCCTCGGATTTGAAGATAGAAATTCCAGGGCTTTCTGAGGACAGACAGAAATATTGGGCGGAGCAGTTCTCGCGGTGCATCAGGTGTTATGCGTGCAGGCAGGTCTGCCCGGCGTGTTATTGCGAAACGTGTTTCTGCGATCGAATCGAGCCTAAGTGGACGGCGAAAAAGGCTACCACCGACGAGGCGTGGATGTTCCACGCGACCAGGGCGATGCATTTGGTGGGGCGTTGTATAAGCTGCGGCGAATGTGAGCGTGTTTGCCCGGTGGGTATTCCTGCTGTCGAGCTTGCCAGAGAGCTGAACGCGATTGCCAAAGAGCGCTATGGTTTCGAGGCTGGGGATCCGCAAGCCGACAAGCCCTTGCTGGGCAACTATCAAGAAAACGACGTCGACCCGGCGCATCACAGCGAATAATCGGGCGGCGGTTTATTATCGAAAACAGGATTTAATATGGCTGATAAATTGATCGGTAAAGATAAGATAGGGGATTTTCTGAAGGCTCTGATGTCGAAGTATACCGTCGTCGCTCCGATTGAGCGCGGCGATGCGCCTGCTGAGTTCCAAGAGATTGCCGACGGCGATACGCCTGTGCTCGATGGCAGCAAGAATATGATGCCTCCGAAAGACTATCTGCTGCCTCGTCACGAAGTGTTGGTCAAAATCGACATGTCCGGTGGGGAAACCAAAGTGGAGACCCCGCTGCCTGAGGACAAACCCAGAGTTATCATGGGGGCGTGGCTGCCGGATGCGCAGGGGATTCAGGTGCTTGACAGGGTGTTTCTTGATAGAAAGTTTATCGACCCGTATTATGCTCGGCGACGCGAAAATCTGGCTCTGGTGGCGGTTATCCCTGCTGAAATGCGCTGGAGCTGGTTTTGTGGATCGGTCGATGACGTTGACACGTGGAAAGCCGGCGTGGATGCTTTGATGTACGACCTGGGGGACAAGTTCTATGTTGAGGTGAATTCGGACAAGGGCGCGGCTTTGCTGGAGGGCGCACCGATGTCTGTGGTGTCGGATGTCGATGTTGCAGCTAAAGATAAGTTGTGGACGGAGTTCAAAAACACCGGGCTGCTGCCATTTGCCGGCAAAGCGCTGTATGAGAATCTGGCGTGGGATGATCCAGTTTGGGGGGAGATCGCGGACAAGTGCATCGCATGTGGTATGTGCAGTTATATGTGCCCGACGTGCACCTGTTTTGACATTCAGGACGAGACTTGCGGCAATTGCGTTGAGCGATATCGCTGTCGGGATACCTGCCAGTTTGAGGATTTCACCCTTATGGGTCATGGTCACAATCCACGCTCGACCCAACTCCCAAGATCCCGCCAGAGGCTGCTGCATAAGTTCAGATATCAGCATGAGCAGTTCGGCGTGGTCGGTTGTACGGGCTGCGGCAGATGCGTGGAGCTTTGCCCTGTGAATGTGGATATACGCGAGGTGCTGTGCAGAACCTGCGCGGAGCCTATGGAGCAGGCGGCTGAGAACTGAGACGGCAGAAGATTCTGATATGACAGGGTTGATCTATCATACTATTCTTGAAGAAGGCAAGGAGCCGTATAGGTACGTATAAATGATCGAAACAACACACGAAAACCCCATAACAACGCTTCCATATACGCCGATGCCGGCTGTGGTGACCAAAATTATCACCGAAACCTGGGATACAAAAACGTTTCGGGCCGAGTTTACTGACGAGGCTCTGAAAGAGAACTTCACCTATGAGCCTGGCCAGTTCCAACAGGTGTCGGTATTTGGGGTTGGGGAGTGTACGTTCTGCCTCACATCCTCGCCGACCCGCAAAGGCTACATAGAATTCTCCGTCAAAAAGGTTGGCTCGGTGACATCCGCTTTGCACAGCATGACCGAGGGAGGGGTTGTCGGGATTCGCGCGCCTTTGGGGAATTATTTACCATACCACGAGTGGAAAGGTAAGAATTTGCTGTTTGCGGGGGGCGGAATCGGTATGGCGCCGATGCGTGCGCTGCTCAATTTCTGCCTGGATAATCGCGATGACTACGGCGATATTACTACGATTTATGGCGCTCGCACACCAGGCGATCTTTGCTTTAAGTATGAATACGAAGAGTGGGATAGCAAGGGTAAGCTGCATCTCACAGTTGATGCGGGTGAGGATGATTGGAAAGGCCACGTCGGCCATGTGCCGGGCTATTTGAAGGAACTGGCTCCCAGCCCGGAAAACACCATTGCTATCACGTGCGGCCCGCCGATTATGATTAAATTCATTCTTCCTGAGTTCGCAAATCTGGGATTCAAACCGGAACAGATATATACGACTCTGGAAATGAAGATGAAATGCGGGGTGGGCAAGTGCGGCCGGTGTAACATTGGATCGAAGCTGGTCTGCCTTGATGGCCCTGTGTTTTCGCTTGCGGAAATCGATGAACTGCCGCCGGAGTTCTAGCACATCAATAAGCCTCAGCAATATCGGCAGGAATTTTTCGACTTTATTTAGAATGAAGAACAGTAACATACAGGACGGCCATCGCGGCTGCTCTTGTCGTAGGAGATGATTATGACGGATAATGGTATAGACCGCCGCGATTTTCTCAAAGGGGCAGCGGCCACCGTAGCTTTGCTTATGGCTGCTGAAGGGCTGGGCGCATCGCAGGTATTTGCAGCCGGCGAAGGTGATAAAAAACCGATACCCGGCCCAGAGGTAAAGATCGGCGTAATTGGACTTGGACAGTGGGGCAAGGACATCGTATCCACGATATCAAAGATCCCCAGCGCAAAAGTCACCGCGATTTGCGATACATACGAAGCATTCGTGACTCGTGCGGCCAAGACTGCGCCGGACGCCAAGACTTACTCGGACTACAAAGAACTTCTGGCTTCTCCGGATGTCGAAGCTGTGATCATTGCAACCCCGACCCACCTGCACAAGGAGATCGCACTGGCTGCGATTGCTGCGGATAAGCATGTCTACTGCGAAGCGCCTCTGGCGTCGAGTGTGGAGGACGCAAAAGCTATCGCAATCGCGGGTGGAGGGTCTAAAAAAGTTTTTCAGACCGGTCTTCAGGGCCGCAAGAACCCGCTTTATGAACACGTGTCTTCGTTCGTGAAATCCGGATGTCTTGGGATTGCGGCGGATGCTTATGTGCAGTCCAATCGGCGGCAGAGCTGGAAAAGAATGGCCCCTTCCGCGGAACGAGAGAAGGAAATGAATTGGCGGCTCGCTAAGGCAACATCAACCGGGCTGGTGGGCGAGATCGGAATCCACGGCATAGACCTGGTCAATCAATATCTCGGTGCGGTGCCGGTGTCTGTGACGGGATTCGGCTCACTGATTGCCTGGAAAGATGGGCGCGACGTAGCCGACACTGTGGAGTGTGTATTCGAATATCCAAAAGATGTCAGGTTGACGTTCTCCTCCACCATCGTTAGCTCTTTTGGTGGAGAATATGCGCTGATTCAGGGCAGCGAGAGCACCCTGATGATGAGAGAGAACCGCGGCTGGATGATTAAAGAGGCGGATTCGCCTTTGATCGGTTGGGAGCCTTATGCACGCAAGGAGCAAGTCTACGACGAGACCGGGATTTGCATGTTGGCCGATGCAAGCAAGATACTTGCCGCCGGAGGAGAGCCGGACAAGGATTCTCCCACAGAGCCGAAGACCGACCCCACGACCGAGCCGCTGTATGTCTCTTTAGAAGATTTCACCCGATGCATTAGAGAGGATTCCAAACCTGCGGCGGGAGCGCTGGAGGGACTTCAGTCCGCCGTTACCGTTATAAGGGCGAATGAGGCTATCATATCGGGAAGCAAGGTGGCTTATGCCCCCGACGCATTCGAGTTGAAATAGGCAACTTATAAAGGAGCGCAAACTAATTGGACAACAAACAGGAAAAGACAGGGCTGAGCCGACGCGAATTCATTAAAGCCGCCGGTATTACAGCCGCCGGTGTAATGGCGAGCTCGCTCGTCGGGAAAGGCGCAGTTGCTGCGCCGGCCACTAAAACCATGGCATCCCCGAGAGCTGTTGGCGCGAACGATCGCCTGAACTATGCCCATATAGGCGTAGGAGGAATGGGCAAAGGTCACGTTAATCACATCAAGGCGCTTGTCGGCGAGATGAACCTGCAGCAGATCGCGGTCTGCGACGTGTGGAAAAAGAATAACGATTGGGCGAAGAACGCGACCGGCTGCAGCGATGCGCAGGTCTACACGGACTATCGCAAGCTGCTTGAGAACAAAGACATCGACGTCGTCGTGATCGGCACACCGGATCACTGGCATGCGCCGATTGCTATCGCTGCGATGCAGGCCGGCAAGCACGTCTACTGCGAAAAGCCGATGACACGCACACTCGACGAAGCATTCGCGATGCATAAGGTCGCCAAGGAAACCGGCTGCCTGGTGCAGGTCGGAAGCCAGGGCTGCACGGACACAAAATGGCACGTAGCCGGGAAGGCGGTCAAAGACGGCAAGATCGGCAAGGCGCTGTGGGCGCAGGGGGGTTACTGCCGCAACAACCCGCGCGGAGAGTGGAACTACGGCATCGACCCGGACCTGACCCCGGAGAGCTGCGATTGGAAGATGTGGCTCGGCAATGCGCCGAAAATCGCGTTCAGCCCGGAGCATTTTTTCCGATGGCGAAAGTTCTGGCCGTATGGCAACGGAATCATCGGCGACCTGTGGCCGCACAGGCTGCACCCGCTGATGATAGCTATGAATATGGGCCCGGATCCCTCGTTGGTTCAGTTCCCGCAGAGAGTTGTCTGCCTGGGAGCCAATATTCTCGACACAGACATCAACCCGTCCGATCCGCAGAAGCCGTTTGGCGAGAGGCGTGATGTCGCCGACACCACCCAGATGATCGCAGAGTTCCCTGGTGGGACGATGATCTATCTGGCGGGGGCGACCACCAATGAGCGCGGTATCGAGGACATGATCCGTGGCAACAAGGCTACTCTTTACTTCGGCGGAGGCAAAGTGTCCGTCGAGCCGCAGCGACCGTTTGTGGACGAAGTGGAAGCCGAAGAACTGGCCGTCGTAGGTCCAGGAGAAGATCAGAGAGAGCACCACAGAAACCTCATCAAATGCATTCGTGAGGGCGGGGTGCCGAACTGCAACATCGACCTTGGCCTGGCTGTTCAAACCATCGTCTCGATGGCGGAACTGTCTTACAGACAGAACAAGATGGCGATGTTCGATCCGGACAAGAAAAGATTGCTTAAGAGCTAGTTTGACTCACACGCCAATCAAAAACATGCAGGCAGCCTCCAAACGGGCTGCCTGCTGTTTATATGGACAAGAATATTATGATTATGCCGCGTTATATCTTTTTGCTCTTCTTGATGTGTTGTGCGAGCGCTGAAGCGTCTTTTGAGGTCGTGCCGCCGAACCTGGCACAGGCGGACAGATCCGGAAAGCTGGGCGAGGAACTGAACTATTTGTGCCTTCGGCAGCTTGGCGCGGACTGCCGCGAGAGGCTGGTGTTTGGGTCTGATTCCTACCTGCCGGATATTTTTCAGAATGCGAAGCCGGGCGTGCAACTGCGAGAGCATCAGATTCGACCTATAGCATCGATCATATTTGCGGGGTCGGCGCTTCTTCGTTTCGGCGAATACGACGAGAATGCAAGTGGGATATCTCGGCGTGAGATGGCACGGGCTATGATTTCGTTGACTCGGGAGCTAACGGCCCACCATTGTGCCAACTCCGAAAAGTCGTCCTGGTGGTGGGGGAACGAATGGCAATCGGCCTATTGGGCTGCTCTTGCGGGACAGGGCGCGTGGATAATGTGGGACAGACTGCCGAGTGCGGTTCGAGCCTCGACGGCGCGGATGATTGCGTTTGAGGCGGATCGGTTTCTTGGTGGGCCTGCCCCGCATAACGAATATTTCGACAGCAAGGCCGAGGAGAACGCGTGGAACTCGGAGGCGCTGGTTTTGGCTTCTTGTATGATGCCGGATCATCCGAACCGCAAACGATGGGATGAGAAGGCGGCGGAGTATATTGTTACGTCATTTGCTGCCCCAAAAGATTTGCAGGATACAAAGCCAGTCGATGGCAGGCCGCTAAAAGACTGGCTGCACGGGGCCAATATCCATTCCGACTACACCCTCGAAAACCACGGCTTCTTTCACCCTGATTATGAGACTGCATATTATCTGACCATCCAGAATCTCCCGTTTTACCGACTCGCCCAACGGGAGCCTCCGGAGGGGACGTTCCACAACATCCGCGAACTGCACGATATAGTGAATTTTCTGACTCTGCCAAACTGCTGGACATTCTACCCGCAGTATACGGATTGGAACAACTATCGCCATGACGTCACCATAATGGCTCAGATGGGCAATCCGATTATACCGAGCGCGGTGGGAGCGCGTTGTTTGCGGTGGGGATTGGACTTTCTCAAATATGCCGATAAACCGAACGAGGGCAAGCTCCCGCAAAACCTTTTCCGGGCTTTCAACTTCAACTGCTGCCCACTCGATACTATGACCCACGTGTATCTTATGCACTACTTGTTTGGCCCGGGCGAGGAACCGCTGACCGATGTTGAGGCTCGCCGGCATCTGAGCGCAACGCGGATATTCGACGAGGGCAAGGTGGCGGTGTGTCGCTCCAGCGATTCGATAGCGTCATTTTCGTGGTTCGATTCCGGCAAGCGATTGATGGCTGCGGTCGCGCCGATGGCACTGGATTGTGTTGTGATTCCCAAATACAGAAGTCTGGTTGGGATAATCGGGGATAAGCTCGATGATGCGAAGATTCTCGAACGGGAGGTTGCGCCTCTTAACGGCGGGGGTTTTGCCGCGAGGTTGTTTTTATCGCGCGGCCCGGGTCAAGCTGTCGGACAAAACATAGCAATGACGTCTTTGCCGGATGGCCGGGCGATCTGGGCTGAGCGGTTCGTCGATCAGCCTCCTTCGAATGTCGATATACGAACCGGGCAGATATTTTTCGAGATGGATTCGTTTTCGCTGCGCGGCGTGAAGGCTAAAGTCTTTTCAAACAGCGAAACTTGGAAACAAACCGACAAATCTCTCATCATGAGTGATGTGCAGTGGCTGAATTTGTCGGATAGGCTGGGGATTGTGCTGCGCGGCTCCAAAAAAGTCTATATCGATAACGGGCAGGTTGTTCTCAACTATCGTTGCGCAGGAGAGGAATACCCGCTCGATTATATGGTTGCTATCTTCTACCCGAACACCTCCCGCGCGGCGACCATCGAATTGAATGAACGGATCAAGGTCACTCGTTTGGGGGAGACGATAAAAATCGATCTTGGGGATCGTGAAATAACGCTTTTTTGAGGGCGTGCGGTATCGGAATGATCCCGATACCGCCGCAATTACGCAAATTATTCGTTGTCGCTGGAAGATGGAGACGCGGTCGCCAGTTCCGGTTGCAGCAGTTCGCTGCTGTCATCATAGCTGAGAATTTCGGCATATCTGCCCCATTCGATGATCAGATCCAACTGCCTCTGCGCTTCTTCTGGCGGAAAATCCAGCTCCAAGGCTGCTAACGTCACATCACGCTCCAGAAGGGAGTTGTCCGCCGCATCCAACATTCGCAAAAGCCACTGAAACAGCGGCAACCTGCGAATTCGTGAGGCGAATATCTCTTTTCTTGCAAGAATCCTCGCTTCGGCAAAGGTTTCTCCCAAGGGCGTCAGGGCAATGTCTCCCTCGGCCAGTGTAGCGAAGCCCAACAGTTCCGCGGCGTCAGTAAGCCTCAGCAAGCTATCCGAATCGGCGTGCAGTTCCTCAGCTAGTCGGAATATATCAGCGTTGCGGCCCGGCATCTCGTGAATTCGCTCCAAAACACCCGTCAGATCGCCGATCTCGATATCCGGCAGCGCCCTGGCCCCACCCGGCCCTCCCGGCTCTGAGCCTATTTCCACATGCTCCGGCTGTGTCTGGCCGGCCAGCGTAGCATAAACCTTGTCGACTATGTTGGCGAATTTGGCTGATTTTCGCCTGCGCGGATGCAGCATGTCCACCACTACATCCGAAACCACTCGACCAGGGTTTTTGTCCATAACAACGATCCTGTCGGACATAAAAACCGCCTCTTCGATGTTATGGGTCACCATCAAAATCGCTTTTGTTGGAATATCTCCGCTTGCCCACAGCTCCAAAAGCTCGCTGCGCAGCGACTCCGCGCTCAAAACATCCAGCGCCGAGAACGGCTCATCCAGACAAAGCAACTCCGGCTCCACCGCCATAGCACGCGCGAAGCCCACTTTCTGCCGCATGCCACCGGAAAGCTCCCTTGGATAGGCAGTCTCAAACCCGTCCAGCCCGACCCGGTCAATAAGCTCAATCGCCCTGTGTCCGCGATCTTCCGGCGCGATTCCGCGAGCCTTCAGCGCCACTTCCACATTTTGCTGCACCGTAAGCCACGGGAATAGCGCGAAAGTCTGAAAGACTATTGTGGCCTGCGGATTTACTCCCACCACCGGCTCCCCGCGATACAACACCGTGCCTTCGCTCGGTTTCTGCAGTCCCGTGACGATTCTGAGCAGGGTGCTCTTGCCACAGCCCGATGGCCCCAGCAAGACGACAAATTCACCCTCGTTTACGGTGAGATTAACGTCGCGGACAGCTATGAACTCTTTTCGTCCGCTATGGAATCTCTGGGTGACTCCCCTGACTTTTACCAGAGCTTCGTTTGGCATAATATCACTCCATCCTGTATCGATCTTCGGCCAGCCTGTAGAGTCGTCTCCAGAAGACTCGATTTATTATTACAACCGCGAGAACCATCGAAAGGGTCGCTGCAAGCAACAACGGGAAATTCCCCGATGCGGTCGCCCGCGAGATCGACGCGCCTATTCCGGTGGTGAATACGGTTTTACCCCCGAATTTGGCATATTCGGCGACTATACTGGCGTTCCATGCGCCGCCACTGGCGGTAATCGCTCCAGTCACTATATACGGAAACAGCGCCGGAAGTATGAGCGTCCGCCATCTCTCCCACCTGCTCAATCCAATCAACGAGGAGGTGTATTTCAGATCCTGTGGTATCGCTCCCGCCCCTGCGATAACGTTAAACAGAAGATACCACTGCGTACCCATCAGCATTAGTATTACCGCAGCCAGGTTCAACCCACCCGGCAGACCTATCAGCACGAGCAATAGTACGGGAAACAGCGCAGTCGCAGGAATCGACGCGGTGATCTGAACCAGCGGCTGAAGCCAGTTGGCCAGCTTGCGATTTGTCGCAAGAACCGTTCCCACTGGAATAGTCCACGCAAGCGCAACGATCAGGGCGATCATAACCCGAGCCAGCGTCGCCAGAACGCCGAGCGCGAGGTTCCCCCACTGCGCCGCGGAGACTAAACTCAGCATTCCGATAGACCTGTATATTCCATATATCAGCAGCGCCACGAATACAACGCTAACCGCAGCCGAACCCCACACCGGCCGACCGACTCCCGAGGTTTTTGATTCCGAAGAGAAATACTTCAGAGACAAACCATCCAATCGCTCCCCTATCGGCCAGATGAATTTGGAGTTGAACCAGGCGACGATGGTGGAGTTGCGTAAAATCTCATAAAACCACGATTCTGGGACGGTGTCGCCTGCGACCATTTCCACCTTGAACCGCTCCGCCCATACCAACAGCGGCCTCCAGACGAGTTGGTCGAGGATCACTATCACCAGCACCAGCGCCCCCACTCCCCACAATATCGCACGGATATCCCCCTTGTTTGCGGCTGTTTGCAGATAACTGCCCAACCCAGGAAGGCGGAAGTCGCGGTCGCCCACGGTAAATATCTCAGCGGCCATCAAAAAGAACCACCCTCCGGCCCAACTCATCATACTGTTCCAGATAAGGCTGATGGCGCCGAACGGCAACTCTAGTGACTTGAATCGAAACCATCCGTTGAAACGGAACACCCTGCTAGCTTCCTGGAGTTCTTTGGGGATCGTTGTCAGCGATTGATACCACGCGAATGTCATATTCCAGACCTGGCTGGTGAATATCAGCACGATCGACGCGACTTCAGCGGCCGCGCTCTCCGACATAATGGCTGCAAACCCCAATAGAACAAGAGGTAAAAATGAGAGTATCGG
This sequence comes from Armatimonadota bacterium, assembly GCA_012522555.1. Lineage (GTDB taxonomy): Bacteria > Armatimonadota > UBA5829 > UBA5829 > UBA5829 > DTKD01. The sequence goes on from JAAYKG010000206.1 coordinate 16,970, forward strand.
CACGCTCTGCAGCACATCCAGCACAGGCATCATCACCTGTTCCGCGCGTCTGTTTTTGGCGGCGACATAACCGTATATGAGAGTGAATATCAGGGACAACACATAGGCGGCGGCCATCCTCGATACGGATAATACGGCATAAAACGGCAATGCGGCGGGGGCCAGGACAATGTTTGGCCCTCCGATAACCTTGGGGGCCTGGCTGGCGAGTTCCGCGCCGACATAAACCAGCACCCCGATGGCGATCAGCACGACCACATCCGCCCACGTGGTAAACCGGGCAAGCGGCCACCCCGCGCCTATCCTCCGCAGCAAGCTCATTCGCTCGCTCCCGTTTGCATATTGCGCCTGCTTGATGTGGAAAGACTTATCAAAAAAGCACCTCCGTCGCTCGCGTCTGCGTGCCGATAAAAGGCGCTAATCGTGCAGTTTGTGGGGGTGTGTTATCTCATCCATAACAGCAACCCGCCAAAGGAGCACCTTGCCGACACGCAATTGTATATATCCGATTCGTTGGAACTCGGGGGTTCCGCCGGTGCGGCGTTTCCGTCGATGGAACTCAAAGCGATGACTCCTTTCGATTGCTGCGTTGATGTAATGCTATCATATCGAGCAAGAACCTACAATACCCTGGCGTTGACCGACCGGAGCTTAAACCAAACACCCCCTCACCCCAACCCTCTCCCTCGAGGGAGAGGGGGTAGATTGTGCCTGCGGCGTAGGGGGCAGAGGGTCAGGCTCAATGTCCCCTCTCCTGGGGGAGAGGGTCAGGGTGAGGGCGAAAACCAAACTTCCACACCCCGCCCGGTTTGACAAGCCGACCCCCTCACCCCAGCCCTCTCCCTCAAGGGAGAGGGGGTAGGTGGCTCCACGGTCGTAAGAAAAGCGGATCAGGTTATGGCTTGGTCCGTGTTATAATTTCCATGACGAAAGTTTATGCAGCGAGGCAGAAATGGAAGTTTTGAATTTTCGAAGCGATACTCAGAC
>JAAYKG010000207.1 GCA_012522555.1 Armatimonadota bacterium
GTGCTTGTGGTTCTAAGCCGCAGGGTGTAGGTTCCCGGCTCAAGCCCTCTCGGGTCCCAGGTCGCCAACCCACCATTCGACACAGGCGCCGAATTCGTTTCGATGTTAGTCCAAACGGCAGGGTTGTGCCCGAATCCGTAATCGAGGGTATAACTCTCAAACCCTGGCCCCGCAGCGGTTCCCATAATAGTAAGTGCGTTCCAGATTTTGTCCCCGTTGATTGGATATGTAATCAGTGCCTGGAGGGGGACTGGTGATGTGAGGGAGGCATACGCGTTTATCCTGCCGAAGCCGGAATACACATCAAAGCCAGGCTCGAGGATATCATCAGCCCGCATCTGAATAGCCTGACGTATCTGCTCATTTGTCCACGTCGGATATTGTGAAATCAGCAGAGCGGCAAGCCCCGCCACATGCGGACAAGCCATAGATGTGCCGGCGAGTCGGCAATAATATTCCCCGATTATTCCGACCCCAGGCCCGCAGCTCGCAGGCAATCGATCGGTTCCGTTAGCCCGCAGCGACAGGCAATTATACTGTGAACAAGGCGGCCCGGCATTTATCGGCCCGCCGCCAGGAGCCGCGACTGCGGTTTTTACTCCCCAGCTTGAAAAATAGCATTTTTGGTCATATTGATCTGATGCTGCTACGGTGATGCACCGATTATCCGCCGCCGGGTAATCCGCAGCGAAGTCGCTGTTGCCGTTCCCGGCAGATACAACAAGCACGCAGCCGCGCTCGTGCGCATACTCAATGGCATCGCTCAGCGTTTGCGACCGCTCCGCTCCACCCAGGCTCATATTGATCACTTTCGCTCCATTGTCGGCAGCGTATACAAGCCCGGCGACGAGGTTTGAGTCCGGCCCATTGCCGGTAGAATCCAGCACTTTAACTGCCATAATGCTGCAATTCCAATTCATCCCGGCGATGCCGATTGAGTTATTTCCGACTGCACCGATAGTGCCGGCGCAATGTGTGCCGTGTCCATTATCGTCAAGGGGATCGGCAGAACTTGCGCAGAAGTCGAAGCCGTAGTAATCGTCTATAAAGCCATTGCCATCGTCATCGATTCCATTGCCGGGGATTTCGCCAGGGTTGCTCCACATATTTGCTGCGATGTCCGGGTGATTGTAGTCTACTCCGGTATCGAGCACTGCGATGATTGTCGATGCTTTGCCGGTTTGTATTTCCCAGGCAGCAGGGCAGTTAATAATTTCCATGTCCCATTGATCCCGATAGCCCTGTCCCCACGAATTGGAGGTGGACCAATATAGGTCGTTAGGCTCAACGCGCTGGATGGTGCGTATGTAATCCGGTTCTGCATATCGAACCTCGGGGAGAGCGGCATACTGGCGTGCAGCGGCTATCGCATCGACATCTTTGGCAAACTTCAGAATATATACCGTTTCGGCCTCTTTCCGGACTTTAGAGACAGCAATGTCCTTTCGAATATGCTGCTGATAAAGAGGCCTGATTGATTCTACCTGAAATTTGGAATGCAGAGAGTCGATGGCGGATGATCGCAATCCCTGTGCGCCGAAAGTTGCCTTCGTATCGTTCTTGAAGCCTACGATAATCTGATTCGGCACATAGCGGGTTTTGGGCTGTTTGTCGTCAGGCGAAACAACGGCTGCCAAGGCCAGCGAGGCTGTCAGGCTGATTGCTACTATCAAAAAAAGTGTGCGAACTAATGCTTTCAATCGTCCGGCCGTTTCTTTCACCTCTTCCTTATTCCATTATATCCCAGTAATTATCTCAGTGGGGTCAAAATCCTTGACATCATTCTTTCAAACATAGTATAAGCATAACAATCCGGCTATGACGGCGGCACGCAGGCCGTAGGAGAACTAAAATGACAAACAGACAGCGCATACTTGCAGCCCTGAACTATAAAGTTTACGATACTCTGCCGATATTGCACTTCGGTTTCCTTGGCGAGACCATCACAAAATGGAAAAACGAAGGCCATCTGACGGGGGATGAATATCGAAATGCTATGTCTGGCGACGCAGATGTGCGGCTTGAGGGGTTAACGAAACGGCTCGGCTTTGATCTTGCATATCATCGAGTATTCTCCCCTAACACCCGCATATCGCCGGGTTTTGAGACCAAGGTCATCGAAGAACTGCCGGATGGCTCCAGAAAAATCAGCAACGCCTGGGGAGTCGTTGTCCTGCAAAAAGATGGTGCGACGGGCATCCCGATGGAGTTTGACCATCTCCTCAAAGGGCGGAAAGAATGGGACGAATTATTTTTGCCGCGAATGCAGTTTAATATGGAGCGCATCAGCGGCGCATGGGTCAACTGCGAAACCGAGATGAAACCATTCCACGCGGGCGGGTTGGAATATCTCAAGCAGCCGAATCGCGAGAATCACTATTTACTGCACTGCGGAAGCCTGTATGGCGCAATTCGAGACACGGTCGGAATGGAAAATCTGTGCTACATGCTGGCTGATGATCCGAACCTCGTTGTTGAAATGATCGATGTAACCGCCGAATTGTGTTATCAGTGTACAAAGGCCGCGCTGGAATCCGGCGCACTTTTCGACATAGGCCACTTCTGGGAGGATATCTGCTTCAGAAACGGCCCACTGGTCAACCCGAAATTCTTCGCACAGCACGTCGGGCCGCACTACAAGCGAATAACGCAGCTTTTGCACTCCTATGGAATCAATCTCGTCTCACTGGACTGCGATGGAATGATCGATGCGCTGCTGCCGATCTGGCTGGAAAATGGGGTTAATGTGATGTTCCCGATAGAAGTCGGCACTTGGGGGGCAAACATCGCCGATTGGCGCAAACAATATGGCAAGCAGGTTTTAGGGGTAGGGGGAATGCGCAAACACGTCCTGGCTCAGGACTACGCAGCCATCGATCAGGAAGTAGAACGGCTGGTGAGGCTTGTCGATCTTGGCGGGTTCATCCCGTGCCCGGACCACCGCATCGCCGATGACGCGATATGGGAAAACGTCCAATACTATACTGATGCGCTGCGTAAAGCGTTGGATCGGTAGCCTTAAGCAGGTGCGATTAGGCCGGTTTATCGGGCGTCGATGTGCTGACAGGACCGATTCAGTCTGATATAATTCATTCGATTATGGAGGAACACACTCTTCGAGTTCTAGAGTTCGAGAAGGTGATATCAATGCTCCAGGACCAGGCGGCCTGTGCCCTGGGGCGGGAGGTCGCCGGCCTTTCGTATCCGACCACCGATCTCGAAACGGCGAAACGTAAGCAGCGCGAGACCAGCGAGGCTCGCGCGATGATTCAATATGAAGGCAGCATCCAATTAGGCGGCATTTCCGATATAAGGCATCACATCGAACGCGCCCGCATCGAAGCTATGCTGCAGCCCTACGATTTGCTTTCAATACAAGGCACGCTGAACTCTTCTGCCAGGCTTTCCACATTTCTTGCAAAGCTCAAACTTAAGTATCCCATAATGGGTGACCTGGGTTCGGAAATCGGCAAATTTGATGCGATTGAAAAAGCAATTTCGGA
>JAAYKG010000208.1 GCA_012522555.1 Armatimonadota bacterium
CTACGGAAAAGACTCGGCTGCCGGGCTTATAGTGAAACACGGGCTTCTTTTCGATAGGATCGGCATTGGCGGAGGATACTACTCCGTAAATGCTGTCGTAGAGAGCACCTTCGAAGTTGATCTTAGTGTGGCAGTACCCCACCCCACCCCTATCAATTCTGCAGCGCCGTTGACATATATTACAACCCACTCGGCCGCCACCGAGATCCTCTGCCAGCAACGCCCTTTTTAGCGCTCCCAGACTTTCCAATCTGCGGACAACATCCTCATTTACCATAGCCATAGCTCGACTTTTCTCCTTAGCCCTTAATTGCAGGGCCTATTGTGCCAATAATGTTCACTATGAAACACGTAAGCATGAAGCAGTTCGTGAGATTTGTGTACTCACTTGCCATTATACCAATCTTATATATTTTAATATCGACGCCGAGCAGGCTCGACTGGCGCATAATCGTGTTTGCCGGGGTGGTCGGAGTGTCGGGTCTCTTTATAACACCTCTGCTGCTTCGAGCGTATAAGGATGCATCCTCCCGGACAGATCAGCTTATGAACAACGTTGTCCGGGCGACCCAGATGATCTCCAGCCTTGGTTTGACCTCGGATCAATCGGAAATTGTCGAAACGTTAATTAAGGCCAGCAGCATTCTTCTGAACACTGATATGGTCACCGTATTTACTATGAACCCAGTCACTTGCCACTTCGACCCGAGCAGCAGTTCGCAGGTTACGGAACAGATGGAAAAATCCATTGACCGTCTCTACATGGCGCGCCTCACGGATCGAAATAACCCGCATGCGTGGATAGCAAACGATCTCGTCGCCAAACATTGCGACGAAGAGATTAGCTGTAAAATCATGACCGAACACGGGATTAAGCTCGTAGCGGGATGCCCCATCCGCTTTGAGCACAGCATTATTGGAGCAATAGTCTGTTATTTCGAGAGCACCATTTACGAAGAAGAAGCGTTGAAAAACTCCGTAGAGATCCTTGCCGCACAGGCATCCACAGCCTTGGCGAGTTCAAGCTTCAAAGAAGAGTCAGACTCCAGAGTCGACGAACTGTTTGATGATAATATGGAGTTGCGGTTGCAAGTGAAAGTCGATGGGTTGACTGGCCTATTGAATCACCGCACATTTCAACAAGATCTCGCCGAGCAGTGCAGCAAAGCTATGGCCAAAGCTGGGAGGCAGTTCTGCCTCATTATGGCGGATGTGGATCATTTTAAGAAATACAACGACACCTATGGGCATCGGCAGGGGGATATAGTCCTGCAAGAAGTTGGTAGTTCAATTAACAGCCTGCTGCGTTCGAGCAATACTGCGGCTAGATACGGTGGAGAAGAATTCGCAATTATACTGCCCAGAACCGACAAAAGGGCAGCATATCTGGTGGCGGAGAAGATTCGTTTGGCAATAGCTGCGCTCAATTTGCCGGAAGGTAACGCAACCATAAGCGTGGGGGTCGCGGAATTCCCCTTGGACGCGACCACACCTGGAGAACTCGTCGAATGCGCCGATAAAGCATTGTATCGCGCCAAAGAACTGGGGCGAAATCAGGTGTTCACTTGGAAATCAGACACTCAATGCGTCGGAGATGAAACTGACTTCATTGAACGCAAGGATGCGGCTTGATCGACGTCAGAGGCGGTCAGCTATCGCTTTCACGGCATTCACGGTCGCTTGTGTCCCTTGATCCCCCCACCCTCTCGCTTCGGCGGCCCGCATTACCTGCTGAGCTGTGGTTGTTCCTAATAACGGAAGCGATAGCTCCTGTGCCCATTCCAGCGCGAGCCTGATGTCTTTTTGCTGTAGAGAAATGCGAAACCCTGGAGACCAGTTCTCATCGATCATTTTCGGCACAAGATTATCCATCATCCAAGAGCCTGCCGCCCCACCTTTGATCGCGTGAAGCAACGTAACTAAATCCAGCCCAGCCGCTTGAGCCAAAGCCATACCCTCGCTGACCGCGAGTATGTTGAGGGCGCATATTACCTGGTTGCACAACTTCGCCGATTGCCCGCTTCCCGACATGCCCATATAGGTTATCTTCGAGCACATTGCAGACAATATCGGCCGGACCGCATTCAACGTGTCGAGATTGCCTCCAACCATTGCCGACAAGGTCCCATTGACAGCCCCTTGCTCACCTCCAGTAACGGGTGCGTCCAGAAATTCGACACCGCGCTGCTTGCAAGCTTCACCGATTTCCACTGCAACCGTAGGAGAAATTGTGCTCATATCAACAACAATAGACCCTTTTCCGCAGCCCCACAGCGCACCTGCATCCCCAAGGATCACTTCTTGAACATCCGGAGAATCCGAAACCATCGTTATGACGCTATCGGCTCCTACTGCAGCATCAGAGCACGAATCTGCTGCAGTCGCGCCGGCCGCCAGTAGCGGCTCGAGTTTTGCTTTGGTGCGGTTATATGCTTTTATACTATGGCCGGCTTTCAGTAAATTGAGCGCCATAGGCCGCCCCATAGTGCCGGCGCCAATGAAGCCAATTGTGGATGACATTTATTACCCTCTTAAAATAAAGAGGCTCTCGGATGAGAACCTCGTGATAGCAAATTATTCTTCTTTAACAGCCGCTTTTTTCAAAACGGCCTCCGCCATATAGATGGGAG
>JAAYKG010000209.1 GCA_012522555.1 Armatimonadota bacterium
CGATGATCCAGTCCTGCAAATAGACCGACCGAAAATGATATGGTGTGCCGATCATACCGTTTTCGACCATCACTCGGGCAAGTTCGACAGCCGGGATACGTCGATAGTTGAAGTTAATCATAGCCACAACCCCGGCCTTTTCCACCGCCTCAACCATATTCTTGCATTCGGCGACACTCATGGCCATCGGCTTCTCGCACAAGATATGTTTGCCATTGCTCGCAGCGGCTATCGCGATTTCCTTGTGCATATCGTTGCCGACGCCGATATCTACCAGATCGATATCGTCGGCTTCGACGACGTTTTTATAACCTTCGCTCGCTCTTTCCCATCCGTATTGTTTCGCGTATTTCTCGGCCTCAGACTTGACCAGGCCGCATATTTCTTTCATCACCGGCTGTGCTTTGAAATCCGGAAAGGCGAACGCGCAGTCTCGATAGCCGATGCTGTGTGCCTTGCCCATAAAAAGATAGCCAACCATCCCGACGTTAACTTGCTTTTTCATATTGAACCTCCGCTGGCAGAGTTGATTGTTTGTTATCATCCTGACTATATTCTATTAGACTTCCGCAGCACATAACCTTCTCGTATTTCTTGAGAGAGGGTTAAACCACATATCCCTCACCTGGGGAAGATGGACAGGGTGAGGGCGTAGATATTTCTCATCTCGTGAGCCGACAGGTGTTTACTTTTCTATTGACGAGGCTATACAATCTCCACAGAATACATTAGGAGGTGGCTGCAATAGATACCCTGCTTTTGTCTCGAATACAGTTCGGCTTCACAGTTGGCTTTCATTATATTTTCCCTCCGCTGAGTATTGGGCTATCGTGGTTTGTCTTTGGCCTGGTCACAAAATATAAACTTAGCCAAGATGCGCTGTATAAGGGTATGGCGCGGTTTTGGATCAAGATTCTTGCGGCGACGTTTGTGGTCGGGGCGGCTACGGGGATTACAATGGAGTTTCAGTTCGGCACGAACTGGGCCGATTACTCCAGGTTTGTGGGGGATATTTTCGGCGCTCCTCTGGCTATTGAGGCCGTGGTGGCGTTTTTTTTGGAGTCGACTTTTTTGGCGATTATTGTGTTCGCATGGGATCGCGTGTCGCTCAGAGCCATTTGGTTTGCCTCGCTGATGGTAGCGCTGGGGACGACTCTTTCAGCATTTTGGATATTGGTAGCCAACTCCTGGCAGCAGACTCCTGCAGGGTTTGAGATAGTGGATGGCCGAGCCAGGCTGACGGATTTTACCGCCGCGGTGCTGAATGCATCCACCTGGCCGCGATTTTTGCATACGACCAGTGCGGCGATGGCAACGGCGGCATTTTTTGTGATGGGGATAAGCGCGGCATATCTACTTCGGGGCGAGCACAACGAATTTGCGAAAAAATCGCTCACTGCTGCTGTAATTGCTGGTTTGGTGTTTTCAATCGGTCAGCTTGGCACGGGAGACACATCCGGCAAACAAGTCGCTAAAACGCAGCCTGCTATATTGGCCGGTATGGAAGGGCTTTATGAGACTCAGCGGGGAGCCGGCCTGCTGATTTTGGGATATCCGTTACCCCAGCAGGAGAATACAGTAGTAATTTTCCAGATACCGAAACTGCTGAGTTTTGTCTCTTACGGTAGTTTTGACGCCGAAGTAAAGGGTTTGAAGGCCTTCGACAAAAAAGATCGGCCGCCCGTATTGGTGACATTTTCTACGTTCAGAGCGATGGTTGGGACGGGGTTGGCGATGATTGGGTTAACGGCATTGGGGCTGGTGCTGTTGTGGCGCAGGAGCCTGTTCAATCAAAAGCTGTTTTTAAGGCTGGCGGTTTTGGCGGTACCGCTGCCGTTTATCGCCAATGAGCTGGGTTGGGTTACCGCTGAAATGGGTCGACAGCCGTGGGTGGTGTATAACGTGCTGCGGACTTCCGATGCGTTCTCCACATCGGTCCCGGCAGCTCACGTGCTCACAACCGGGCTAGGCTTTGTGGTGGTATATGCCGCTCTGTTTGTTGCGTGGGTGAGCGTGCTGAGGCGGATCTACTTGAAAGGCCCAGAGAACGGAAATAAGGTAGCGAGATGAGTTCGCTGCGGATAGCATGGTTTGTATTAATAGGGGTATTGGTTGCTGGATATATGATCCTCGATGGATATGATCTTGGGATCGGTTTTTGGCATTTGTTTGCTCGATCATCGAGTCAGCGCTCGGCGATGAGATCCGCTATCGCGCCTTATTGGGATGCTAATGAAGTCTGGCTTATTACCGCGGGCGGGGCGTTGTTCGCCGCCTTCCCGATGGTATATGCAACAGTGTTCAGCGGGCTTTATCTGGCGCTGATGCTGGTTGTATTCGCGCTGATCTTTCGAGGAATCTCCATCGACTACGTAGCACACGCTTCAGGGGTCGTGAAGAAGTTGGGGGAGGCGGCATTCGGCGTTGGCAGTGTGGTTGCGGCCCTATTGTTTGGTGTTGCGGCAGGAAACATATTGCAGGGTCTGCCGCTTGATGCCAACGGCAACTATACGGGGACGTTTCTTGGACTGTTAAACGGGTTTGCGCTGTTGGTCGGTGTGACGGGGCTTGCGCTTTTTGCTATGCATGGGGCGTTATTTTTGCAAATCCGGGCGCAAGGTGATGTTGTTGCAAAAGCGAAAAAGTGGGCATTGAGCAGTTGGGCGGTGTATCTGATCGGGCTTATAACCTGTTATTTCGCCGCGCATTGGACGGCGCCGGATATTACAACAAAGATCAGAGTCACACCATTTTTGTGGGGGCTTTATCCCTTTTTGATCTTAACCGTAGTCGGTGTTGGAATCCTTGTCGGATACGGCAGGGCCAGGCAAGCGTTCATCTGCTCTACGGCGTCAATAGCTGCCTTGACACTCACTTTGGGAGCGGCGCTCTATCCGAATCTGGTCACCTCACGAGACGGAGGCAGGGCTTTGACGATAGCGGATTCGTCGTCGTCAGAGCTGACACTCGCTATCATGTTCGGAGTGGCAACAATCGGCATGGCGCTCGTCATCATCTACACGATATGGGTACGCAAAGCATTTGCAGAAGGCAGCGTTGAATATTAACGCATTTATTTAATTGTCCAGAAGCGGAAGCACAAGATTGGCATAGTTGGTGAGCATACTGTCTATTCCCAACGCGAAAGCTTTTTGCGCCTCCTCTTTAGTATCAGCCCAGAACAAATTGCATATAATGCCGTGTTTATGCGCCGCTTTGATCGCCTCTTCGTCATATCGGGTCTTATTGAACTGCAGACGATGACATTTGAGGGCGGCAGCCCTTTCTACGAGTTCAATGCCGGTGTAATCGCCGGATAGGTGGCATCTTTCGATGTCCGGCGCGATCTTAATCGCCCATTTCAGAACCCTATCCCCTCCAGCGATGTAGATGGATTTCTCGGCTTTATACTTGCGCGCAAGCTCGCAGGTTTTTTGAATGATCCAACCGTCGTCGCCCGGCTCTTTTATGTGAACATTCATCACGATCTTGCCGGCAAATTGCTTGAGCACATCCTCAAAACACGGCACCCGAACCCCTGCCCAGGATTGATTAAACCAACTTCCGGCGTCGAGTTGTTGTATTTGTTGCCAGGTCAAGTCCCTGATTTGGCCCTTACCATCGGTAGTGCGATCCACTTTGTCGTCGTGGCAGATCACGAGTTGTCGATCCTTCGATCCCCAGATATCCAGCTCGATCTCCTGCACACCCAAGCTGATAGCCGCCGCAAAAGCAGGCATTGTGTTCTCCGGGCAGAGTCCGCTGAGTCCGCGATGGGCAACCACCCGTGGATATGGTTGTTTTTCTGGAGCATCAGCACACACAGCGCTGGCCATGATAATTGTTAAAACAGCGATAATCATCATTTGCATTTGAAATCTCTTCCTCAACGCGCCGAGCAACTCCCAGCAGTTTTCAAAATCTCTTAAAGACTTCTGAGGCGTTCCGCATGCGCATGGCATACACATAACGCGAGCGCATCAGCTGCATCATCAGGCTTTGGAGGTTCGTCCAGACCCAGTATTCTCTGAATCATATACTGAACCTGCTTTTTCTCCGCGCCCCCATACCCCACAACAGCCTGCTTCACCTCGGGAGGGGTGTATTCTACCACCGGCACCGCCCTTTGCGCCGCAACGAGCTGCAGCACCCCGCAAGCCTTGCCGACAGCGATTGCGGTTGTCTGATTTTTTGCGAAAAACAGCCGCTCCATCACGACGACATCGGGACTAAACTCGTCGATGATGCAGTTCAATTCCTCATGCAAGATCAACAATCGCCGCGCAGGGGTCTGCTTTGGGTTAGTCGAGATCGTGCCGTAACGCACCACCACCGCAGACGCACCGATCTTATCGACGACACCATAACCGACTGTCGCTGTTCCGGGGTCTATTCCGAGTATGCGCACTTCCCTCTCCTTTACTGCTCTCATTATCCACTTATTCACGAAGGCCCGATGATTCCTTCCTCACTTCCTGTTCTGCCAGTCGCAATACGCCCCCGGGGTGCGAAACTGGACGGGTTGCTGGAATACGAAAGATTGTGCGGGCAGGCTTGGTAAAGCAGGCGGAGTGTGGAAAGTTGGTTTTCGCCCTCACCCTGACCCTCTCCCCCAGGAGAGGGAATTCGTGGGCTACCCCTCGCCCCTAGGAGAGGGAGTTAAGGGGAGGAGGTAGAGGGATTGCATTGACTTTGCAAGAAGTCTAAGTTTATCTTGAGGCGGTTTGGTCGGCTGTATCAATCGTGTTTGAAGCTCGGCTGCTAATGGAAATAATACAACGGAGGACTTTTGAATGAATAGAATTAAAAATCTGCTCGAACTGATCGAATTCCCAAAAGAGGGGATTCTGAGCAAGACCATCTTCGAGGATGCCTGCGGCGAGGCTGACTTGTTTATGCTGCCGAAAGGCGCCAAGATATCGACCCACACATCCTCACGCCCCGCTGCGGTTAAGGTACTGCAGGGAGAAGCTGAGTTCGTGCTCGGGGATACGCCATATCAAGTGAAGGCAGGAGACTGGTTCTTTATGGAAGCCGAACTGCCGCATTCACTGGCGGCAACTGAAGACTTCGCAGTCTTGCTGACGTTGTTCGGAAGCAGCGACTAATTACACGACGAGCCGGGCGGCTGTGATTGGTCGTCCGGCTCGATATTGTTATGCAAATGGATCAGCTTTCCGAGGCAAGTTCCGCTTGCTCATCTTCAAACTGAGGTGGACACTTGGGCAGTTCGAAGATGAACGATGAGCCTTTGCCCTCTTCACTTTCAACCCAAATCCTGCCGCCATGAGCCTCCACAAGGTGCTTGACCAGATATAACCCGATTCCCGTTCCCCCGACTTTTCGGGTGTCGCGGTTGTCTATGCGGTGAAAGCGATCAAACAGCTTCTCGATGTGCTCTTTTGGAATACCCATTCCCTGGTCTGTGACAGCCATCTGAATCACACCGTTGCTCTGCTTGCCTGAGACCGTGATGGTCCCGCCCTTCGGAGAATATTTTACGGCGTTGTTAGTCAGGTTGGTAAGGATCTGATCAACCTTGTCGTTGTCGGCGACAATAGTCGGCAAGTCGTCTTCCAACTGAACACTGAATTCGTGCTTATTTGTGTATGATTTCTGCGCGGCCACAACTTTGCTGACCACATCCGGCAGATTGACCGGCCCAGGATTGAGATCCAAGGCTCGTCCTGCTTCGATTCGCGAAACATTCAGCAGGTCGCTGATCAAGCGCGTCAACCTGTCGCATTCCTGATCGATAATAACATAGAATTCGTGCACCGTTTCGGCGTCGTAGAACCCATCTACGTCCTGAAGCAGGGTGCAGATAAATCCTTTAATGGAGGTTAGAGGGGTGCGCAACTCGTGAGAAACCGTCGAAACGAATGCTGTTTTCATCCTCTCGATGCTGCGGATCTCAGTGATATCGTTGAAGATGGACACTATCCCCATGACGCTCTGGTCTTCGCCTCTGACCAAGGCGGTCTGGACCTGATAGATGCGCTCGTTATCTTCTTCGCCGGGCGGCATCGACGTGATTTCTTCTTGCAGCTCATCCGCTTCTTCAAGAGATTTTGCGATAATTTGCTGGACAGCGTCGTTTTTTATGAGCGTTACGTAATCCCCGGTGAGTCGCTCGTTCTGATCTACTCCGAACATCGCGCGCGCCGACGAGTTCATCTGCATCACCCTGCCGTTTTGATGAACCATGACAATCCCGGCGTAGACGCTTTCGATGACGTGTTCGAGTTCTTCTTTTTCTTCGATGATCTCGCGATACATCTTCGCGCTCGCGACCACCGATGCCAGGTTGTGCGCATAGCGGCTGAGCAGGTTCACGTCCTCCTGGACGAACACATTGCCCAATCGCTGATTGAAGACCCACAACACCCCTATCACCCTGCGCTCAAGGACTTTGTTGGTATCCTCGTCGCGTTTTTCGACAATCAACGGCACGCAGACCCCGTTGGTTATCTTGAGCAGCGCTACATTTTCGCGGATGGTGCGGGGATCGTTAACGGCGTCATAGAGAATGACGGGCTTTTGGTCACGAAAGACTTCCCCTGAGATACCTTTTGTGACAGGAACTCGAAAGGCCTTTACCTCGGCATCGTTGAAACCCAGGGCAGGTTTGGCGGCGACCAGTTCGCCATCATCCTCATCGTAGAGCATAAAAATGCACTTCTCACCCTGCAGCAGCATGCTCGTGCGCACCATCAGGCGCTTGATCATCTCTTCAAGCTCGGAAAGCGAAGTCGCCCCGGGTCCCTGCGATTCCGATTCCTTTATGCGCTCCTCGAGCCGTTTGTTGGCCTGTTCGAGCGCGGAAACGGCAATATCTTTTTCTGACAGAAGCTTTTCCAGCTCCTCAATTCTTATCTGAAGGGACTTGGAATCGGCGTCCAACACACTACCTCACTTAAAAATAGAAGCGCCCTGGCAAAATGGCTCAAAAGCAAGCCCATCAAGGCTGGTCTCACCACCGAATTATATCACGGCACAACCTCATGGTCAAACTATTCACACAACAACGAAGACGCTGGCCTTCCGATTATTGCACGCAGGCGACTGAACCCACAATCAAAGCCAGGATTATCCACTCGTTGTTTACCATCGCAGCATTTTAGCTTCAGCTTGGGGCTTGTTTTACGCTTGTGTGCTCTGATAGTATGATTGCGTGCTTTTTATTGTGTGAGGATCGTGCCCGATGCAGCGTA
>JAAYKG010000210.1 GCA_012522555.1 Armatimonadota bacterium
CAACATGCAACGTGTACATTAAATCTGCGCATTACAGTCTTTGATTCCGTTGCTCTGCTGCTCCAAGAACTCCGCGTATGAAGTGACCAGGCTGCTGGATAACTGGTGAAGTGCTGCGTTTAGTTCTTTCTCCATGTTTTCGACGGGGTCCGTCTGCTGTTGTGTCGTCTGCACCTGGCTCGATGAGCTGCCGGTAAACCAATTCCAAACTGACTTTGCGACATTCGCCACCGTATTCCAGAACCCGCCACTTGAAGCCTTCTGGGCTACGGTCTCCGAAATGCTCGATTGCATCTTTGTCTCTATGATGGTCGTGTCTGGTAACATAACCTGCGAAATATCCAGTGAACCCAAACTAGATATGGCACCGGAAATGGCTCCGGATATGTCGGCTAGTTCCCTGACTGACTCCTCAAGCGCCGCTCCCTCACGCCTGATCTTTCTGCGTAACTCCCGGAATATCGGACGCACATTGGAATACGACTCTTGAGATATCCAAGCATTCATGCCCTGCTGAACGAAGTATGCGATGTTGGTCCCAACTTCTTTGAGTTCTGTCCTACTCATCCGTTCCAATTCCAGACTTCGCAGACGTGGGATCACCGCGTTGCGTAGAAATGCAAAAGCTTCACTATCGCTTCCACGTACGTCACGAACCGCGCTGTCCAACTCGTTTGTCACCAGTTCTAGCAGACCCTCGGCTTGATCAAAGATCGATTGAACTACCGGCTCCTGCTCTTTGAGTTTTGCCTCGATCTCCGCAACTGACTTGCCGACTTGCGCCTCTAGGGCTGCAAGTTCAGTATCGAACGATGCCACAATCTCCGTGCACTGTGTGACCAGACGACGTAGCATGACCAGGCCGCGGTTCTTCACCAGGAATTCCTCAAGTTGTGAAGCGAGGTCAACAAATCCCGACATCTCCGGTCCTGGGCCAACCAGGCCAAGCCTTTTATCGGCTGCCCACTTGGAAGATATCTTGAAGATATCGGGACGCTTTGTGAGTGCCGCAGAAAGAATCGCCGCGTTTTGCTCGGTCGCCACGTCAATAGTGTTTCTACCGTTCTCGACCACCGGGACCCAATTGCCGTTGCCATCTGTCGTGTATTCACTGTCCTTCATTGTCTGTATAAAGAAGAATCTGTCAACGTGAAACGCACATTGGCTCAGAAACAGCTTTGCCTGATTGTTGATCGGCGGTTGCGCTGAGAACAGGAACAAGACTGCGTCTGCTTTGGGGATGTAAGAGGTGGTTATGGCAGCATGCTCACGTATTATGGAACCAGTTCCGGGCGTGTCTACGACACAAACACCGTTCTGCAGCCATGAAGCATCGCAGAACACCTCAACCTGGCGAACAGTCGTCCCTTTCTTCTTCTTGCCCAAGAGGCTGTTCAGCCACCGGGTATCGGCTTCATATCGATCCGAATGCGCCGCTTCAGCCAGGTATTGCTCGACATCTTCAAGAGTTATCTGTACTTCCCTGCCATCCTTGTACGTAACAACGGCTCGCTCTGGAGTGCCATATCTAAGCACCGTTATGGTGCTGGTCGTGGGTGAGAGTCGTGTAGGCAACATTCCTATCACTTTGGGCTTGCCCGACTTGGTTTCTTTTTTTCTTATCTTGTCCAGCAACACATTGATAAAGTACGACTTGCCTGAGGAAAACTCACCAACAACAACTAGGTTGAATATATCCTCGTTTACCCTGCGTATGTTCTGCTCAAGTATATCCATCGTATCGTCAACTGCACACGTCTGGCCAACCCTACTGAGCCAGTCACGACTCTTGCCAAGGAGATCCAGGGTGCGCTCCTTGGCCTGTTTGTATACCCTGAATTGAGTGTTATTCCCCTCCAACCATATCCTCCATCTGGCGCATCATATCTTGCCGGGCGATCTCCTGGTCAATCAGATCAATCGTCCGCGTAAGCTTGTCGTGTCCATTCCGTAACTCGCCGCACTTAGCCCTTATCGCCTCGATCTCATCAGTTCCTGCCGTCACGCCGTCTGATCCCCGAATGGCCGCAGTCGTTTCTCTGCACACAAGCTCAGCATTGCCGATGATCTCTTCAACCAAGCGAACAAGGCTTCTCCGCAGTTCGGATTGGCACCGAGTATTGCACTCGTTGAAATACCTCGCTACGGCTCCTGCACGCTCCTTGCGTATCGCCTGCAACCGCCTTCCACGCAAGTCGCCGTTGAACAGACCGAGCATTGTCAACCCAGAAATGACTCCAACGATCGGGTTTACCATATGGGTCAACAAGGCTCCCACACTGAGGCTCGGAAGACCGTTTCTGAGCTTTGCCGCAAGTGAACCGTCTGGAGATTCCTGTTGAATGGCTTCGAATGGGACTGCGGGAAGCACGTTGATGGGGGCTTCGGCTCCGATCTCTACGAATCCGCAACCGGCCTCTCTCCTTATCGCGAGAAGCGTGTCGGTCGCTGAGGTAGTCACGGTGTCGATATCTTCGGCGAGCTTCCCCATGACAGTCTGCAGTGCTGATTCTGCGCGTGCAACGATCAAGTGCTCAAGCTCATTTCCTAAACCATCGATCGGTGCACCATCTACATATGACAAGACATCTTGTCTGGCCTTGTTAATCTCATCTGTCAGGTCAAGTCCAAAGCGCCCTTGAATCCCAGAGAGGTCCCGCTGCAATGACCGAAGTAGAGAGGACAGCACTTCTTTCGTTCTCTGGAACTCTCGCTGTGTCTGTTCACTCTCTTGTACGATCCGTTTCTCCGCTTGGGTCAACTCCCCCAGCAACGTCTCGGACTTGCTCTGTAGCTCTGCCGCGGCGTTACGTAATTCCCCGAGCGTCAGCACTGATCTCAGGCGAGTTCCATGCTGCCTCGATGATACGCCACCCAGATAGGTGCCCATGTCGGTCCAGACAGATGACAGCTGGCGGCGCCCGTCGGTTAGTCTGACAAACGCAGCCCTGACAAAACCGGACACGTCATCCAGATCATCATCATCCACGCCAACCGTGTGGGTGATCAGGGCGTCCCATGCGAAACACCGTCTCCAGCTTTGAGACACAACCTGTGCTTCGGCTTCGCGGAAAGGCGCTGATGCTCTGATCAACACAAGACCTACGTCGGCGAACGCGCAATCGTCCTGATCATGTGCTACTACGTGCCAGTCGGGCAACGCTTCCCGGATCTGGCGTAGGATATCCTCGTGCTTTGTCTCCACGCCAGCCATTACAAGGAGTCTCGGCTGCCGATCGTTAAGGAGATCGAGGTACCGACAAGCTAGAGACGCAAAGCTGGTTGCGCCCAGACTGTTACCCAGTTCGGCGCAACTGGAGCATAGCCGATTATCAGCATTAGACAAGGCATCTGTCAGCATTTTGGATCCTACTTTCTCATAAGAATAGCTATCAAGAGAGCAACGGACGTTCCTGAAAGCAGCACAACATCTACGGTTAGCCAGAAGAGCCACTTACGTAAAACGTCTTGCCCAGCCGTCAACATCTCAGATTTCTGGAGAACCGACACTTCTATCAAACGCATCACATTCTTGGTTCTCGTCTCCAACCCATCGAGCAGACGGATCATAGCCGATTCGTGTTCTTTGCCCATATCGTGCAGGAGATTACGTGTTTCGTTGATCGTGTTGACCATCTCGTGTCGTTGATTGGCAAGCTGATTCGCCAAGTGCGACTCCGCTCCCCAGACAGACTTGTCCAGATATTTTTTTGTGCTGTCTACTGCCTGGCTAAGTGCTTTAATGCCATCATTTCTTTTCTTATCCGATGCTGCAAGCAACACCGTTAGCTTGGACTCTGTTGTCTTAAGCGACTTGACCAAGCTTGCCAGCGCCTCTGCCCGGCCGGACTGCTGGTTTCGCGCAAGGTCCCGAAGAGCCTTCAATACAGTCGCCAGCTCATCCATTATGGCCTGGCGAGCGTCTGAGGAGGTGCTTCCGACAAACTGCTTCAAGCAGTTTCAGCTTAGCATTGGCCAGTAGAACACCCTTGCCAATGTCTGCCATGTACTCACTCGGGCCGTCCTGATCCGGCCCAAGAATGGTGTCTTCTTCGATTGTCATTAATTTCAATGCCTCGCGCTAGAGTATGTGATGGTCTGGCAGACCATCGTGATTTAGATCGACATCATACTGATCAGGTATGCCATTGTGATCTGTATCGACCATCTCGTACTGATCGGGAATCATATTATGGTTATAGTCTTGCACCTCAAGATGGTCAAGAATGCCATTGCCATTCATATCTACCTCAAGATAATCAGGTATCATGTTGTGATTGGCATCATCGAACTGGTGAGTGATGTCGTCGTGCCCTGAAAAACCGTTGAATCCACGCTTATCTGCCAACAGCGAATGATGCTTATGTGTAACCGAGCTGGGATGGTGCGAATCCCCGGGATGATCAATATCAATATACTGGACTAAATGGTCAGCATGGCCATCGTGATTCATGTCGACCATCGATTGGTGAATATCCGGTCGCCCGTCGCCGTCAGTATCAATGTTCACGTGTTGGTGTCCGGGAGAATTCAGCGAGCCATTGTCACCCATCACGCCTGGTTGGCTATGGACTGCCTAATTAGTGTTGTCCAGTGATTGCTTCTGAAATCCGTCGTCAGCAATGTCCAACGGATGCTTATTGGCAATGTCGTCGAATATGGCCATATAAGTTCCTCCTAGTTCTCATGTTGTTCTAATACGCTATCAGAGCAGCTTCCTGGTAATTCAAGCCAGAATGCTGTCGCAAGCACACTATTTGTATTCGACATCTCTATGGTTGATTCCTTTTCACGAATTGTATGTTTATATCAATATTACTGCTAAAGTACTAATCTCTGCGTTTTCTACGCTTGACTCTGCACAATATGAGGCCTTGTATTGTCTTGTCGACGGTAATTACTTCATCCTCCTCAGCACGCGCTCCCGGCGGGCGGTATAGTCGTTGGTCACGATGCAGCCTTCTGCAAACGCACTGCCGTGGTCGAAAATATTGTGGACCGGGTATGTTAAATTCCTTGACTTCAGGGAATAAGTAATGTAAGCTATAGATGTAAGTCACACATAGAGTATCGGGCCACTGAAATGGTCGTCGTTTATAGCCGTCGGATCGGCAGAAAGGAAATCACTATGCCTAGAGGAGATGGAACAGGACCTATGGGAATGGGGCCAATGACGGGACGTGGTATGGGCTATTGCGCCGGATATCGCGCACCGGGATTTGCGAGCGGCGGGTTCGGCCGTGGAATGGGACGCGGCAGAGGCCGTGGGTTTGGTTTTGGGTTTCGCCGGGGCGGCGGGTATGGGTTTGCTCCCCCGTTCGCAGGCACGGCGCCGTCAATCGCGCCGGATGAAGAGACCGTTTTGAGATCGCAGCTTGGGTATCTCGAGGACCAGCTCAACACTATCAAAACTCGCTTAAACGAGCTTGAGCAATCCAAGGACAATTCGTAAAATCAGAATCGTGCCGCCGCGGGCACCCACCTGCGGCGGCGTTACTCAACCACATCTCTCATCAACATAGAATGCAGATCATGTCCCGCCGTGACGATTTCGATGTTTGGCTCCCGCAGATCTATTGGCTTTCCATCGAAATCCGTTACGACGCCTCCTGCTTCCTCGATTATCAGTGTTCCTGCCGCCATATCCCAGGGGTTTAATCCGGCTTGCAGATAGGCGTTGATACGCCCACAAGCTACATAACACGACACGAGAGCCGCTGAGCCAAGCCTTCGAAAGTAGGAGGTCTGATCCCCAAGTCGGTCGATATATTTCACAAACCGTTGTCGCGATACCTTGCGCTTCACCCAGGCAATAGATATTAAAATGTCATCAAGCACATTTTCATCGGTGATTTTAATAGGCTCGTCGTTCAGGAATGCACCTGCCCCACGCCGAGCGAAAAACAGCTCATCGTGAATCGCATCGTAAACCGCGCCGACCTCGGCCACCCCACTGCGCACCAATCCTATGGAGACGCAGAAAAATGGGATTCCGGCCATATAATTGCGCGTGCCGTCGAGAGGATCAATGATCCATACCGGGGCATCGCTTTGTATCCCTATGGCTCCGGCCTCTTCCGAGAGAATCGCATCCTTTGGATATTGCGCCTTGATGCGATCGATTAGTAGTTTCTCGCAAGCAAGGTCAACCTCAGTAACGATGTCCCCACGGCCGGACTTTGTTCGCCACGATTTGACCTTGTGGTAGGTTTCTTTTTGAATTTGCCCGGCTTGGCGGGCTGCGTTCTTTATGAAATCGTCAACGGATATCAAGGTTTCCTCAACTTCCGAAGCGTCTCTTTCGAGGGCAATTTCAATCGTTGGCCTACCTGAAGGCCGGTTACGTCTTTCAAACCGTTGTAGCGCATGAGAGCAGGCCCCAGGTCGCCGTCGCCATAGATCCGATTACAGATGATCCAAGGGTTATCTCGCTTTTTTATAATGTATATAGTCTCTTTCGAGGCAGACACGGCTTTAGCAGTAGCCGGCTGTTGAACCGGCTGAACTGGAATTGCCACCGACGGTGCGGCGACCGGTTCTGGCATAACGGGTAACTTTGTTGGTTTGGAAAACAGACACCCGGATACCAGCAAGTATAATGCGATCACACCTACTGCCGCTGCAACCCATTTATAAATATTGAACCTGCTTCGCCTGACAGGGGGTTTATGATCTCTTTGCTTTAGGCCGTATGGTTTGAGCTGCGAAGCCGACCCCACCACTCCATAGCTCGGACAAACGGCGATCTCTCCGTCTTTCCAATAGAAGAATCCGTCACGCCCGGTCGCCGGGTCAATCACGTAAGCGATCATGTTAGGGTGGGGGAAGAAGTGCCGGTGCAAGAACAAGTCCGCTTCGGACATAAAGACCCCAAAAGTGGAGTGCGAGTGGAACCAGCCTAGAATTCTGTGTTCCGGGTAGTCGGCATCCTTTATTAAGAGCATACTCTCCCAAGCCGCTAAAGACACTCGGACACTGGCGTGATCTCCAGCGGCTCGGTTTGCAGGTATCACCGCAGTTACGTGAATAATTCGGGTATTATTTTCCGATTCGATTCTTCCGAGAAGAAGCCCTGCGCATTCCTTGTTTTGGTGCAATTGCGCGAACTGCGTAATCTGCTGATGGGTTTCGGCGTCGATTCTGACGTCTAGTTTACCGTGCAAATGATCATCATGAACCAGCGCCATCGGTTCGCCGATAACAATATCCCAATCCTGCAAACCCTCTTCTGCTTTTGAACACGGCTCCTGAACGGGTTCAGGTGGCGCCTCTTCGGCTGCGGCGCAGATTTCTGGAACAAGTCGCAACAGCAGGGGATTTGGTAGCGTCAGTTCTTCTAGTTTAGCGTCCTGATTCAGAAGTCCTTGCCCAGTGCAGAACAATCCGTATAAGATTTTTCGGCCGTTAGTGTCACGTTTAGGTTGATGTGTCAGTTCTGCGAGGCGCAGGGCAAGGTTCGCCACCCTCACGAAATCCGGCAGCAAACATTCATGCGCGCGAATACCTGCGATATCACTGATCGTGGCTGCTAATTCCATAAACCGGCCTTCTTGCTATCCTTCCGCCATTATCCCGGTTCTTGATCTTGCGACGCGAGCAACCTGGTAAGGTATGTATAAAGCATTTCCGAGTTTGTGTCAAGCGCAAAAGCGCAAAAGCAACAGCGCAAAAGCAACAGCGCAAAAGCAACCAGTTCTTCGCGGGTTCTTTCATCCACATATCCCAGTTAGACAACAAAAGCAAAATCCGTTTGTCATTTTTCCGTTTTTTTGCTTTCGCATAAAAATAATAGGAAGAGTGAGCTGTTGCCGAATGTATTGTACATTAGAAGAGGTAACGAAAGCGGAGTTCCTTGACAGTCTGGTCAGCGGATATTATAATGCTGCATCAGCTAAATGGGAGCGAATAAATGCTATTTGCGCTGAACTTTTTTCCAGAGTTGTATGCTGATGCTTTAATGCGTGGCAGAAAAAGCGCCACCATAAGGCTTGGCGATAAATCAGACAAATATCAATCAGGCCAAATCGTGTGGATAACAGTTGGCCGCAAATATCAGGTCAGACAACGCTTGTTTTCCGCAGTGATCGATGATGTTGTGGTCAAAAACGTCGGCGATCTTCATAATCGCGAAGTCGAGAAAGAAAACCTCGAATTCCGCAACCCTGAAGATGTAATGACCCTGCTTTCCCGGATATATGATCGAGTGGTGACCCCGCTGGACAGGGTTACGATAATATCATTCTCTCCGGTCCGCGAAGATGGCAAGGAAGGGATCGAGGAAATATTCGAGCGCTGGGTATAGCTCTACCAAACCTCGCACCCAGGCGACAGCGTGAATCTACCAGTGCATGCTTGGTTGAAAATTGGGGGTTTCGTGTTCAATACAGAAATGGTGGAGCTGAGGGGATTCGAACCCCTGACCTCTTCCGTGCGAGGGAAGCGCTCTCCCAACTGAGCCACAGCCCCATACCGACGTTAAATTATAACACCCCAACACCAAACTGGCAAGTGCAAATGCTAAATTGTCAGCTTATCCGATTGTTGTTGCACGTTTGGCGTTTCACGCAACCTTTTTATTCATTTCACTCGGCTGCTTTACCTTGAAAAGAAAAAGCAAAGAGACTATAATGCGACTTAGTTATTCTGCAGCCTGTATGTGATGCAAAGGGAGGTCGGCGATGAAACTTGGAGTATTTACTGTTCTGTTCGCGCAGCGTTCACTTGAGGAAGCGTTGGATTATATTGCTGCGTCGGGAGTGGAGATGATTGAGCTTGGCACGGGTAACTACTCTGCGCCTACTCACTGCAATCCCGATGCGTTGCTGGGCAATAAGACGGCGCAAAAAGAACTGCTCAATGCTGTTGAATCGCGTGGCTTGGCCATCAGCGCTCTATCGTGTCACGGCAACCCGCTTCACCCTGACAAAGCATTCGCCAAGTCCAATCATGAGCTATATCGCAAGGTTGTGCAGCTCGCCAAAGAACTTGGAATCGAGACTGTGATCAATTTCTCCGGCTGCCCTGGTGATGGCCCGAACGCCACAAAACCGAACTGGGTGACTTGCGCCTGGCCGCCTGATTATGCCGAGATTTTGAAGTGGCAGTGGGAAGAGGCCGTCATTCCATATTGGAAAGAAGAGGCCAAGCACCTGAAAAATAACGGCGTAAAGGTCGCATTTGAGATGCACCCTGGCTTTTGCGTATATAATGTAGATACGATGCTCAGGATTCGCGAAGCCTGCGGGGAGTCCATCGGCTGCAACTTTGACCCGAGCCATTTGTTCTGGAACGGTGTAGATGTCTGCGCGGCGATTCGCGCCCTGGGATCATCCATCTATCACGTTCATGCAAAAGACTGCAAAATCGATAGCCTCAACACCGGAGTCAACGGCTGCAACGACACGACGCCTTACGATCAGGAGTTGAAGAGAAGCTGGATATTCCGTACCGTCGGATATGGCCATGATGCGCAGACGTGGAAAGATATTGTGAGCACCCTCAAACTCGTGGGCTATGACTATGTGCTGTCGATTGAGCACGAGGACAGCCTGATGTCGGTTAATGAAGGCTTTCAAAAAGCGGTGGTGTTTTTGAAAGATGTCATCATCAGCGAGCGGGCCGGCGAAATGTGGTGGGCTTAATAACTGTAGCGTGCAGGGCTATGGATTGTCACGAGAACCGCCGGGTTAGACCTAGCGGTTCTATTATATTCTACTTTAGTCATGGGAGCTGTTTGAATGGACAAATGGGTATTCCTCAACGGCGAGTTTGTGCCGGCTGAGAAGGCGTGCGTTTCGATTTATGATCATGGGTTTCTTTATGGTGACGGGGCGTTTGAGGGCATCAGGAGCTATCACGGAAAAGCGTTTAAGCTTAAAGAGCACGTAGACAGGCTCTACAACTCGCTCAAAGCGTTGTGGATCAATCTGCCGTATGGGCAGGAGCAGTTTGCAGCGAATATTGTAAAATTGATGGAGATGAACGAGGTGACGGACGGCTATATCAGAGTCACCGTGAGTCGTGGCATCACCCTTGGGCTGGACCCGAAAAACATCAAGGGCGACCCAACAGTTGCAATATCGACCGACAAGTTGTCGTTATATCCCAAATCAATGTATGAAGAAGGATTAGTGGTTGTCACGGTGGCGACTAGAGTGGCTAACCCGCAGGTGTTGGAGCCTAGAATTAAGTCGCTTGGCAAATATCTGTGCAACATCCAGGCGAAAATAGAGGCAAACCAGGTAGGCGCGGGGGAAGGCCTGATGCTAACCGAAGAAGGTTACGTCGCCGAATGCACCGGAGATAATATTTTCTTTGCGAAAGATGGTGTGGTTTACACCCCACCAGCGTTTTTGGGCATATTGGAGGGAATCACTCGCCAGACTGTGATGGATCTACTCACAGAGATGGGCGTTGAGGTAGTCGAAAAAGTCTTCACGCGCTTTGATCTGTATACGGCCGATGAGTCGTTCCTGACCGGAACCGCTGCTGAGGTTATACCCATGGTTGAGCTGGATGCCAGGCCGATAGGTGACGGCAAGCCCGGGGAGATCACAAAAAGACTGATCGAAGCTTTTCACTCCTATGTAGCCAAGCAGTAACGAGATTTGCTTGCAAAATGACCGATAATCACAGATGTGAGATATGTTTTAGCCGGCAGGCGAATAGAGTCATTATTCGCCGTCGGCTGGACGATTATTACCGAACATTTGTGTGTTCTGAGTGTGCCAAAGAGCGAGCACGCCTGTATACGGGAACCGCTTTCGGCCTTATGAGCGTATTACATCACGTCGAACAGGCTGGAAAAAAACCGACACCGGCTTACAGTTGCGCATCCTGCGGCACGACAATCGCGGAAATTATCGCGGATGGTCGTCCGGGATGCTGCGCGTGCTACGTTCGTTTCGATGTTGAGATCGGAAGTGCAATCGAGCATGTGCAGAAGAGGACTCGGCACAGCGGCAAGGCGCCGGGTAGATGACTTTCCGAAATGACCCCGAATGGGTTCTGGGCGAAGGCCCCCATTCCGATGTAGTGATCTCCACCCGTGCCAGGCTCGCTCGGAGTCTGGCTGCGTATCCGTTTCCTTCCCGATGTTGGGGGGAAGATTCTAACATGGTGGTGAACGAAGTCAGGGAGGCCTCGACGGGCCTCACCGCCCGCTTTCCCGGCCTCAAGACTATCAGCATAGACACGCTGGATGAAGATAAAAAGCAATATTTGCTCAATGCGCATCTGATTAGCCATGAGCAGGCGAATGAGCGGCCTGGCAGCGCGGTGTTGCTGGAGCCGGGCGGCGTACTTTCCATAATGGTTAATGAGGAAGATCACCTGAGAATTCAGGTGCTTATGTCTGGGTTGGTGACAAAACAGGCATGGGAGTTGGCGGATTGGGTGGATGATGTTTTATCGGAAAAACTGAAATATGGCTTCTCCGCAAAATATGGGTATTTGACAGCGAGTGTATCGAACGTCGGCACGGGCCTTAGAGTGAGCGCTATGATGCATTTGGCTGGGCTGGCCGCCAAGAATCGGGTGATGCGGCAGTTGAAAGCTGCTTATGATCTTGGAGTCTCGATCAGGGGACTTTACGGCGAGGGCAGCCGAAGCGTAGGAGATTTTTTTCAAGTCTCCAATGAGGCGACTTTGGGGCTGGACGAGGAGGATATAGTGCAGCGGGTTTCATCGGTTACACAATATCTTCTGACAGAAGAGCGAATAGCAAGGAATGAACTATTGACCGACCAAAAAGGTCAACTTATTGATCGGGCACACA
>JAAYKG010000211.1 GCA_012522555.1 Armatimonadota bacterium
CTGCAAATAAGCAACATAAGAAAACCAGGGCAATCCGTGCCCCAATTGCGGTAGTCTTCACGACTAACATCCTCCCGTCCGATTGTGATATAGGCTGATTCCATGGTATTCATGCCACTCATCAACCCGCCTACGCGCTGGCAGGAATACCTGAATATTACGTGGAGGATGTAATGCAGTTATTTTTGCTTCAAAGGGGGCGGGGTGGGCACAACATAGGGTTTGGGATGCAGCGACTGAACATAATTGTAGATTGTCGCGGTCTCCGCAAAATAGAAATCTGCCAGTTCGGCATCTCCTTTGACGCGTGCGTAATCGGCATATTTCTTCAGCTTGTCGATTGCAGATTGGGGGTCTCTGAATGGCAGGGACGCAGGCGTCGAGTAGGCCCCACAGCGAAGAGCGTTCAGCCGCCCAGAATCCGCATAGGAAGCTGCGAACATAATCTGGCCCTGCGCCCCCATCTCACGAGACTTTGCGATCTGGGCTGTTGTTTGTGAAGTCTCTTTATGCACATACATACCAATCCCCTCAGCCAGCAGGGCATCGCCAGCCAGAGCCTCTTTTTGACGCATTATCAGCCTGCCGAAATGGCCGTCGTCGGACGAATAAGACATTGGAGCGATATAATTGAGCCAACCGTTTGCCGCCCAGTTCGACCAATTTTGCAGCAGATGCAAACGTGCATCCGGCGGATATGAACCAACTGCGGCGGATACTAAAACGTCAGGTCGCAGAGATTTCGTCTGAAGATATATTCTCTGCATAAATGTATTTACCAAGCGTTCTCTGAACTTGTTCCAATAGTATTGGTCAGGGCTGCCTGGCTCTATATCTATCGGATCGATGCCGTATTGCTTTTTGAACAGCGATATGCTGTCTGGGCTATAGCCGAACGGTTTTTTATCCTCTGTCTCATATCGAATATAATCCAGATGCAGGCCATCCACATCATATTTACATATCAACTCCGCGAAAAGCTCCGCCAGGAAATCGCGGGCCTGCATATTAGCCGGGCTTATCCAATACCCACCGTTCGGTGACAGCGCCTCCCCGTCTCGATCCAGTTCAGCCCATGCCGGGTGCGCAGCCAGAATCGCACCTTTATCCTTTGTATAGCCCGCTCGAAACACCCACACCCAAGGGTGGACTTCAATGCCCAGCTTATGCGCCTCACTTATAATAATCGGCAGCGGGTCGGCTGCTCCTGCAAATCTGGGGTCTCGGGCTATGACAGTGCTGGGGTAGATGGCGTACCCGCGGCAGATAGTCTCAGGTATGAGAAGATTGAAGTTTGCATGCGCATATTTATGCACCATCTCGCGTATCTTCGGGACGGTTTTGGGGATTGCCCCCGCATCAATCCAGATACCGCGAATCTCAACGCCGGGATCGATTTTGGAATAGTCCAGGCTGGCGTATGACGTGCTCACGCAAATCAGCAAAATAATTGTGGCTGCAAATAAACGCATCTCGCTTGCGTATTCTTCACCGAACGATTCTTTTCCTTGTTTGTATTCAGTAATTCGCTTCTTCCGCCGACAATTACATTGAGCGAAAGTGAATGAGGTAGAATAGATCTATGGGTGATGTGCTAAGCCAGTCTGAAGTAGACGCGCTGCTTTCCGTATACCGCGCGGCAACCCCTATTGGGGGAAGTCCGTCGCGCCACGAAAAAGAGATCCGTCTCTACGACTTCGCTCGCCCGGATAAGTTCTCAAAAGAGCACTTGAAATCCCTCAACATTATCCATACTAAATACGGAGCCGGCTTCTCCGTGTCCGCGGCGATAAAACTACGTGCATCTGTGCAAGCAACAAGGCTGCCGGTTGACCAGCTCACATATCGCGAATATTGCGCATCCATTGCTGATGGTGCGTTGTTTGTGGAAGCCAAACTGGATCCGCTCGCTTCTACGGCGATCTTTGAGTTCAATCCTGCGCTGGTCTCTGCTTGCGTCGATTTGTTGGCGGGCGGCGCTGCTCCATCCACGACGGTATCGGAAATAACCGATATAGACAAGAAGATTATGCTGCCGATAATCGACCTGGCCATAAAGAAGTACGCAGAAGCGTGGTCTACTTGTGTGGCGTTTCGTCCGGAGATAGTATCGGTGAGCACCGATCCCAGTGCACGCCAGGTTCTTTTACAGGGTGAAGGGGTCTTGATCTGCGGATATGAGATAGCAATCGGCGAATGCATAAGCATGATGAGTGTTTGCGTACCCACCGCCGCCGTGGAAGCGGTTTTACCCGCACTGACTCTCGGACGAACCCTCAATATACCGGGCCGCCGGCACGATGCGGCAGCGACTACTGCCCTGCGTCGTGTCTTTAATGAAGTGCCGTTGGAATGTAAAGCGATCCTCGGGCGAGCAGAACTGCCGGTGCAGGATGTCGTGGATCTGGCCGTAGGGGATGTTATTGCCTTGCCGGTTAAGGCCAATTCGGCGGTAGAACTAATCGTCGAAGATGTTCCTGCTTTCATGGGCGTCGTCGGATTATCCGGCAGCACACGAGCCATCAGACTCACCAACAAAATCGAACAACGGCCGGCTGCTTAATATTTCGAGAAAGCAGTCATTATTCCAGTGTAAAAGATTGACTTCACGGATGTGCGCTGATATTATAATAATCGTTTAGCCGCATCTCCGTGGAGGCTCCTGTGATTCAGAATCAACCCACCAGCGCCGCAGAATTCGTACTTATCCTTGATTTCGGCGGTCAGTACACTCAACTTGTTGCCAGACGTGTGCGTGAATGCCACGTCTATTGCGAGATCGCTTCGTTTGACACACCGTTGGAAGAGATAATGGCGCGGGGTCCCAATGCGCTAATATTGTCCGGCGGGCCAGTTAGCTTCTTCAACCCAGATGCGCCCAAATGCGATGTCGGAATATTCAAAAGCGGCATTCCGTGTTTGGGAATATGCTATGGCGCTCAACTTATGGCAGCCGAATTGGGGGGCAAGCTCACCGCAGGCAAGAGCCAGACCTATACGCAAACCGACTTGCGGATAATTGATTCATCGGATATATTTGCGGGTTTGGATCCTGAGCAGTCTTGCTGGATCAGCTATGGCGATGTTGTGGAAAAAACGCCGCCGGGATTCAAGCTCACCGCACGGACTGCGCAACTTCCGGTCGCAGCAATGTCCGATCCCGATCGCAAACTGTATGCCGTGCAGTTTAATCCTGAGTCTGTCGACACTCCCAGCGGAATGGATATTTTGCGCAACTTTTTGTTTGGTCAAGCAAATCTGAGCGGGTCGTGGGATATGGCGACTTTTATTGAGACAGCCACCGATGCGATTCGAGATCAAGTCGGCTCACACAAGGTGATCTGCGGAGTCAGCGGGGGGATAGACTCCAGTTGCGTTGCCGCACTCGTGCATCAGGCGATCGGCGATCAGCTCACGTGTATATTTGTGAACCACGGCCTGCTGCGACTGAATGAAGCCGAGCAGGTGCGGCGGACTTTCGAGGATCATTTTAAGATTAGACTCGTCTATGTTGACGCTGAAGAGAGATTTTTGAGAAAGCTGGCTGGCGTAACTGACCCGGAGCGCAAGAGAAAAATCATCGGCGAGGAGTTTATCCGCGTATTCGAAGAGCATGCATCAAAGATAGAGGGGGCAAAGTATCTCGCCCAAGGAACCGTATATCCGGACGTCATCGAGAGTGGTACAAAGAGCGCGGCAGTAATCAAATCGCATCACAATGTCGGCGGGCTGCCTGAAGATATGGATCTGGACATTATCGAACCGATTCGGCAGTTGTTCAAAGACGAGGTGCGGGAAGTGGCTTCCTGTTTGGGGCTGCCTGAAGATATGGTGTGGAGACAACCGTTCCCAGGGCCAGGGCTGGCGATACGTGTGCTGGGGGAGGTTACGAAGTCTCGTCTCGATACTCTGCGCCTTGCGGATTCTATCGTGGTGGACGAGATTAAAGCTGCCGGGCTATACAGGGATGTTTGGCAGGCGCTGGCCATTCTTGCTCCCATTCGCAGCGTCGGAGTGATGGGCGAGCAGCGTACCTATGCCGATACCATCGTGTTGAGAGTCGTGACGAGCAAAGACGCGATGACGGCCGAGTGGGCGAGATTGCCCTACGAAGTTTTAGAAAAGATCAGTGATAAGATCATCAGCGAAGTGCCGGGCGTTAATCGGGTGGTATACGATATCACCCCCAAGCCGCCGGCCACAATCGAATGGGAATAAAATTGCAATCCAGCCCAGAGTTAAAAGTTTTAATCAGCGAGGAAGAGATACGGCGTCGTATTTGTGAGTTGGGCCGCCAGATTTCATCGGATTACTCGGGAGAATCTCTGCTGCTGGTCGGCATTTTAAAAGGCTCTGCTATATTTCTGGCTGATCTGATCCGGGCGATAGATTTGCCGGTGGATTATGATTTTGTCGCCATATCGAGCTACGGCTCGGATACTCGGTCGTCTGGTGTTGTGCGGCTGCTTAAAGACCTCGAGTCTGGGGTGGGTGATCGGCATGTGATTATAGTCGAGGATATCGTCGATACGGGTTGGACACTTCGGATGAGCTATATTGTTGAAAATATAAAGGCAAGAGGAGC
>JAAYKG010000029.1 GCA_012522555.1 Armatimonadota bacterium
CCCAAGCGAGGGATTACAAGCCCTCACCCTAATTGTCCTGCCCCTATGACGAGGGCCCCAGTTACTCCCTCTCCCTTGAGGGAGAGAGAGGGGGTGAGGGGGTGAGCCAGGCAAGTCGGGCGGGGTGTGGAAAACTGAAAAATTGTGCGGGAAGGGAGATTTCGCCCTCACCCTGACCCTCTCCCCCAGGAGAGGGAATTCTTACTCTCCCTCACTCTAACCCTCTCCCCCGGGAGAGGGGACTCCATGCCTGGCCCGCACTTTAACCTCGCAGCCGGTAAAGTTGAAAATCGAGCGCACCCTGTGCCATAATATGAACGGCGAGCAAGCAGAGGCGATTATTATGAGCAACGGCATCAAACAGGTTTCCAAAACAACCGAAGTCGACGAGAGAATGTCGGCGCTTATGACCAATTCATCGGCTATCAGTTCCCTGTCGACTGCGGTGGAGGGGACAATCGGGCCTAAGGGGCTGGATTGCATGCTGGTCGACAAGTATGGCGATGTAACCGTAACCAATGATGGGGCGACGATCCTGGATAAAATCGACACCGCCCACCCCGCAGCTAAAATGTTGATCAGAGCAGCACAAGCTCAAGAGGAAGAGATCGGGGACGGGACGACCACTACCACCATTCTGGCGGGCGCGCTGATATCCGAGGGCATCGAGCACATTAAGCGAGGCGTCCCTGTGATGAAAGTCATAGAGGGCATCAAGCTGGGGGTGGCTGAGGCTTTGTCGTTCGTGAAGTCGAAATCATCCGCGGTGAGTGTGGACAATGACACAATAACGAGAGTAGCGCTCATTGCGGCTCGCGGAAACGCCGAGATCGCAGATCTGGTGGTGAAAGCAGCACGAGCGATCGGAGATAAGCTCTGCCGGCGCGGATACAGGCTTGCTGATATTATACATGCCAAAGAATGCGCCAACAGCGAGGTGTTCACGGGTATAATTCTCGACAAGCAGCGCACGAACAAGCATATGCCGTGTGAGTTGAGCGATCCTGTAGTGTTGATTGTCGATGATGCGCTGGAGCCTGCACAAATCGAGGATGAAGCGTTGGCGACCGAATCCGGTTTTGCCAGGCATATTGCACTACAAGAGCAATTTAGAGAGACCATCGAGAAGATCATCGGCTTGGGGATAAAGTTTGTTGCGGTTGGCAAGAATATCGACCCGATCGCCGAAGAATTGTTCGTTGATGCAGGTATATTGGCGGTTAGAAGAGTATCGTCGCGTGATATGTCTTTACTGGCGGCGCTCACCGGCGCACGGGCGGTTAAGAGAATGGGCTTGCACAAGGATGCGGGGGAGTTGAGAGGTTTTCTGGGTAAATGTGATCGGGTATACGAGGATGAGATGCTCGACAATATAAGGGTTGTTGGAAGCGCGGAAGCCTGCATTGCAACGGTGATAATCGGCGCATCGACCAGGGAAGTCAAGGAAGAACGGGAGAGAATTGCTCGGGACGCGGCCGGGGCGGTGCAGGCGGCAATCAGATCCGGCGTGGTGCCGGGAGGCGGCGCAATAGAGATCGCTGCGTTCAGGCATGTTCAGTCGATGCGGGACTCATCACGCGGAATGAGCGCATATGGAGTCGATGCCGTGACGGCTGCACTTAAAAAGCCGCTCAGCCATATCACCGCGAATGCCGGGTTTAATCCGTTGGAGAAGGTAGAAGATTTGATCGTCGAGCAGCAGTCCCAAGGATCGTATACCCTCGGGATCGACTGCGACACAGGTGAAATCACAGATATGATGGAGCGTGGGGTGCTCGACCCGACCGACGTCAAGCTCCACGCGCTTTCGACTGCCTCGGAGATCGCCGAAGCGATATTGCGGATCAATACAATAATCAGAAAGCGTGACGACGAGAACCGACCAAGCGCAGTATAGGATAAGTGAACTGAGGAACAAGATGAACAAAAAGGATAAAGTCAAAGCACCGATCGAATTTGAAGCCCCTGTGGAGGAAGAAGTGGAACAAAGCGCACCGGAGGCGGATATAGACGACCTCCAACAAGAAATCGAAAACTTAAAGTGCAACATCGAAGAGATGCAAAACAGCTATCTTCGCGTGATGGCCGATTTTGACAACTACCGAAAACGACAGCGAGATGACCTCGCCCAGCAGAAACATCTGATTCGCGAAGATATAATAGGCAAGGTGTTGGGGCTGATAGATAACCTCGATCGCGCCGTTCTTGCCGCGGAAGCCGAGCACAGCTATGAGTCACTGATGGAGGGCGTCACCCTCACTTTGAAAAGTATTAGAGAAGTGCTGGCCAGGGAGGGACTACAGCCGATCGAAGCCGTGGGCCAGGAATTTGACCCGAACTTACACGAAGCTATGTTTTGCGAAGAATCCGATGAATGTGAGCACAACACTATCACAGAAGAGCTTGAAAAAGGCTACACGCTGAACGGCCGGGTCCTGCGCCCTTCCAAGGTGAAGGTGGCGATCAACGAGTAGCCCGTATCATGACTCGCTTAAAGCTCATTTGTTTTCTTGCTTCTGTCTGGCGACCTGCCTGGTCAACTCGGCAACGCGAGAATCCGCCAAGACGCGAGCTTTCTCTATGGCGGCTCTGCCTTTAATGATTTTGGCATCCGCCTCGTCGAAACGGGACAGCAAACTGCCTGTGTCGATAACAC
>JAAYKG010000212.1 GCA_012522555.1 Armatimonadota bacterium
ACAGACGTTTCGTGGTATTCACCTCCCCTCGGTCTAAAATGGTTCCGCTCTAGTCGGAACGGAGAGAGTAGAATCAGCAAACAGCGCTGATGGTCTTACTCGATTAGGCCCGCATGTTTGCGGACAAAGCATTATACCATCATTATCAAACCCGGCGCAAGCATTTTTACATCGCTACAGACGTCGAAAACATCAAAACTGACCATACGAAGTGGAATATTATCATGAAAAATATCTTGCCGTCTATTGAGAAGATCGGGGATGTGAGGATATAATTGAAATTGATGGAATATAGAATCGACGCAGTAGTAGAGGCTTTTTCCGGCGCAGAAAGGGTCTGTGTTTTCACGGGCGCAGGCGCCAGCAAAGAATCCGGACTCCCCACTTTTCGCGAGATCGACGGCGAATGGAAACACTACGACCCAATGACTTTCGCGACACTCGAAGGTTTTCTGAGCGAACCCGTGCAGGTCTGGAATATGTATCGCATGAGGCAGCGGCAGATAGGTGAAGCGCAGCCGAACGGCGGACATAGTGTCATTGCTCAAATGGAAAGGCAATACCCGCATTTTCTCCTGGTCACACAGAATGTTGACGACCTCCACGAACGAGCAGGCTCTCGGAAATTGGTGAAGATTCATGGGGACTGTTGGGGGATGCGATGCTTGCAGTGTTGTGAGACCTACGACACACGAGACTTCGATTTCCCTGCTGAATTTACCACCGAAACCCTGCCGATATGTCCAAAGTGCGAAGTATTGTGCCGGCCGGATATAGTGTGGTTCGGAGAATTCGTGCCGGACGATGCGATGCATGCCGCTGTGTGGAGTTCATCGACCTGCGACCTGATGCTTGTTGTCGGGACATCCGGCGAAGTATCCGGCGGTTATGGATTCGTGGAGCGGGCGGCTATGAATGGCGCCACTATCGTCGAAATCAACCCCACCGAAGGCATCCTCACCCAACACGCCCATATATGGGTCCCGGAACCTGCCGGAGTCGTTTTACCGAAAATTTGGCAATGTCTGACAATGTATAAATAGGGCAGGAATTCCTCGCTGTACGCTTAACTCATTTGTATGGACAGCAAATATCGCATAATAACTCTCATCGTATTGATCGCGCTCGCGTGTGCGGGGGCGGCAACTGCTAAAGTCAAAGCAAGCGGAGGACAGACTATGGACACAGTCCGAGACCATTTATGGATATGGTGCCACGATGCAGGGGCAAACAACGGCCAGTATAGCCTGCAGGGTGAATCGCGAATGACCCCATCAGAGGCGGCGTTTTACCTGGACGTACCAAACGCGCTGATGGTCGTCTATGGCGGCAAGCCTGAGCCGCCGTTTGATAAGCTCTCGATAGCTTTCAAGCCGCTCAAAAGGGTCGTGTGGTCGATTGTTGGCGATAGCTCATCGCTGCGCAACAATGAAGCCACCGACCTCGGCGAGGTCACATCCCTGGCCCCTAAGTTTCCGAATATCACCGGCGGAATAATGGATGATTTTTTTCATCCCAAAAACGACAAAGGTGAGGTCGCTCGATACAGCCCTTCCGATATAAAGGGCTTCCGAGATCAATTGCACAAAACCGCCAAAGGACTGGATTTGTGGGTGGTGGTCTATACACACGATCTCGAACTGCCGATCAGGGCACACGTCGATAATTGCGATGTGGTGACATTCTGGACCTGGAACGCAGCGGGGTTGGTGGACCTGGAAAAGAACTTCGAGCGTTTGGAAAAAGTGGTGGGACCGGAGAAGCGCAAAATGCTGGGCTGCTATATGTGGGACTTCGGCTCCGGAAAACCGATACCGCTCGAGACAATGAAAAAGCAGTGTGAGTTGGGCTTGAAATGGCTTAAAGAAGGCCGCATCGAAGGTATGATTTTCCTTAGCAGCGTGATATGCGATCTGGAGCTTGAGATGGTCGAATGGACCCGCGAATGGATCGCTCAAGTTGGAGACCAACCCCTCAGTGGGCAGAAAAAATAAATCGAGCAATTTTGCTCTATTCATACACAATCAGGAGGCGTTTTTGTGGCAACAAAACCTTTATTCACCGGCAATGAGATGATTCCGGCTGATGCGTCAGTGCTTTTTGACGGCACTGACCTGTCGAAGTGGGTTCATGGCGATGGCTCGCCGGCAAGCTGGAAAATTGAAAATGGCTACACCGTGACCCAGAAAGCCGATATCCACACGAAGGAAGTGTATGGCGATTGCCAACTGCACATTGAGTTCTGGCTGCCATTGATGGCGGATTCGTTCGGTCAGGCGAGGTCAAACAGCGGGGTGTTTTTTATGGGGTTCACTTATGAGATTCAGGTTCTGGATTCTTATGGGCTTGACAGTAAGAACGATGATTGCGGGGCGCTTTATTCTGTGATCCCGCCGATGGTAAACGCGTGCCGGCCTCCGGAGACGTGGCAGAGCTATGACGCTATCTTCCGAGCGCCGAAATTTGACGAGGCGGGAAATAAGGTCGCTAACGCGAGAGTCACTGTTTTGCATAATGGCGTGATAATCCACGACGATGTGGAGATTCCCCACCCCACTCCGGATCATAATGCGGCAGACCCGAAGGAGCCTGGCCCGATTCAACTACAGTATCACGGCAACGATGTGCGTTTCCGCAATGTATGGGTGCGCCCTCTTTAATTGACGCAAATATAAACTCGGGCGGCACACTGAACGCCGCCCGAGTTTGTCCATCTATATTTTATAAGCAAGTAACAAATCAGCAATTCTCACGTCTGTAACTGTTGAGCTACTTTCTTCGGAAACGTCTGCTTTTCGCGTCGGATTCCGTGCTGACAGACAAAGGGAGTCCTTGCGTCGAAGGAGAAGATGGTTATAGCCCTATAGATCGGATCGGTCGATCATAATCCTTGCTATCAGCATAGTAACTGGTGAATCTTTTGAAATCGCTTCTCGTAATCCTCCTCACAGCCTGTCTTTTGGGGCCTTGCTTTGCCGATCAACAAGCCGAAAGTGCGCCTGCCGAAGTCAGCAGCGAAGCGCCCGCCAAGAAGGCGAAAGAACCAACCGACAAAACTACACCTACGACGAAGTCCACAGCCACGAAAACATCTTCGTCATCCAAATCCGGAACAACCGCCGCCGCGAAGACTCCGGCCAAACCGCTGCACACCGAAGCTGAATTAAGCGGCTTCACATCGGAAACATCCGATCGATTGCAGGGCAGAATCAGCCTGATAAACACCCAGAAAGAACGCCAGTGGTGGATCAAAACAGGATACGGCCAGACCAAATCTCGGACCTATTATTCGTCGCGAACACACGAGACCACGGTATCGACGTTCAACCTCGACAGTGAATACCGCAGTATCGGGAAAGACTCGTATCGGTTTATTTCGGCAGCCGCACATTTAAGGACGCGCAGCCCTCATTCATCGAGTTATTACGACAATTCCGGCTATCATCTGGTATCTGCGGGTTACGGGAAGAAAATAATGAACGGCACCGATTTAGAAATAGCTTTGGCGCATATAGCCCAGCGGCGAGATGATACCGAGCGAAGGTTAGCGCCTGTATGCAGCTTGCGCATCAAGACTCCGCTGTCGTCGGCTATTAATTTCGACAGCGATATTCATATGATGCAGCCGGGCAGTGCGGATTATCTAATTGACTCGCGATCCAACCTGACCTACAAATTGACACCGGCGGTGAGGTTGAGATTAACATATGTTTTGAATAACATCCTAGGCTCGCAAATGACAAAGTCGCCTGATTGGGACAAGTCTCTCCGGCTGTCGCTTGTGTTCACCAACTAGCGCCGTAGTCTGGTTCTCATCATATCCGTCGAGGAAAGCGCTGCCAACTCTTTGGGGCCGCCTGCTTGGTTAAAGCCACGGCCCCGTTTGCGGATCGCAACTTTTGCTAAAACAGCCCGGGAATGCCCATGCCGCCGGTTAGTTCGGACAGACGGCTTT
The DNA here is from genome assembly GCA_012522555.1 of Armatimonadota bacterium. GTDB lineage: Bacteria > Armatimonadota > UBA5829 > UBA5829 > UBA5829 > DTKD01. Next base: position 3,956 of record JAAYKG010000212.1, read on the forward strand.
GTTTCAGTTCGGTGGCCTTTTCCAACCCTTCGCGAACTGCGCTCACTACGAGGTCTTGCAGCATTTCAACGTCTTCCGGATCGACAACCTGCGGGTCGATTTTAACCTCCAGCAGTTCCCCCGCCCCGGTCACAACAACACCCACCATTCCACCGCCGGACGACACTTCGATGCGCTCGTTATGCAGTTCTTGCTGTATGCGCTCGGTATCCTCCGCCATCTTCTGGGCCTGTTTCATCAAGTTGCCCAAGCCGGGGATGTTGCCCATATTTCCAAAGGGATTTCCTTTTGCCATATCTGTCTACTCCTCCCAGGGATCTTTTCCGTTATCTTCAACCATTGTTCCGTCGAACGTGTCTATGAGCAGGCTATCCAGCAGAGGCTGCGTCGCCGGCTCTTTTTGTTCCGGCTGGGGGGTCTGCGCCTCAGGCTCATCTACCAACATAGTTGACACTTTTAATCTCGCGCCAAGCACTTCCAATATCGCCTGTTCGACGAATGCACGATCGGGATTCAGCCTGCGCATGTGAAAATCCCACTTGTGCGTGTAGCCGATGGTCAAAACAGAATCTTCCAGTCTGACCGGGCTTCCTTCTCTTGCAACCGCCGCAACGTTTGGTTTGCCAAGCGGCTTAGCCAAATGTTTCATTATCTTTTGCCAACTGCGCTGGATTTCGTGCAAGGTTGTCGGTGAATCCTGCAGTGCATGCTCCGAATCCGTCGGCTGCTGAGCGTCCTGTGCCTGCGGCTGCTCAACCGGTTTTTGAGGTTGAACAGGCGGCTGTGGTTTATCATCGAGAGGTGGACGCGTCGCAGGCGGCGGTGTGGGCCGAGCAGGCACAACAGAGGCGCTTGCCGCAACAGCCTCGCGTGTGCGAGCCATCGCCTTTAGCAAAGCCATCTCAAGTGCAAGTCTGTGCTGCTCGTTCCACTTAAGCTCCTTTTCAGCGGCCGAGAAAATATCTATGAGGCGAACCAGACGATCCTCTGAATACGACCCCGCCTGATCTGTCCAGCGTTCATCGGAGGCATGCAGGCTGCTGGCCTTAACCTTCAACTCCAGCACATCTCGAAAATGGCTGGCAATCGACTTGAGCAATTCTCGGACATCGCGTCCTTCGCGCATCAACTTCTCAGACATCGCAAAAGCCGCCGCGGTATCGGTTCGGGTCAGCATATCCCCGATCTCCAGCAGCGCATCCTCGTCCACCATCCCCGACACCGTGTAGACGTCCGCAGTTGTCACCGCGCCGCCCGTATACGCCATAACCTGCTCGAGCAAGCTCAGGGAATCGCGATAGGATCCATTTGCGATGCGGGCGACGAGTTCCAAAGCGCCTGGATCGATTTGCAGGTTCTCTGCAGATGCGACATGTTGCAGCCGCCCGCCAATCTCCTCTATAGTCCCACGCCTGAAATCGAACTGCTGGCAGCGAGACCTGATGGTGATCGGTATTTTGTTAGACTCGGTGGTAGCCAGAATGAAAACAGCGTGGGGAGGCGGCTCTTCGAGAGTCTTTAGAAATGCGTCCTTTGCGTCGCTTGAGAGCTGATGGGCCTCGTCAATTATATAAACTTTGTATCGCAGAGCCATCGGGGGATATTTCACCCCCTCCCGCAGCAGTTCCATATCCTTTACGCCGCGGTTGGAGGCCGCATCCATTTCGACGACGTCTATCGCGCTTCCTTCGGTAATCGAACGACACTCCACACATTCGTTGCACGGCTCGGTTGTTGGGCCGTGGGTGCAATTCAACGCCTTAGCGATGAGCCGCGCAACGGTGGTTTTGCCGGTTCCGCGAGATCCGCAGAAGAGGTATCCCTGCGCAATGCGGCCGCTTTTGATGGCGTTTTTGATCGTCCGAACGACATGATCCTGTCCGATTACATCATCGAAAGTCTGGGAACGATATTTGCGATAGAGGGAGACATAGGACATAAGCGAATCAGCCAAATAATCAATGCCGAAAAATAGTGATCGTGCACCTGCCTCTGATAAGGTCGCCCGAGTGTTGCTGCGGCAGCCGACTCCAGCCAGATCACCACGCGGCACATGCGCGCACGCACTTACCGCTGCTTCCTTCCGGACCTGACGGGGTTTATGCGCCGGGCATTGCGCGGGGCCCGACTATCAACGCCACTTACCACAGTACATACTCAAACAGCCAGACCGCGGGCAGGGATTCAACCCCGCTGTAGCGGATTGCGGGTTAAGGGCACCGCTAGTTCCCCGTCTAGCACGATCACATCTGCAAAGAATTGCTCCTCTTGGTCAACACACATCATCGCTTGAGCGCAAGAGGAGCATCACGACGTTATATTATATCACTTCTGGACAGAATAAACTCCTTTTTAAGCAGCCGGTATCCCGGACGAGTTTTTGTATCAATACATTCTTTGTCCATGAGCGCCTCACCTCGCCAGCCGACTCTGTCCTGCACAAAATCGGGCATACCCGGGTCTGTCGGTTCCATCCATATCGTGAGTTTATATTTTTCCGCCTTCAGCGGATACATCCCCAAGTCCCTCGGGTCGCTCATGTCGAGCTTTGTCAGGAAAGACCCTCCTCCGACGTAAATATCTCCCCAGGCGACCGTATTTTCGAGGTTGGTCGTCCAGTCGAATTTGTTGACATCCGGCATCACATAATCGGCATCCTGGAGCCTCCAGTAGACCCGTGAGCCGTCCCGCCATTTGACCTTGCTGTCCGCTTTGGCGCTTTCGTTCTCCGCATACCAGCGTGTAAACGATTCGGAGGCCAGGCCCTTATATTCAGAAGCCTGAATTATATTTACAGTGCCTTTGATTACAAGCACGCGAGGGGCGGCTCGCAGCCAGGATGCATTAAATTTCGCATCCACCGGCTTCGCAGCATCGCCTTCCCAGTGTTTGCCCTTGCGGCTCTCAAAGTCTTTTCTGGCGGATGATGTGGCTTGCACCCAATCCGCCGGACTCTTCACCCGCTCTGCGATTTCAAGCCCCTGCTCATAGCTTTTCATATCCCCGTAGCGCCAGCCTCTCCTGAGGAGCAGCAAAGATTGATTGCGATTGCACAAGTCGATAGTGCTTTGATCGATCCAGTCCGCTGCTTTAGGATTTTTCTTGTAATCCTCCAGCGCCTTGCTGGCTCGTTTGTGAGCGGCAAACCATTGTTCATTTGCTTCGTCCAATTTGCCGACTTTTTCGAGCATATGAGCTTTCATTCGGTCGACGAACTCCGGTCTGCGCTGTTTTGCTCCGGTATTGACATCGACACTATCATATTTACAGGCTTCGGAGATGTAATATGCAGCCATCTCGTTGTCCATCAGTTTCCTGGCGTAGTGCGTCCAGCCCAGCTCGAAATACAAATCCCAAATATTGGGATTATTTCGTATGCCTTCTTTCATAAATGCGATCGATGCAGGGATGTAGCGTTTGTCGGATAGTGTGTTGGCATAATCGACAAAGTTATAATCCAAGTGCCAGGCGCCCGTAGTGTAGACATCGATGTTGTGTGGATCAAGCCACGTCACCATTCGCACCAGCGGGACGATGGCGTGGTAGTGCCCCCTGTGAAAAAACTCGTCCGCCCTAACCCACAGCGCCCCCGCTATCACCTGCTTGAACCCGGTGAATGAAGCCACGATGAATTGCCCGGGCAACTCCGCCATCATATCACCGCTTTTATTGTCACCAATCTGCTTGCCGGCATGTACGATCTTCTCGTATTTAGGCTCCAGATTCAACTGGATTGCCACAATCGCGGCGATAACCACGACAACGACCGCGACCAGCAACTTGCGCTTGTCGATGGTCATTTGGTTACACTTCCTTCCGCTCGAAAATGAGGATCGCTACGACCAGCGCCAACAGAGTGTATAGCAGGCCATACAACGCCATCATACCCGTATACGCTCCCATATTGGTAACCTGGGTCTCCGGGTGGAGCAATTGGTTGGGTATGTTAAACTGATCGAACCTCGGCAGCAGATACGAAACAGTCTTGTAGAAGAATCGCAAAGCGCTGCTTGCGCCCTCCGCCCCGCCGAGGGAGATAACCACCGTCGACATAAAGCCGACCGCATAAACCGCCGCTCCCATAAAGAAGTTGACAGTCTGTGTAAATATGAGCGAGAAGAGAAGCACTATGGAACTGAGCACCATAAACTGCAAATATACCAATATCACCGCCCAGACCATGTTCCAGTCAAAAAGCGCAATCTTCTCGGCGCTCGCGCCAAGCACGTGGCCGAGAGTCGGGGATGCGGCCGCCTGTTGCGCTCCTATGGCCTTGAGCACGATGGTGATGATGAATGTGGCGCCCATCAGCCCGGTTGCGATCCCCAGCGTCATCAATGCGCCCAAAAACTTCCCCGTGATGAACTCATATCTTTTAACCGGTTTGGCAAGTATCGTGTAGATGGTCCTGCGCTCAAACTCCTGCGGGATAAGAGTCACCCCAAGTATCAAGCTGATAAATATCCCCGCCAACGCCATCATCCCCAAGCCGAAGCTTTTCAGCAACATAAAGTCGGAGGATGCGCCTCGCTGGCTGGAAAACGACAGGGTCTGAGAAAACGAAAGCGACAGGACTATCAAGCCGATAGCCACCACGAGAAAGACCTGAAGAATCTTCTTACGCAGAGCGTCTCCGACCGTAGTCCTGGCTATTGCCCATATAATCAATGTCGTCCCTCCCTTACTATCTCGACAAACAGGTCCTCCAGAGTCTGCCTCTGCGGGACGACGGAAACGAGATTGGCGCTGCCCCGCGTCATATCGAGGATTTTATGCACGTTTTCCTCCGTCTCCGTGTAGATTTTGGTCAATTCGCCATCTTCAGCAACGTGCTCGGCAAGAGGTTGGACTTTCCCTAGGAGATCAGCGCTCAAATGTGCAAGTGTGATCACCGTGCGGCCCGCATGCAGCAGCTCATCCATAGTCCCCATCTTGACAAGCTCGCCGCGATTGATGATCGCCACGCGGTTACACACGTTTTCTACATCGGATAACTGGTGCGAGCTTAAAAACACGGTCTTGCCCTGCTTTCTTAGGCTCAAAATCAGGTCCTGAATGTCTTTATGCGCGATAGGATCGAGGCCCGAGGTCGGCTCGTCGAAGAACAGGAGATCCGGATCGTTGATGAGGGACTGCGCGATCCCGACCCGCTGAAGCATTCCCTTGGAGTATTGCCTCAAAGCGCGGCTGCCGTCCTTGCCAAGCCCGACGCGGTCCAAAAGCTCCGGAACCTTCTTTCGACGCGCGGCGCCACCCATCTTGAACAGCCTGCAATAAAAATCCAGCACCTCAGCGCCGGTCATGTGCTCGTAGAAATATGGGCTTTCCGGCAGGTAGCTGATGCGTTCTTTGGCCTCGATGTCCCCTGCGGGTTTGCCCATGACCATCGCTTTTCCAGAGGTCGGAAACAATAGTCCGAGCAGAGTTTTGATCGTGGTCGTCTTCCCTGCTCCGTTGGGCCCAATGAAGCCGAATATTTCTCCTTCGTGGACCGAAAAGCTGACTTTATTGACCGCCATAACGCGATCACCTGTGCGGCCTCTGTATTCTTTACAGAGATCTTCCACTACAATGGCTTCAGCCACATTTATACCCCCAACTGCAAGATAGACTGTCTACACGAGCAAATACTGTCATAAAGCAAGCAGCCTGCAGCCCGCCTCGCACAGAGTATAATTGAGGCGCTGCAGGCTGTCAAGCGAATGACCTCGCGCAATCCAGCCACTAACTATACGACAAGCTAACCCATCAGGTTCCTGTCAATACAGCAAAACCGACTTCGTCCGCTCCTGGAATTCGACGGGATCGTTTTGCCAGGTTTTCTCGATCTCCATCGGGTCAACATCGGCCTGTATCATCTCTCGAACGGCCGAACTTCCGGCAAGCAAATCGAAGAAGCTCCTTCCGGCGCTCGAAGGCGGCCTGAACATAAAGTCATCCGGCCACAGACGCTTAATGACAGACACGGCGGTAATCCCGGTGATCACGGGTTTGAACGCGTCACGGTCGGTGACATAGACCTGCAGTCCACTGCACGCCTCTTTGCGAAACTTCCAATCGAACGGTGAGAAATAGGCTTCCCGATAGGCCACACCCGGCAAATTGTAGCTCATCATCTCTTTTCGCAGGCCTTGAGCATCGATCCACGGCGCGCCAAAAATCTCAAACGGACGAGACAGCCCCCTGCCCTCCGAAACGTTGGTCCCTTCGAAGAAACACGTGCCGGTGTATACAGTGGCAGTGTCGAGTGTGGGCATATTTGGCGAAGGCAGAACCCACGGCAGGCCCGTGTCATCAAACCACATATCCCTGCTCCAGTTTTTCATACGCACCACATGCAGGTCGCATTCCACGCCGAAGAAGGTGTTATACAGTGTCGCAAGCTCACCTGATGTGAATCCGTGTCGGACGGGGATAGGATATTTGCCCACCCCCGATTTGTATTCAAGGTCGAGCAGCGGCCCCTCGAAACCCAATCCGGAAATGGGGTTTGGCCTATCCAAAACCCACACTTTCACGCCAAATTTGCCGCAAGCCTCCATCGCCGCAGCCATCGTGTACGGAAATGTGTAGAACCTCGCGCCGACATCTTGAATATCGATGAGCATCACATCTATGCCCTGCAGCATCTCCTGCGTAGGCATCGAAGTGGAGCCATAGAGACTGTAGACCGGCACCCCAAGTCGCGGATCTACCGAATCCTCCACAGCCGCGCCCTCGGCCGCATCCCCTCGCACTCCGTGTTCCGGCCCAAAAAGCGCCACGATGTTCACCCCAGCGGCGTGCAGCGCATCGGTGATGTGATCCAGATCGCGGGTGACTGCGGCGTGGTTAGTTACAATACCGACCCCCAGGCCCTCCAGCAAATCCAACTGCTCGGCGAGTAGTACATCCAACCCCGACAGCACTTTGCCTTTATGTTCCATCGGTTATCAACTCCATTGTTGAGCCGTATCGGCCCATAGTCGCGTTATTGGACTACTACGCCAAAGCGACCCACCAAACCTTCAGGCTTAGAGTTGAATGTTTGTCGGAGAACATCAAATATTGAGAAGAAAGCACAAAGAGGGCTATAAAAAGGTGCGGCGCCGGAGTCAGCCACTCCGGCGCCACGGACTTAGAGGAGTTCGCCTGTGCTCGTTCGACTTGCCAACGACACTGGAATCGCGGGTGCGATGCCGAGAGTTTCGGCGACCAGGCGACCATAGCATAAAAGCCTTAGGCCCGTGGTTTTGCGTCCCCGCCCTTTCGACGGGTTTGCCTTTGTCGATCTCCTCATTGACCTGTCCACTGATATTGTGCCACAAGGCTCTCGGGATTAACTCAGAAATTTATTTGTTCAGCGCAACTTTCCTATCTTGCCAAGAAAATTGGCGACATTGCGATAGGACAGAGACGAGACAGGCTCACAATTTCCCGCGATCATCGCTTGCTTAAGTGATTCCAGTGTCGGTTCGCCTATTCCGCGCACGATGGTATAGCAACTACCGACAGCGGCAACATAATGCGCATCGCTGCTGCCGAGTTTAGCGACATTCGATAGATTCTCATCAGCCAATAGGCCTCGATTCGACAATGCTATGTCGCTCGAAAAAACCGAGCCGCATTCGACTTCGACTGCATCCAAATCGAGTTCAAACAGCACGTCGCCTATTCCTGTCGAGTGATATGGATGAACAACCACAGCCAATCCGCCCAGTTCGTGAATTTCATCAATCAACTCAGCCGGCGTCGGTCTGGCCGCAAGGTCTTGTTGGACGAATAATGCGCCGACATGACCATGAGTTGTATTGACCTCGACCCCCGGCACAACAAGAAAATCTTCCGGGATCTCCCCGCGCGACTTAAGATATTCGGCACAGCGCATAGTATCGAGAGCGCCTTCGATGGTGCCATGATCCATCACAGCAATTGCCCCCAGGCCGACACGCACGGCTTTTTTGATCAGTTTGGCAGGGGTCGAGATGCTGCAGTGCGAATACAAAGTGTGGACATGCGGATCGAAAGCGATCTCTCCGGGACGGGTGCGAATATTGGTCGAACCCGCCAATTTAAGAGTAGAATTGACCAGCCAATCCCACCCGCCAAACCACCAATGCGGGCAGGCGCGATTGTGGGTATTCCGGCTATATGCTTGCTGTTTTATTTCTACAATCCTCATTTCGGGGATAATTTTCTGAAAATCCGGTCATTAGAACATATGAACACATAATTTATGACGCAGTTCGGCAGCTACAAACGCCAATGACATCAAATTATTTGTGCTTGTCGAAGATGAGGGTTACTACTATCTGTTCGGGGACTGCTACTCGTATCGCTGGACCTTGAACCTATACAATGTAACGGGTTCGGAGCGGCCGATTGCTGCCTTTTGCCGGGCGATTTCGACTTGCTGCTGCGGGGTATCTACGCCATCCAAATCCGGCAATAACAAGCCTCTCCTTTGGCCGCTTTCCACGATAACCCCATATCGTTTTGCATCCAGATCGTCTATATCGTCGACACGTTCCGGCGGCATAAGCACATCGACGGACACCTCAAGGGCTGGCAGTTCATCGACATCCACAGGCAAAAATCGCGGGTCCCGAACTGAGGCGCTGATAGCATTTTCTATGATTTCTTGAGCCACGCTGTGGCGCACGGGTTCTATAGTGCCGATGCAGCCTCTAAGCCCACCCTGTATTTTCAGGCACACAAACACGCCCGCGCAGGTCGATTTCAACTCATCAGGGATCTCCGGCGGCACGTCTATTACTCTGCCGTGTCGCACGTATTCCTCGATTGCGGCGGTGGCCAGCTTGACGTGTGGGCTTGTTTCACTCATTTTCAGTATTCCCTTCAGAATGCTCCAGTTTCACCCTCTGGCCGAGTCTCGATTCGGTTCCATTCAGCAAGCGAATAATATTCGGTCGGTGTTTGACAATTATTAGCGCAGCAGCGACAATCGCAATGATTTTATATGGTAGTGGCGCATGTTGGCTGCTCCAGAAAAACATCATTACAGGCACCGATGCCGCTGCGACCATCGACGCGACCGACACAATTCTGGTCAAAGCGACTAGAACAAGCCAGATTCCAAACGCCACGGCGGCTATAACAGGGGTCAGCCCGATCATAACTCCAAGGCTTGTCGCCACCGACCTGCCCCCCGCAAACCTGAGAAACACGGAAAAACTATGGCCAAGTATGCTCAATATGCCGCCCGTCACGATCATATAATCGTTCATACCCAGCATACGACACACCGCCACAGCCACGAACCCTTTTGCGACATCCAGAAACATTACCACAAAGCCCGGCCCCGGCCCCAGCGTGCGAAGGACATTAGTAAATCCGATATTCCCGCTGCCGAATTCACGGATGTCTATCCCCTTTGCGATCTTGCCTACAATCAATCCAAAAGGAATCGCGCCAAGCAAATAGCAGAACAAAAGAAGCAAATATTGCATTTTATTTCCTCTCTTTTCTTGCCTGTTTGAAGATCAAGCGCAGGGGAGTCCCTTCATAGGAATATTCTTTTCTTATCTGGTTTTCCAGATACCGCACGTAGGAAAAATGAGCGAGGCTGGTGTCGTTAACAAACACCACAATGGTGGGAGGTTTTATATCGGCCATAGTTGCATATCGGATTTTCAGCTCGCGGCCTTTGCGGGAGAACGGTCTCGCATCGATCGCCTCTTGAAGAATGCGGTTGAGTTCGCTGGTCGGGATCCGCATCGTATGGCTGGCGGCCACATCCATCGCCGTGTCCAACAACGCCGCCACACCCATTCCAGTGAGCGCTGAAACAAACACAATCGGAGCAAAATCGAGGAAAGGAACCTGCTTGCGAACCTGTTCGGAGAACTCTCTCATAACTTTTTCTTCGCACAAATCCCATTTGTTTACCACTATAATACACGCCCGGCCAGCTTCCTGGGCAAATCCGGCCACTCGTTTATCCCCATCGCGCAAGCCGTCGAATGCGTCTATCACAACAAACGCTACATCAGCCCGCTCCATCGCCCTAAGCGCTCGAAGAACTGTGTAATATTCAACCGACCCCTGCACCTTGCCGGACCTGCGAATACCCGCAGTGTCGATCAGGACAATCGTGTCGTCTCCACGCTGCAACACGGTATCTATCGCGTCGCGGGTGGTGCCGGGGATATCCGAGACAATCGCGCGTTTGCGGCCTAAAATTGAGTTTAGCAGTGATGACTTGCCGACGTTGGGCCTGCCGATTATCGAGATTTTAACGGCATCTTCCGGGTAGCCCGGCTCCAACTCGGCTGTTGAAAAAGATTCAACAACCACATCCAGCACATCCGCCACGCTTCTGCCGTTCAACGATGAGACCGGATACACCTCACCAAGCCCAAGCGCGTGAAACTCCAGGGCATCCTGATCCCTCGCGGCGTTGTCCGCCTTGTTTACGACCAGAATCACGGGCTTGCAGGCTCCGCGCAGTTTATCTGCAATTTCTTCGTCCATCGGAGTGACGCCCGAGACCGCATCAGTCATAAATATGACCACATCCGCCTCTTCAAGGGCGACCTGCGCCTGCAGCGTCACCTCGGTCTTCAACGGGTCCTGTTCGTTGAACAGCAACCCGCCGGTGTCGATCATCACGAACTCTCGCCCGTTCCATTCGGCTTCGGCGTAAAGTCGATCCCGGGTGATGCCGGGGGTATCTTCAACAATGGCTATTCTGCGCCCAACCACTCGGTTGAAAAGCGTGGATTTGCCTACATTGGGGCGGCCGACTATTGCGACCAGCGGTTTGTCCATGTGGTGTCCCATCCTCAGTTTATGATAGTACCATAATCACAAATGAGCGTCAAACAAACAGGGTCGCAAAATCCGCGCAACTTGTTCTACAACAAAAGTCGGGGCTGACCCGCGAGTTCTCGCGTCGAAACGGCCGCAGTGCATCCGCTCTAATCGAGATATATCGCCTTCACAGGGCATTTCTTTTTGCATTCGCCGCATTTTATGCAAACTGACGGGTCGATGGTGTGGACATTCTTCGGCTCGCCGGTGATCGCGTCTACCGGACAGACCTTTTTACACAGGGTGCAGCCGACACATTTATCCGGGTCGATCACGTAATCCAGCAGCGCCGAACAAACCCCCGCCGGGCAGTGCTTAGCCTCGATGTGAGCTATGTATTCATCGCGAAAGTTTTGCAGGGTGCTCAGAATCGAGTTGGGCGCGGATTGCCCCAACCCACACAACGACGCACGCTTGACGTGGTTAGAGAGCTTTTCTAGTTTTTCTAAATCTTCTACTACCCCGTTGCCCTCGGTGATTCGGGTCAAAATCTCCAGCAGCCGCTTGGTGCCTTCTCGGCACGGAGTGCATTTTCCGCAGCTTTCGCCTTGGGTGAAAGTGAGGAAGAACTTGGCCACATCGACCATGCACGTATCCTCATCCATCACTATCATGCCGCCGCTGCCCATCATCGAGCCTGCCCGCATCAGCGACTCGTAGTCGACAGGGGTATCCAGAAATTGCTCAGGAATGCAGCCTCCGGAAGGACCACCCGTTTGCACGGCCTTGAACTGTTTGTCGTGGCGGATTCCGCCGCCGATGTCGTAGATGATCTCGCGGAGCGTGGTCCCCATCGGCACTTCGACTAAACCGGTGTTCTTAATTTTCCCCGCGAGCGCAAAGACCTTGGTGCCCTTGCTTTTCTCGGTGCCCAGGTTGCTGAACCATTCCCAACCATTGAGAATAATCGCGGGTATATTCGCCCAAGTCTCGACGTTATTAATGAGAGTAGGGCAATCATAGAAACCTGCCTGTGCGGGATATGGCGGACGCGGACGCGGCATCCCCCGTCTGCCCTCCATCGACGCGATCAAGGCGGTCTCCTCGCCACATACAAACGCGCCTGCGCCGAGCCTTATTTCTATATCGAATGAAAACCCACTGCCAAATATGTTTTCGCCCAACAAGCCGCGCTGCCTCGCCCCTGCAATGGCGTATTCCAGGCGCTTAATAGCCAACGGATACTCGGCGCGAACGTAAATGTAACCCCTGTTTGCACCGATAGCATATCCGCCGATAGTCATAGCCTCGATAAGACAGAACGGGTCGCCTTCGATGGCGCTGCGATCCATAAACGCGCCCGGGTCGCCTTCGTCAGCGTTACAGATAACGTATCTCTGCTCGGGCGGCTCGGTCGGACATTCTCTGGCAGGATAGCTGCAAACAGCAGCCGTCTGCCGCCATTTAAGCCCGGTCGGATATCCTCCGCCCCCACGACCACGCAAGCCTGAGCGCTCGATCTCTTCGATCACCTGCTCCGGTGTCATCGATTCGATCACTTTCGCAAGGGCTTCATAGCCGCGCATCTGGAGATAATCGTCGAATGATTCGGGGTCGATTATGCCGCAATTGCGCAAAGTTATGCGCAGTTGTTTGCCGAAGAAATCGGCACTGCCTAGCATCCTTATGCTGGATGTGTCTACCGATCCCTTAACACGAAGATCCTCGACAGGCTTGCCGCCTATGATATGTTCATCGATAATCTTTTGGAGCTTGGCTTCATCGAGCTTACCATAAAACACCTCATCCGGCTCGACAACAATCATAGGGCAATTTTTGCACAAGCCATAGCCAACAGCCTCCTCTATCTCGACTTGATCTTCGAGGCCGCGTGCCTGCAAAATCTTGCTCAACATCGGCTCCAGGCGTTTTCCGCCAGGGTCTGTGCACGCTGTTCCTGAACAAACGACGATCTTTCGCTTAATCTCTTCGACCATGCTGTCTCCGATTGTATGTTAAAACTGATGAAGCCTAGAAAAACTCTTCGACCGGCTTGCCTTCGATAAGATGCTCCCGCACTATCCGAGCAACCTTCTCAGGCGTCAAATGCACATATAGAACCGGCGTGTCCGCGCCTCGAGTAACCTCCGCCATAGGCTCGAGGTCGCAGCGCCCGACGCAGCCGGTGGGGATAACCTCGACATTTTTGAGGCCACTCTCTTTGACAAGGCGATCGAATTCCTCACGAATTTTATCCGCGCCGGCTGAAATCCCACAAGTCGCCAAACCTACGCGCACGCGATAATATTCTTCAGCGCCCGGTTTCTTCTTTCGCTTGAGTTCGGCGAGTATAGCCGTCGGTTTTGCCAAATCAATCAGCCTCCATCCACCAGATCACGAACAAGCAGCCCTATCACTGCCGTTGTCATATTATACCCCCGTCGTGGCAATAGTGGAAGGCCGAATATTTCCCAAGGCGCAATTCACTGGATTCCAAGCCGCAGTATAGCTTATTGCAGCCGGTTGGAGGATTTTGCCCCCTGGTCGTCTTAATAGAAATTGGAACCAACCTCGGAGGTGGGATATGGACAAAGCAATCGCATTGGCTGATGATGTCAAGACAATCGAGAGAAATAATCCGGTTATCGGTGTGTTTTGTGCCGGTGATCCAAGAATCGACGAAGACAGCCGCAAGAGGTGTCAGAACATCGTAAAGATGGCCGCTGATATCCTTGCCGAGCGAGTGCAGCGCCCGGACGGGTCTGCTGTGAAAGTGGTATTCGCCCCTATTCTGGTGGATGGCGAAAAGCAGGCCGATATCGTGGCTAAACAGTTTCAGGACGCAGGGGTGAGTGTGCTCGTATGCACTCCGGACACGTGGGCCTTTCCTCAACTTTCGGTGATTTCGCTGCTGGGGCAATTTCCCGGCGACACCCCAATCAACTTCACCTGCGGAAATTCCGGGCCTAAGCCGGGGGTGGTCTTTGCGCACGCGGTAAATGGGGCGCTTGCTCAGTCCGGCAGATTGTCGCACTTGAATGTTGGAAATTGGCCGGATACCGGACTTGAACCGAGGATGTCACAGCCTACTGCTGATGCGTTGGTGGATTGGGCGTTTGCGGCGGTGGCGACTCAGGCGCTGAAGGGACGTCGAGTGGTGGTGTTCGGGCACGATTCGATGGGAATGGAGACCGCCTTTGCGCACGTCATCCCCACTCGCAACACGTTTGGAATCGAGATAACAAGGCTGGATATGAAGCTGCTCGCAGATATGCTGGCCAAGAAGGCTTACGACGAAAAAGAGCTTAAGAGCCTGCGGGCATTTGTGGACAAGCACGTCGGCGACAGGCTGGAGATACGCAACAGCGCGGATTCGGAGCGGTTTGATATCAGTTTGGCTATGTATCTGGTGATGAGGGACCTGCTGGCTGATCTTAATGCTATTGGCGGGGGGTTTATGAGCCAGCTCGAATGGGGATCCGACAGGCGTGGGATTCCGCTGCCGGTGGCGGACGCTGCGGAGTCGTTTTTCAACTCCACTTTCGATCACAACGGACGCAAAATCCCCACCCCGTTTGCGACTGAGGCAGATGTGCAGGCGTTGTTGACCATGATCTTCTTCAGCGCTCTAACTGGAGGCAATCCTCCATTGTTTATGGATTTTCGCAAGGTGTGGGAGAAATGGGAGCTTGACTCACTCGCTCAAAAGGCGGGGATAAAGCTGCCGGCCGATGAGTTGTGGGCGCAGAAAGGTTTGGTCGATGGCAACAATTCAGGGTCGGCGTCTCTCGATTGGGCGGCGGAGCCTGGCGCGAGTGTGGAGACGATTATGAAAGGCGTGACTATGCCGCTTGCGGGGGAAGATTATTTCCCGGGTTTAGGCAATTCGGTGACGTTCGTATCCCCCGGAGGGTTGGAGGGGATCGCGGGACGATTGATGTACTCGAGCCTGTCCGGAATGTTCAGTATGAGTTGGGATGAGGCCACTACTGCTGATGTCGATGACAATCTTGCTCGACTATTGTGCGATGCGACGGACCCGACCTGGCCTCATACGTTTGTTGTGCCGAAATATGCAAGCATGAACGAATACAAACACTATCCGCCTGCCAACCATCTGCATATGATCCAAGGGCTTCCGGTGGCGCGGCTGCAATATTGGATGGACCTCAACAACGTACTATCGCAAAGCGGCTGGTCGGCGAGGCCGAAGTTCATAGATGGAACCGACCGCCCCACCCCGCTGCTGTATCTTGCAAACGGCGGCGAGGATGCGGCCAAGATGAGGCTGGCTATGTGAGGTGATGTCGCTCCGGGAAAATATCTTAGGCTACTGCCCGATGTCTTGATAGTGTAAGAGCAGACAGTTCGATTATTGTCATAGAGGCGGGGTTGGGCGGTATACCCGCCACAATCCTACGGCCCATATCGCTCTTTAATCATCTGTCGGACTTGGATAATGTCGTCGGCCAGGGCTTTTCGGGCGGCTTTGTATTTGTCCGGAAACGCTTTGTCGAGGCGCGCCGAAAGACCCTCGAGGTAGAGCATATACCCCTCGACAATGGGTCTGCCGTGATGAAGCGATACGATCTTGGCGAAGTTCTCGCGCACCGGGTTCAGCCCCGTGTTCGGCTTGCCCAGGATGATAAACCCCGGATAAACCTCAACAAGCTCTTTTATAATCTCGCGCTTTTCCTGGGTGTCCTCCAGATGCAAGATAGCCTGGCCGATCGACCGCAGCGGGTCGTAGCCCTCCGGATTGTATGCATAGTCGGCGCAAGTCAACATTGGAATGCGGTTTGCCTGATTTTGCTTGCACAACGGATTGCACATATATCCGTCGATAACTTTATAAAGATCCGGGTCGCGGTTGATGATGGGGCCGAGATGCATAGTCGGGAAATCATCATTAACCGGGTAGTTGTCCCACAAAAACAGCCGATGCTTCGATATGTTTTTGTAGGAAACCGCCGCGCTGCGGTTGATGTTGCCGACGACGCTGTCGCCTGTCCAGAAAAGATATATATCCGCATCCAACTCGTTTGCAAGGATCTCCAGATACGACCTGTCTTTAGCGTCGGTTCCATCCCCCCAATACGCAGTGGGAGTGAAGATCATCTTCGCGGATGGGTCGTTTGCCTTGAGGCGCTTGTATATCTCGTTTACGACTTTCGCCTGTCCGGAGGCGTCGATTCCCTGCGAGATGTCGTCAAGAGAGATATTGAACCATTTGACCCCCAAGCCCTGCATCCACGCATAATGCTTCCAAAGCATATCAATGTCCTCAGCGGAGGAATACTGCAGTGCGCGCTTGCTGCATAAATTTGGGTTCATACTGAAGCAAAACGCTATGCCGTTTTTGTCGCATTCTCTGACAATTTTCTCATAGGCGGCTTTTTTGGACGCAGGCAGGTCCTCCCACCACCGGTTGACTTCCGGATTCCCCCAGGCGTAGTGTTCGATGTCGCACATGCTGCCATAGCAGTTCATCAAAAAGTTCATCTTACACTTGGCCATAACCGGGATTTCGGAAAGATACTGCTCTGGAGTCCACATCCACCCCTTTGTCCCACGAATAGCAAACCCCGCTTGCCGGTCGCTCGTATATGGTTCGGGGAACTCGTTGATCTGAGTGGGCAAATTGATGAAGAAGTCTTTTGATATGTTATGTTTGAATGTATAGTCTTTTGGCGCGATGGCCAGCTTTGCGACCTGCAGCCACGGCGGCATTCCGACTCGGCCATCTTTTTCCAGGCAAGCGACTTGAATTATGTTTTCGCCGACAACAAGCGCTCCCTCCGGCACCGGGTAGCTACGGATTTCCCATTCTGCGTTTGGGAACTCGCTGGGGCCGGAGAAAACCTTCTTATGGTTGATTTCGATAGCTATTTCGCATTTTTTTGCCGGCTCGTCGTCCCTGCCTTTTATGTAGACAAACAGAGGATCTTTTGGCATCTCTGTGAGCATGAACGAGGCGGACATCGCAGATCGCGAACCGGTCGGCGCAGCGTAGACATAGTTTATATCGATCTCGCCGGCCATAGTCGACCCGAAAAGCTCCGCCGCCCCGCCCTGTAAATCGACCCCTGCAAGCTGAACGATTGGCTTGGCTGCCGTCGCCGGCAGACTAAATATAAATGAAAGCACGATCATACAGATCGCAAATCGCCCAAAAGTCATCACTACTTCTCCCATCGGCTCTACTATCGGCACTATCTTGATACTACGACAGTTGTTTCCAATTTCCTTTAGCCGCACAGAAATAGTACGGGGTTTGCTGGTTGGTGGATGGCGAATTCGTCTTTGGCATATTTCGTGCACCAACATATTAAGGCGCTGGCGTTGATTGTTGGGCTCCGGCACGTTCATAGCAACTCCAGCGACACAACACGAAAGGAAGTGATGAATTTGTCCAAAACAGTATTCGTAGGAATACTGATAGTGATGTTGGCCACTCTGGGCAGTCTGGCGCATGCCGATGCGCCGATTACACTGACCGATATCATGGGCCCAAATACGGTTGTCAATATTGATCCGTATACACAGGCTGGAATATATGAATGGTTGGTCGATGGCACAAATCATATGAGGCAGAACTCATATTGGTTCAGCGTCGGCAGCGGACCTATCACCCCGATCAGCTCCTTGGGAAGCATCACAGTCACCCCTATCATGGACATGATGTGCAGCGTGCTGTATTCAGGATCTCTATTCGACATGGAGATAAGCTATATGCTTATGGGAGCGCCTTTGGGTTCCGGCCAATCGGACATTGCCCAGATTGTATCGATCAACAATAAAACCGGTTCCGTCCTGGATTTTTCTTTGTATGAGTTCGTGAACCTCGATCTCAATGGAAAATCTCTTGGACAATCCGGCACATTGCCCAACAGTTCCACGTTGTCGCAGACCGAAGGGACAACCGAATCGCAGTGGTCGGCCATCGAGATCCCGAGTATCATTGAAGTCGGTGATGCTGCGACACTGCTCGCAAAACTCAATAACAGCACACCGTTTGTCGCTAACAGCAACTATGAAGGCGACGTAGCGGCTGTTTTTCAGTGGAATATGGCTCTAGGCGATTCCGCGATGATGAGCCAGGACAATGCCCTGTTCAACGGCGCAGTGCCGGAACCGGCCTCTATGACCGTGTTTGCTGCTCTGTTCGGGCTGGTGCCTCTCATGCGAAGGCGAATCATCTGAAACGTCACATAGCAATATAGCCCAGAAAAGAGTGTGGGACGCGATCGCAGCGTCCCACACCTTTGTACACCCTTCATACAAGCAAGATGATTTCAACTTCCCGTATCTCTCATCTTCATTTCTGTATTCTGTCAAAAGAATGGAGCCGCTTCAGACACAATCTGGTATTTTCCTGAGGTCAGATGGCAACGGCTGTGCACTCACTAATTATGGCGTCCTATGAAGGACGTAAATCGAGCAGCAGAGACTGCGATCGTTGGGGGAATACGAAAACATGGATTTCAGCAAAATTAGAAGTGCATTTCTGATCTTGCCCTTGATCATGGTTTTATTGCTTGGACTAGCACCACTTTGCGTGCAAGCACAGCAGTATAATCTGGTTTCAGGGAATAGCACAGCATCAATCAATCCATCGTCGGTAGTGGGGATAGACGGTTGGGCGATTGATGGCATCAACCAACTGGCGAGCCAGTGGTGGTATTATCGGATAGGCGACACGCAGCAACAGCCTCTGAACGCCATGGCGACCGCCCAGGTCACGCAGGCCACGCCCAACGTGCTTGATGTGTTGTTCTCCGGGTCACAAGTAGACGTATCATTGCGATATATCCTCACCGGAGGAACTCCTGGAAGCGGGAACTCAACCATTGCGGAGATGGTTCGCGTGCGCAACAAGACCTCTCAGCCGATCGATTTTCATCTCTTTGAGTTCACCGACCTCAATCTTAACGACACGCCCGGGGATGACAACGCGGCTTTGCTTAATCCCACCACCATAGGTCAATGGGATGGCGCGCTTATCACCACAGAATCAGCATCCACCGGCGGCATGACCCCGGCTCCCGACAGATGGGAAATTGCCAATGCATTCGATCTTTTTAACAAGCTAAACAACGCCCCTGTGGCCGATCTGGCCAATGCGACCAGCCCGCTGAGCGGTGATGTCGCATTTGCGTTCCAGTGGTTGCTGGAAATACCTGCCGGCCAGACCCAGGTCTTGAGCAAATCCAAGGTTCTGAAGCGCGGCGGAGCAATAGGGGATTATGTGTGGTTTGACTTGAACGGCAACGGCATTCAAGATGAAGACGAATCCGGAATCGCGGATGTTACAGTGATACTCGAAGCCGATTTCAACGGTGACGGGATAATCGACTTCACCGATTCAATGGAGACCGACGAAAGCGGCTTCTATCTGTTCCCGAACCTGCCGCCAGGAACCTATCGAGTCACTGTTGACTCCGACACCCTTCCTGATGGCCTGATTCAAACCTACGATCTCGACGGCATAGAAAGCCCGGACACCGCAGTTGTCATTCTGCGATCCGGCGAAGTGAATCTAAACGTCGACTTCGGCTACTTCCAGTATGGCTCGATCGGGGACAGAGTGTGGAACGATCTCAACGCTGACGGCGTGCAAAATGAGAACGAACCGGGAATAGGCGGAGTCACAGTTACGCTGTATGACGAAGAAGGTAATGTTCTGGCGACAACCGTCACCACGGATGACGGCGGCTATTTGTTTGAGTTACTGCCTCCGGGAACCTATACCGTATGTGTCGATGCGGCAACGCTGCCCGCAGACCTCGTCCAGACTTATGACCTGGATGGGGAACTCGACCACTGCACAACCGTCGAGTTGGAAGGCGGTCAGGATCGCACCGACGTAGACTTTGGCTATACCGGCGGCAGCTCTAGCATTCGATTGATCAAAACCGGCCCCGAAAGTGCGCAAGTCGGCAGCACTATCACATATACGTTCAAGGTGATCAACACCGGAAACACTACTCTTCGGAACGTCACAGTAACTGACCCGCTGCTGGGTGGTGTCATCTGGCAGAAGAGCAGCATGGCTCCGGGTGAGACAGTGGTCTTCACGAAGACTTATAAGATCACTCAGAATGCCCTGACATCCGCCGGCGTAGGCGATCAGGCGAAGAGCGGCACAATCAGTGCCCAGTGCTGCTTCTTCTACCCTTGGCCGTGTCTTCCGAAGCCGACGTGCAACCCAAAGCCGCCTTGCAAACCAAAGAATAAACTGGTCAATACCGCAACCGTTGTCGGCTTCGATTCGAAAAATAGCAAAGTGACCGATCAATCGTCGTGCACAACGACTGTTGGGCCAGCTCTCGGATCCATCGGCGACCGCGTCTGGCACGATTACAACAAAAACGGGGTTCAGGATGCTGGCGAGCCTGGTATCAACGGCGTCAAGCTGACCCTCAAGGACAGCTCAGGCAAGACAATCGCCACCGCCACGACTTCCGGAGATGGCAAGTATCTCTTCTCCGGGCTTAGCGCCGGCACGTATAAAGTGGTAGTGAATACGAGTTCTCTGCCGAAGAACATGACGCAGACCTATGAGCTGGACAAATCGCTCAACGGTTCGACTACCGTCAACCTGTCCTCTGGTCAGAACCGCGTTGATGTGGACTTTGGCTATGTCGGAAAGAAGCCGGGAATCTGCCTGGTCAAAACCGGCCCGTCAAAGGCTGCTGTAAACAGCACGATCACCTATCACTTCAAAGTGACCAATACCGGCAACACATGCCTGTATAATGTGTCTCTTAACGATCCGCTGCTTGGCGGCATCATCTGGAAGAAGGCCTCTATGGCGCCAGGCGAAGTCTGCGAGTTTGATAAGACTTATGTGGTAAAGAGCATCCCCAGCGGCAGCGGCGGATGTGGCAGCTATTGCACGACACCGAGCAATCCGCCCTCTTCGGGGAGCGGGGTTCTGGTCAACCAGGCCACAGTCAGCGCTTGCCCGCCGAGCGGATGCAAGGTCACCTGCACCTCCTCGTGCAAGACCACCATCACAAAAGCGACGACAACTTCGTGCTATACCACCTTCAACCAGAAGGGTTGGGGATCCGCGCCATCCAATGATAATGGTGGTGCAATGTTGAAGGAAAACTTCAACAAGATCTATCCTTGTGGTAAAGTGACGATTGGTGGTATAAATAAAGTATCGTTCACGAGTGCGGACAAGATAAGATGTTTCCTGCCGCAGAGCGGAAAAGTCGGCTTGCTGAAAGGATGCGGGACTAACGTCTCCTCCACCGCCGCAGGAGAATTCGCAGGTAACGTGCTTGCTCTCAAGCTCAATGTGGATTTCTCCAACGCAGGAGTGACCTGTAAGGGGCTTGGCAATCTGAAGCTGTCGAATACGGCACTCAAAGGCTGGAGCATTTCTCAGGTTTTGTCGCTGGCGCAGAGCGTTTTGGGCGGCAACACATGTGCTTTGCCGTGGGGCGTGAGCGTTTCGCAGGTGAACAGCATTGTAGCTGGTATCAATGACCTCTACGATGGTGGATAGTAGTAGGTAATTTCTCGAAATCCACCTCTTTCTCTCAGGGCCGCGCAGCAATGCGCGGCCTGTATGTATTACCCCCATCAATTGTCCTCTTTTGAAATCAGTACTAGCTCAAGAACGCGTAATGCTGTAAAATAGCGTGGGGTGAGCTATATGCCGAATAAAGGTCCGGTTATCGAAGAACAAGAAGTAGCGCGGCCGAAGCAGCGCGGCGCAGCAGGGGTGACTCTGCGCGCGATATTGATCGGCCTGGTTGTGACGGCGTTAATTGATCTGTGGATCCACTACGCCGAACTAGTGCTTGGCGGCACGCGTGGACATACCGCGTTGGCCAACACCTCCATCCCGGTGGGTGCGTTCAGCGTGCTGTTTGCGCTGGTGTTCCTTAACATTGGTATTACTCGGCTTGCTCCGAGCTTGCGATTGTCCTCCGCGGAATTGCTGACGATATATGTGATGAGCGCGGTCAGCACGGTATTGTCCAGCTCCGGCGGAATGCACTTTCTTATTCCCACTATTACGGCGGCGCACTATTTCAGTCATGTGGATCCCTCTAAGGCATGGGCGGCGCCGTTTATCAATTATGTGCCAAAATGGATGGTGCAGTCGAACCTCGATGCCCTAGCGGCGTTTTATAAGGGCGGGCAGACTCTCAATCTGCATTTCTGGGCAAAGCAAATTGTGGTATGGTGTGGGTTTTTGATAGTGTTCACCACTTCCACGCTGTGTATGATGTATATCCTGCGCAAGCAATGGATCGAACGGGAGCGGCTGTCGTTTCCTACGGTCACGCTGCCGATAGAACTGGCTAAAGATGGCTCGCCTGTGTTGAAGGACCGGCTGTTTTGGATCGGAACGATTGCGACGTTCGTCATTGTATGCTGGAATACACTGGCTCTTAATTATCCCGCGCTGCCGAATGTTTCGCTGCGGGCTACGGATTTATCCGCTAGTTTCCAGAACCCTCCGTGGAACGCGATGAACCCGGTGATTGTGACGTTTTTCCCGTTTGTCATAGGAATTGGATACCTGCTGTCGACGGAAGTGGTGTTTAGCTGCTGGTTCTTCTATTTGCTTGGTCAGGCTGAATCGGTATGGGGTGCGGCGGTTGGATGGTCGACAGGGGGGACGGGTGTGCAGAGCGTGTTCCCCTGGCGAACTCATCAGGCTGTCGGATCGTTCCTTGCCCTGGCGGGGATCAGCATTTGGGTGTCCAGGCAGCACCTCAAAGAAGTCTTTGCCGCCGCGTTTGGTGATAATCCGAACAACGACCCTGAGGCCAGAGGTTATCGAATCTCGGTAATAGGCTTGATATTCAGTTTCCTGGCGATGGTGGCGTTTACGGTCATCGCGGGCGCGAGTTTGTATATAGCGCTGATATGGGTTGTATTGATGCTTGCGTATTTGCTTGCTGCAACGCGAATACGGGCGGAGACAGGTAATGCGTGGCCGGTGGGGCCGGAGATCGACGCTTTCAGGTTTTTGGTGATGCTGGGCGGCAGTGGAGCGTTCAGTGCATCGGATTTGACGGCGTTGACATACGTGCGCGCGGCGACCGCACAGCAGGACTTCCGTGGGGTCTGCATGTCCCACCAACTCGATGGCTTTAAGATGGCGGATTCGGCTGGGATTAAGCCCGGCAAGATGGCGTGGGCGATGGTTGTGGCTGTGGCATTCGGGACGGTGGTTTCGTTTATCATAGCTTTGTATGTGTGGACAAAGTTCGGAGCGCTGGCCAAGACGGACACCTGGCGGTCGATGATGGGCAAGAAGTCGTTTGATATGCTGGGGACGTGGCTGAAAACCCCTTCCACGCCGGACAGATCGGGGCTGATGGGAGTCGGCATAGGCGTGGTTATGACCATATTTTTGTCCTATATGAGAATGAGTTACGTGTGGTGGCCGTTCCATCCGGTTGGATATTGTATGTCGACGACCTGGCTTGTTTACAACACCTGGCTGCCGTTTTTCATCGCGTGGCTGGCTAAGGTGATTATTATTAAGACGGGCGGCATGAAGCTTTACAGGCAGATGATGCCGCTGTTTTTGGGCTTTATAGCGGGGGACTTTTTAGGGGGGGCTGCGACGACGCTGCTGGGCTGCTTGACTAACATAAGCGTCTATCCGGTGAACTGGTAGCGCAATCCGGCGGCCTTTCGATCGGGAATCCGCACATTTCCGAAGGAATTGCAAGTCGGCGCTGATTCACGTTATAATGTAATGGTTGAACACAAGAGTGAGGCCCCTGGTTTTGGCAGGGGCTTTACGGTATGTACAGGGGGTGCAAAGGTGCGGGTTCTGGTCACAGGCGCGTGCGGTATGCTGGGGTCTGAGGTATGCCGTGCCCTCGAAAACAGCCATACGGTTGTCCCTACCGATATGGTGGGTGAATGTGAGAGGCTGAATATAGCTCAGGCCGGTTCGGTCTTTGATTTGATCAGCCGGGTACGTCCGCAGATGGTAATACACTGCGCAGCTATGACCGATGTGGATGGATGTGAGCGCGAGCCTGATATGGCGTATAAAATCAATGCCGTGGGGTCTTGGAACCTCGCCTGCGCATGCGCGTCGATCAACTGTCCAATCGCTGGCGTGAGCACCGATTATGTGTTCGACGGCGAAAAAGAGGAGCCATACACCGAGTTTGATACTCCGAACCCGCTGGGCGTCTATGGCGCAAGCAAGCTGGCCGGGGAACTCGCGATATCGCAGCTTTGTCGAAAGCATTATATCGTGCGCACTTCGTGGCTGTTCGCGCCGCACCACAAAAACTTTGCTTTGAGTATACTGAACGCTGCCGAAACGAGGTCGGAGCTGAAGGTGGTGTCGGATCAGGTCGGTTCGCCGACGTATGCGAAAGATCTGGCGGAGTTTCTCGTGTCATTGGTCGGCTCGCCGCTTTTTGGCACATACCATTTCACCAACTCCGGGAGCTGCTCGTGGTTCGAGTTTGCTCAGGCCATATTGAACGCAGCGGGTAAAACAGAAGTAAATGTTGTGCCGATTGCGTCTGAGGATTGGCCGACTCCCACGAAGAGGCCGAAAAACTCGGTGCTGAGGCACTACAAAATGGAACCGCTTGGCCAGGACAATGCGCGACCCTGGCAGAGCACGCTGGATGAGTTTATTGCAGCGCTGTAAATGAATCACGGAAAAACACAAAAGCGGAAACGCAGTGATCTCGTGCTTCCCCTGCCAAGTGCTTCCGTGTTCGCATTTTGAGAACGATTTGGAGCATTTGTCGGAATGGATTATAGTAAAACAGTTAACCTGGCCAAGACGAACTTTCTTATGCAAGCGGACTTGCCTAATCAAGAGCCGGGATTTCAAAAGCTCTGTGAGGAACATGACGTCTACAGCAAGATAGCCGAACGTGATGCCCCGAAGGGCACATTCGTCTTTCACGACGGCCCGCCCTACTCCAACGGCGACATCCACATGGGCCATGCGCTCAATAAATCGCTGAAAGACTTCA
>JAAYKG010000030.1 GCA_012522555.1 Armatimonadota bacterium
ACTTCGCATCCCAAAGATCTATCGGATGGATTGATCGACGCAATCGCCGGACTGCCGAAGGTCTGTGAACATATTCATCTGGCAGTGCAATCTGGGGATGATGAGATACTCGAGCGGATGAATCGTGGATACAGTTCGGAGCACATACGAGAGAGAGTCGGTGCGCTGAGATCAGCAGTGCCGGACATCGCCATAACCACGGACTTTCTCGTCGGATTTCCAGAGGAAACCGATTCGCAATTCGAGAACACAATGCTTTTGATCCAGGAGTTGCGATTTGACGCCGCTTTTATGTTTGCGTTTAACCCAATCCCCAAGACCGCGGCAGCTGCTATGAGTGACCAGATTAGCCCGGATATCAAGAATAAGCGGCTCAATCAACTGATTAAAGTGCAAAATGCGATAACCTGCGAGATTAATGATTCTTGCGTCGGAAAAACCTATGATGTGCTTGTTGAAGGTATCAGCCCAAAGGATCCCGGGCGTCTAACCGGGCTTACGAGACAAAATAAAACGGTGAATTTCCCGGGTTCAAAGGATTTAGTTGGGCGGCAGGTTGGCGTCCGGGCGACGGAAGGACATTTATATGGTTTTGTGGGGGTGAACAATCAAAGTGGAAAATAAAAAGACGACCCCAAAAGTGACTCCAATGGTCGCTCAATATCAGTCCATCAAAGAGCAATACCCCGATGTCATTCTAATGTTCAGGATGGGGGATTTTTATGAAATGTTTGGCGACGACGCTGTAACAGCATCGCGCGAGCTTGAAATAGTGCTCACCTCTCGTTCGCAGGGTTATGCAGCGGAAATGCCGATGTGTGGTGTGCCCCATCACGCAGCAGAAAGATATATTGCTCGATTGGTAGCCAAAGGATATCGGGTCGCGATGTGCGATCAACTTGAAGACCCTAAAAAAACAAAAAAAATCGTTAAACGCGGCGTGACTCGCGTGGTGACACCGGGGACTGTGCTCGAAGACGGGATGCTCGACGCAAAAGCCAACAATTATCTTGTGGCTGTGGCTGGTGAGCCTGAGATGTATGGCCTGGCAGTAGTCGACATTTCAACCGGCGAATTTGCTGTGACTGAGATTGAAGGCGGCGATTGTTCGGGGCTGTTGGAGGAACTCGAGAGGCTGACGCCGGCGGAGGTGCTGCTGAGGGAAATCGATGTGGATTTGACGGATCCGATTCGTAAAGCCACCGGCGCGACTATAACTCGCTTCGACGGCGGCTCGATTTTTCGCAAGCCTCCAAAAGAAACGCTGACAGAACATTTTCAAACGGATTCTCTGCGTGGATTTGGCGCGGAGGATATGCGGGTCGGCCTGGATGCGGCAGCGATGGCTTTGGAATACCTGCGGCAGACTAACGCCAATGCCGTACAGTCGATCAGCAGTCTGGCGGCATACTCAACTGCCGGATTTATGGTGCTTGACGTCGCGGCCAGGCGTAATCTAGAGCTGACCCACTCTATGTCATCTGAAAACAAGCAAGCGAGCCTGCTATCTATAATGGATCGAACTCGAACGGCTATGGGAGGGCGATTACTGCGCAAGTGGCTCGATGCGCCGCTTCTGGATGTGGCGCGCATCAATCATAGGCTCGATGCTGTTGAAGAGTTGTATGGTGATGCATTGGTGCGGGAAGAGGTGCGCGAGATCCTGGGCGGGGTTCAGGATATCGAACGGCTGATGTCCAGAATTGTCAGTCAGAGCGCCAACCCTCGCGACCTGGTCGGGCTTGCTCAATCTCTGAAAAAACTGCCTACTCTGGCCGCGGCGATCGTTTCGGTAAGTGTCCAAAGGCTTAAAACATTAAGTGCGGCTATTGAAATAATGGATCCGTTGGTGGAGTTGATCGAACACGCAATAGTGGCCGATCCTCCGACGTCGCTTCGCGAGGGAGGGATTATCGCGAAAGAGTATAACGCGGACGTCGATACCCTGCGAAGCGCGTCCACGGATGGCAAATCGTGGATCGCGAATCTGGAGGTTGAGGAACGGCAAAAAACTGGTATCAAAAACCTCAAGGTGGGTTATAACTCGGTCTTTGGATATTATCTGGAGGTTACCAAACCAAATCTGCATCTCGTCCCCGATACCTATACCCGCAAGCAGACTACTACAAATGCTGAGCGATTCATCACCCCTGAGCTGAAAGAGATGGAATCCAAAATTCTCGGCGCAGATGAAAAGGCGGCAGAGCTTGAGTATCAGTTGTTTTGTGAAGTGCGGGATAAAGTCGCGGATGAAGCGGTCCGGGTGGCTAAAACAGCTCGCGCGATTGCTGAGCTTGATGTGCTTGCTTCGCTGGCAGAGACAGCCGCATCTAAAGGTTTTTGCAAACCGCAAGTGAATGATGCCGAAGACATTCGGATCAAAAATGGCCGACACCCGGTCGTCGAGCACTTTCTTGAAGAGCAATTCGTGCCAAACGATTCGCATATTAACTGTGAAACGGATCAGCTCCTTATTATCACAGGCCCGAATATGGCCGGCAAATCGACTTATTTGCGGCAGGTTGCTCTTATTGTGCTGCTCGCTCAGATGGGCAGCTATGTGCCTGCGGATGAGGCGACAATTGGCGTTGTGGACAGGATATTCACGAGGGTGGGGGCGCACGACGAGCTAGCCAGCGGCCAGAGCACGTTTATGGTGGAGATGAACGAAACCGCTAACATACTCAACAATGCGACTCGCCAAAGCTTAATCGTGCTCGATGAGATTGGCAGAGGTACGTCGACTTATGATGGGCTGTCTATCGCCTGGGCGGTTGCCGAGGAGATAAATGGCCTTGGCGCAAAGACCCTGTTTGCCACGCACTATCATCACCTCAACGATCTCGAAGGCAAGCTCAAGGGCGTTAAAAACTATCGTATCGCGGTGCGAGAGGAGAAAGATCGCATTGTGTGGCTGCGAAAAATTATGCCGGGCGGCACTGATCGAAGTTATGGGATCGAGGTAGCGAGGCTTGCGGGACTGCCGCATGGGGTAATCGACCGCGCCAGTGAAATATTGAAAGACCTTGAAACCAACGGGACCGGCAACAAAGCCGTCGGCAAGGGAGCCAAGGTTACCGAACGCAAAGAAAAATTGCAGATGACGTTGTTTGAAACTGACAAGCATCCGGTCCTTGAGGAACTTGCGGCACTGGATACGTCTGTTATGTCGCCGATTGAGGCGATGAATAAGTTATACGAGTTGCAAAAGAAAGCCACGTGCAACTGAAATCGGCGACATGCAAGAGAATAAACCGCAAAATCGAATAGCCCTGCTCGACGAACACACAGCCAACAGGATCGCTGCTGGCGAGGTAATAGAACGGCCGGCTTCGGTAGTCAAGGAGTTGATCGAGAATTCGATTGATTCCGGAGCTACGACCATCTCCGTTGCCCTCGAAGAAGGCGGCAAGGAGCTTATTAGAGTCACGGATAATGGTCGTGGAATGTCTCGTGAGGATGCCGTGTTATCGCTGCAGCGGCACGCGACTTCCAAAATCAGAGGCGCTGATGACCTGGATGCTATCGCAACTCTCGGCTTTCGCGGCGAGGCGCTGCCGAGCATAGCATCTGTGTCTATGGTTGAAATTGTCACCACCTTCGAAAATTCACTTGACGGGGTGCGGCTGGAGGCTGAAGCCGGCACTATCACTAATCTGGAATCAGTCGGCGCCCCGCAAGGGACCACAATCACCATTCGCAAACTATTTTTCAACACCCCGGCCAGGCTGAAATTTTTGAAAACTGCGCAAACCGAACTGAACCATATAACCGAACTCACAGGCCGTTTCGCGATGGCGTATCCTTCAATTCACTTTCGCTTGACACACGGTTCGCGCGAGGTGCTCTCCTCTCCGGCGACCGGCAAGGCGTTAAACAGCATAACCCAGGTTCTCGGCAAAGATACCGCCAAACAACTCGCAGCTATATCGTTTGAGACTCCGGCTATGCGTGTGGCGGGATATATCTCAAACCCCAGCCTGACGCGAATCAACCGATCATCCCAGGTGTTCTTCGTAAATGGCCGCCCGGTGAGGTCGAGGACTATGACCCATGCTGTCGACCAGGCCTATCGAGGACTGCTGCAGCCAGGTCGATATCCGGTCGTAGTTATTTTTGTCGATGTACAGCCGGAGCTTGTTGATGTCAATGTTCATCCATCAAAAGCTGAGGTGAAGTTTTCCAGCGAGCAAGAGATTCACAGCGCGATTCATAGAGCGGTAAACTCGGCTTTAATGGCTGGTGCGGCAGCCCCCACGATCACGCAAGATATCCATAGGAACACACCTCCGCTGCGGCTCACACCTGACGCATCGCCTAGGCCTGTGATAAAACAGGATATTCTGCCGCATACGACTACTGACATTGCTGCTTTCCAAGAGGCCCTTGCCGAGCGTCGGGAAAAAGCTATCGAATCGGATCCGTTTGTGTGGCAGCAGGGAGCAGGGGTTCCGGTGGAAGACTCTCCGGTTCCGGAGGCCGATTTCGATGCCACCCGCACGGTTGCGCTTCAGGGCATAAGAGTTATCGGCCAAGCGCGAAACACATATATTCTGGCGCAATGCGACGATGGGGTGCTGATAATCGACCAACACGTTGCCCACGAACGAGTCTTGTTCGATCGGATGCTGGCATCCGGGGAGGGGAAACCCCCTGACATTCAAGGATTGGTGATCCCTGTCACTTTGTCGTTGAGCGCAAAGGAATCAGCGATAGTCGAAAAACGCCTTGACCAGCTCAAGCAATCAGGTTTTCAACTGGAGGCTTTCGGCAGGGATACATATGTAATGCGCGGCGCGCCGGCGTCGATCAAAATTGGGGACGCGGAGGCTGTGTTGCGGGACATGATCGCTGAGTTAGTTGATCTCAGTGTGGCGAAACATCTGTTGGTGCGGGCCGAGCAGGTGTTGATAACAGCGTGCTGCAAGATGGCGGTGAAAGCTGGAGATCCGTTGTCTATGGAAGAGATGAATCAACTGATTCAGGATCTGCTTAATTGCAAGAATCCCTTCACATGTCCACACGGGCGGCCGATAATCGTCAGCCTCTCAAATTGGGAGTTGGACCGCAAGTTTCGCCGTGCGTGATTGTTACATTTAACGGAGTAGTGTAAACTAGAATTATGCGTAATCATCAATCAGGCGACCAATTCCCGCTTCGTTTAGTGTTTTGGGAGACCACCACAAGTTGCAATCTCAAGTGCATACATTGCCGCGCATCCGCAGTTGAGGATCGCAGCCCCGATGAGTTGGATCTTCAGCAGAGCTGTGATCTGCTGGCGGAGATAGCCTCATTCGCCAAGCCGGTCATTGTGCTCAGTGGGGGCGAGCCGCTCGTGCGTGAGGATATATTCGAAATTGCACGTTATGGCACAGATTTGGGCCTACGCATGGTGCTGGCGACAAATGGCACGTCGGTAGATTCTGACGTTGTGCACAAGATGCTCGATTCCGGAATTAAACGCATCAGCATCAGCCTCGACGGTGCGGATGCCCAGACCCACGATTCATTTCGTGGGCTGCACGGAGCATTTGAGTCCGCGCTGAGAGGTGTGGCGCATTGTAACGCGGTCGGGATGCCGGTGCAGATCAACACAACTGTTGCCAAGCACAACCTCTCCCAACTGCCGGATATTCTGCGACTTACGGAGTCTATCGGCGCCTGCGCACTGCATCTGTTTTTGCTGGTTCCGACGGGGTGCGGCAAAGAAATCAGCGGGCGTGAGATGATAAGCCCTGATGAGTATGAGGGTGTGCTAAATTGGTTGTATAACTCCACCAAAGAAGCGAAAATCAACCTCAAAGCCACCTGCGCACCGCATTATTTTCGCGTGATGCGGCAGCGAGCCAAGGCCGAGGGTGTCAAGATAACGGCGGAAACACATGGCTTTGAGGCTATGACCAAGGGCTGCCTGGCGGGCAGCGCGGTGTGCTTTGTGTCTTACAAAGGCGATGTGTATCCGTGCGGTTATTTCCCAGTCAGCGCCGGTAACGTTCTGAAAACGCCTATGAGCAAAATATGGCGAGATTCAGAGCTGTTCGATTCATTGCGCAGGCCCGCTATGCTAAAGGGTAAGTGTGGCCATTGCGAATATGTGAATGTTTGTGGCGGATGCAGGGCCAGGGCCTACGCTGAGACTGGGGATTATCTCGGCGAGGAGCCATACTGCGTCTATGATCCCAAAAAGTAGTCCGGGCTGCACGGATTCCACAGCCAGGACATCGGGGGTGATGCAGTTATTGCGTACTGGCTATCAATTGTGTCGGACTTTTCGTGGAGTCGTATTTTTTTGTATCTTCAAGAGCCACTGAATCCCAGCTCAACAGGGGCGGCACGGTGACCTTGACCTTGCCGTTGCTGCTCGCGCCCAGTATATCCGTGGCTTTGAAATTTACCACATACACCCTGCCATTTCCCGGCTTATCTTCCGTTCCAGGGTCTCGCTCCGCTCGCAGTTTCACCTCGCTTGAGCCAATTCCGGTTGCATCCGGATATTTGTCGCCAGCGCAAGTGCCGTGAATCGGCTCGTCCTGAGTAACCCCGGTCACTACGATTGTGACAGGGTGCCCTTCCGGGTCTGTGACTCCGGTTATGCCTACTGTTTCCATGGAATGGTCGAGTTTGAGCAACCTTGGGTTAGTTGCCGTCGCCTGAGATACGTCCGGCGGCAGATTTCGCCCGGAGACTACCATTCGGCGCAGGATCGGAGTAGTGTTGCTACCTCCCTTAAATGTGACTCTGACTTCAAGAAATCTGCCGTCAGGCACTTCAAACTCAACACTGTTGTTGATCGGCAGAAATTGCTGATCTTGCAGCGCCGCCGGCACATCCGCACTGCGCACGGCTGCTGCAATATGGCCACCGGATGATGTACAATCCCAAGCCAGCGTTCCCCATCCAGCGCCAGGCCGCTTCGCATCTATCAGCACCTGCCACGAACCTGAAGGGCACACACCAGCCTTGAGCGAATGGGCGGTAAATGCACAACTACTATACGGCGCTTTTCCTGTAGTTGCTTTTGCGACACACCGGCTTTCACGTGGGTCTATACGGGAAGCTGTCGATCCGGATTCATCAAGTGTCCAGACATAACCATCCCAATCCACACTAATCGAATTCGGCCCGCGGCCGACATCTATGACGGCGGTTGTTTTCAAATCGAACGACGAGAACCTCACTGTCTGGCTGGTAGATGGACACGCCGCCCAAATATCCCCGGCTTTGTCTAAGGTTACACCAGCGAGAGCGGCCCCTGTTAGGGTTTGGTTCAGAGTGTATTGGCCAGTATCGATGTTAAGGCACAGCAATCCATCGTTCGACCCAACCCAAATCGTGTCTTCCTCTTGACCGAGGCACACGGATTTTATTCCGTGCCCTTGAAAGTTGTATTCTCCATTGGATTTGCCGAGCATCGTATCGATCCGGCAAAGCCTGTCGCTGTCTCCGCAAAGCGCCCAGAGTGAGCCTCTCGAACCAGCAATCATGGCATCCGGCCTACCGGCAACCGGCACCGAATGAACCACGGCGCCTTTGTCGATATCCACCGCCTCCACTGATTGCTCGCCCCAAAGGCTAACCCACAGCAGCCCGTTTGCATCAAACGCCAGGGCTGTCGGGCGCGTATCTCGCTTAGCCAACGACGCAACCACCGAAACCCGGCTATCTGACCCCCACGTAAGCGCTTGGGGACTGCCATTTGCGTTTACATCAAACGAGGTGCGCTCCGGGTCGCTCAGTATGCGCGTGTTTGCGTTTGCAGCGCATATCTTTACTAATTTCGCTCCAACATTCGATGAACAGGCGACGTAGGCATTGCCGTCTACGTCTACAGTGACGCATAAAGGCGCCCACCGCGCGTTTTGCGGTCCCATAGCGTATCTCGCTAACTCTTTGCCGGAGCGTGCGTCGATCTTTGATACGATCCCATCTTTGCTGCTCGGGACCCACAGAAAGGGAACGCAATTTAGCGAACGGCTGAGGACAACTCCTCCTATTTCCGAAGATATCTGTGTCTTATCACATATTCCTCCGGAAAAGTCCTCAGGTTCAGTAAATTCCTGCAAAAACACCTGCGCTTGCAGGCTGTCTGCAAATAAGCAACATAAGAAAACCAGGGCAATCCGTGCCCCAATTGCGGTAGTCTTCACGACTAACATCCTCCCGTCCGATTGTGATATAGGCTGATTCCATGGTATTCATGCCACTCATCAACC
>JAAYKG010000213.1 GCA_012522555.1 Armatimonadota bacterium
ATCCTATGCCGACTGCAGTGGGGTTGAACGATGCGCCGTGGTGTGTGGTTGCGCCGATGCTCAGAAGCGGGCGAGTATGGGATTGGGTGCGCGGGCTGCGATTCGATATTGATGATCCGACGGCTGATGAGGCGTTGGAGAATCTGGCTCTGCAGGCTGCACAAAAAGAGGACAGGCTGCCGGTTGTGTTCGATACTGCACTCGGAGGAGAGCGTGCGCCGCATTGGGACGCTGCCGCTTCGGGTGCGCTGACGGGGCTTGTGGAATCCCACCAAATAGGAGATATAGCTCTTGCGGCGCTGGAGGGGATGTCGCGGACCCTTGGGGATTGTATCAAACTGATGGAACAGCGATATGAATCAAGCCACGAAAAAATGCTGCTGGTCGGGGGGCCGGCAAAGAACGCACTTTGGAATTGGATCACCCAACAGCAAACCGGCAAAAAAACCTATGCCACGACATTTTCGGATGCGTCTCTGTTGGGGGCTGCTTTGCTTGGTTATGGGGCGATGTATGATGGATGCGAAACCGACGAGTTGGTGGCTGGTCGATTGAAGGCGCTCTCGAAGCTTTCGGCGCACCACGAACTGGTTGCGCCTCTCCCAATCAAATCTCCAATAGCCTGATGCCGGGAAGATAGGCGGAACAGGCGGGCGTTGTTGATCGTCTAAAAACTGAAAATGGACCGGTTCCGCCTGCCGGGGGAGTGAGCAACATGGGAAATGGAACGTTGCACCACTGCCTGCGTGAGCGAAGGAAGCCTGCGGATCGAGAAGTCTTTGCGAAAGTGATGGCCAGAATATCGGAATCACACAGCAAACGAGCTGAAAAAGCCGAAAGATCGATCGAGGTCGGCAA
Source organism: Armatimonadota bacterium (assembly GCA_012522555.1). Taxonomy (GTDB): domain Bacteria; phylum Armatimonadota; class UBA5829; order UBA5829; family UBA5829; genus DTKD01. The sequence goes on from JAAYKG010000213.1 coordinate 859, forward strand.
AAAAAGCGCCTGAGTTCTCGGCAGAAGGTCTACAAACAGAGGGGAGAGATGGGCATATCTCTCCCCTCACCTTATATGGCTGGCTGGGTGATTATCTGACCATATCGAGCAGTTCTACTTCGAAATGCAGAGTGGAGTTTGCGGGAATGGCAGACTGGTCGTCGCTGCCATAGCCTAGATCAGGCGGTATAGTAAGTTCGCGGATGCCGCCGACTTTCATGCCCTTCACGCCCAGGTCCCAGCCTCGAATAACTTCCCCGGCGCCCACCGTAAATGAAAACGGGCTTCGGCCTTGTTGTTTTGAGGTGTCGAATACTTTGCCGTTGTCCAACCAGCCCTTATAATGCACGGTTGCGCGGGCGTTGTCGATGACCTCAGGCCCCTTGCCGACTTTCTTGTCCTTATATTTCAATCCGGATGGCAGGGTGACGACGCCATCTTTATCGGGTTTTGGAGGCGGGATCGGTTTAGTTGCGGTGGGAACAGGTTCGTTTTGGCTTTCTTCGGAAGGATTATCGACTGGAATCGCATGGGTTGTTTCCTTTTTTTGACTGCATCCTACGATTAACAGCGCCGATAATACCAATAGCAAGACAGGAATTAACCTCTTCATTATTATCATAGCCTTTCTAAGTGGTTGGAATCATGTTAGCGTCAGGCAGCACTGGCGTCAATGTTGGTGGCTCGATAGGTTGCCCAATTTTACAGTGAGTAAAATCGGTTTTGGATTGACGTCAAGCTGGCGAATAGGCTATATGCCAAGTGAGCTTCAGTGATAACAACTCTGATAAATGTTTTGCTCGAGACTATGGTTAGATCGGGCAGATGATAGCGTACCAGTTTGTGAGCGACATGCCACCAAGATTAGAAGCGTTATAGGATTTTCAAAATTGGTTGCTTTCAGTAGCCTGGCGAAGGGCAAGAAACGCAGCCTTCAACGCATGGCTAACTCCACTTTCATCTTCCTCCAGAATCAAGTTCTGATATTCCTCAACGAACTCCAAGCGCAAGCGATGAAAAAAGTGAAGGAAATGACGGAGAAAACTTATACAGTCCAGTATAACAAACTCAATTCCGCCAGTGCTTTCGTATAAACTCATAGCATAATTAACAACGTCGTCTTCAGTCTTTTCTGTAGTGATGAAGATGTAGTTATCGATTCTCTCGGGCCAACTCGTGACCTTGCGCAGAGCAACATCAATATCGCTCCTCAGAATTGGCTTCTGTTTCATTTCGTAAGATGTGATTGTTTTACCTTCGTCATCCCGAAGAGTGATATTTACGTCACCAAGGGTGCCGGTTTGTCTATCGGCAGCATTATGCGCCATAAGTGGTAGCACTTGTTCACCAAGATTGTCCTTGGCAGTGTTATAACAAGCCGCAACGATAAGAACTGGAAGGCGGCTAGATTTCGGACACTTCAAGTGCTGCTCAAGAAGACTGATTATGGCCTCAGCCGACAGCGGAATTGCTCTCTCCTGGGACTTCACCGCAGCAAGCAGCGTTTTCAACTGATGCTCACGTTCATTTCGGTATTCAATCAGACAGCGGATAGTTTCAGTCAACAAGTCTTTCGCTGTGACTTTGGCATTCTGCACGTAGTCAAGAAGTTGGATTACACGTTCATAAAGCAGTGCAGGTTGACCCAAAAGTCGAATGTCACAAGTCAACGGCTGGTTGATGTTTCGCAGGCAAGGAGTTAAAAAGGCTGTAGTCGGGTTGCAAGGTAGGTTATGTTTGCATATGAAATCCCAGAGGTGCGACTCGTCGTATACGCGCCCTGAGTAGCAATCGGCTCCTTCAATTTCGGTATACGGCTTCCGTATGTCAACGCCTGGTTGATGGATTTTCGCAACCAAGCAAGCCATTAGCAAACGAACGCCTGCGCGAGTGTTGCATCTGCATATGTATCTAACCGCATCCGCTATGGCAGTATCGCCGATTACTGAAGTAGCGCCAGTTGCTTCGGCTCTGCCGTAGGCAAGGTCAAGGATTTCTCTAGGTTCGGGCATTGTGCGTCCTTACGATGCTCATCCTGCACTGATATGCTTTCATAGTTTACCCAAAGTACTTCTTGGCGAAGTTTCTTGATGGAATGGCACATTTTCTGTGGGGCCTCAATATAACTCCAATCCGAATACAATTCATTCATTAGTACGCAATGATAACTGGATAGAGCAACTTTACCACGCACATTATGGAGCACCTCTGCTAGCTCGCGATGCTCATCATCAGTCATTTCATAGCCGTACGCGTTGCTGTCGCCACGCGAACTGTGCGGATATGGAGGGTCGCAGTAGAAAAGTGTTTCTTCCGTATCATAACGCCTGATTATCTCTATAGCTGGTGCATTTTCGATTTGCACACGCTGCAATCTCTGAACAATATATGGTAGATCTTCAATCGCTCCTAGCCATCTCGATACGGCACCAGCCATGCCGGCGCGGCTCGTTAAGGTGCAGTGCGCCCATCTGCCGCTACTCGCTTTTTGGGCCAGCCCCGTTCTTACTTGCCTAGCACGAACATAGAATCTCCGCGCCAACTCTAACTGCGATACATCATCGCTTGGTTCCGATATTGCACGTTCAAATTCTTCACGCGAGAACGGGGTTAAAGCGATAGCTTCTATTAATGCCTCCCGCTCATCTCGAAGTACGCGAAAAAAATTAACAACATCCCCATCTAAATCGTTGTATGTTTCTACCGGAGAGGGATGCCTATTTAGCAGCAAGGCGGCTGAACCGCCATAAGGCTCGCAATAATGTGTTGTCTTGGGCAGCAAAGGCAGAAGCCAGTCTGCGTGGCTGAATTTGCCTCCATACCAACCAAAAGCAATTAGTTTACCCAAGGTAGAACCTCCAAAAGCTGGCATTCTCACTATAGCGCATTCAAGTGCAGAAAAGCAAGATGGCTCGATAACTCCGAATCCTGACGTGGGATAAATGAACGTGGTATACTACTGGGGTAGTATCATGACTATGGGGGTATGGATGACGATAGGGAGAATAGTAGTCTCGTTTGCGATTTTGATCTCGTTTGTTTGTGTGCCGGCAGCGGCGGATTCGTTTGCCACGAATGTTGGGGATGCCACAGGGCCGTTGGTTGCTGTGGGAATTGCGGCTACATATCTGGCTGCCGGAGAGCATAATACCGCAAAGGCGGCGCGGGTCGCCGACGCGGCTGTGATTGCCGTCGGCGCGGCGGAGTTGATTAAGCCGAACATAAATGTGGATAAACATCAATTCAGGCACGGTTTTCCGAGTGGGCATGTTGCAATCGCTTTCGGAACTGCGACTGCTATGGCGGATGTTTTTCCGAAACAGAAGTGGTTATTATATGCCGGAGCGGCTCTTGTGGGCTGGAGCCGGGTCGAGTCGCGGGCACACTCGTGGGGGGATGTGGTCGGCGGCGCAGCGCTGGGTTACGGCGTCGGCAAGTGGTCAATGTCATCCTCTGATGGCCTGATGTTAGGACGAGTTTACAGGTTTTAGATATGATTAGAGTTGGAATTATTGGAGCGTCGGGCTACGCTGGTGGAGAATTGGTAAGATATCTGATTGCGCATCCGGGGGTGCAAATTACATATTTGGCGTCTGGGACATATGCAGGGAAGCCTTTATCCTCTGCATATCCGAGCCTGCTTGGGCAGGATTTGCCGCTTTGTGAGAAATACGATATCGAGAAAGCGGCGGATCAGGCCGACTTCTTTTTTCAGGCGCAGGGAAACGGGGTCGGGATGAAGGTTGCCCCGGCGCTGTTGGAATATGGCAAGAAATTTATTGATGTGCCGGCGGATTTCCGAATCAAAAACCTCGATGAGTATACTCGATATTATAGAATGCAGCACAGCGCGCCGGAGCTGGTGGAAGAGGCGGTTTACGGCCTTCCGGAACTGCGAGCGGAGGAGATTGCCAAGGCCAGATTGATCGCCAATTGCGGATGCTATGCCACCGGGGCGATACTCGCGCTTGCGCCCCTGGCTGCGTCCGGGCATGCGGATTTGAACTCCATAATAGTCGACGCAAAATCCGGCGTTTCTGGAGCGGGGAGATCTAAGCTCGATGTCTCCGGGCTGTTTTGCGAGGTCAACGAGGGTTTCAAAGCATACGCCGTAGCAAGCCATCGGCACACGGCGGAGATCGAACAAGAAATTTCGGCTGTTGCGGGGACTGACGTTAAGGTCAGCTTTACCCCGCATCTCATTCCGATGAACCGCGGGATTCTGACCACTGCATACGCGGGGGTAGATGCATCTATTAAAGGCTCCGAAGATCTATTCGAGATGTATCGGCAGTTCTACGCCGATCAGCCTTTTGTGGTGGTGCTTGAAAACGGACACCAGCCGAGCACTAAGAACGTGTTTGGAACAAACTTCTGCCATATAGCTCTTACTCTGGATCAGCGCACCGGCAGGGCGATTGTGACGTGTGCTATAGATAATATGGGAAAAGGCGCAGCCGGCCAGGCTGTGCAGAACCTGAACGTGATGTGCGACTTCGACCAGACAACAGGATTAACTGCTCCCGCCGTATACCCGTGAAACGCCGCGTAATAATTCTATTAGCGCTGGCGTTGGTATGCGCGGGCCAATGTGCGGCAAATAGCAGGTTGGATGACGCTTTCGCAGGTGCTCAAAAGATCGACTTGCGCACCTGCGATGTCTCGTCGGTGGTTATTCTCAGGGATAAAGTGGGCATCCCTCCGCCGTCCGCTACGGTGTTGGTTAAGGTGTTCGAGCGCGATAAATTGCCCAGTGTGCTGGAGTCGTCGTTCGCTCGAGAAGGCGTAGCCGGGGTCACGATAAACGGTCGGTATATCGCTATCCTGAAGACGCAACTGCGCGACGAATATACGGATGTGCTCAGGCACGAGTTGGTGCACGCCTATATTACCCTGGCTTCGCCGGCGCCGCTGCCGTTGTGGTTTCAGGAAGGCAGCGCAGTGTATTATTCGATGGGCAAGGATCGTAAGTTCTATGGTCAGGCTGTGGAAGAGCGCCCCGGAACGATGGTCGGCCGGACTGTGGAACTCCCCGAGAGCTACAAACAGCAATTGCAGACGTTCAAATATTTATTGCAAACCGTCGGCGAAAAAGATTTTAATGCGTGGTATAAACAGGCGGTAATCACAGGAGTAGTCGACCCCAAACCCCTGCTCGGTTTGGCATCGCAAGAGAAACCAACCCACAAAGCCAGCCGAAAACGATCGGCTAAGTGGCTCTTTGGCTTACTCGCAGGAGCAATCGCGGTCGTAATGGTGATCGCTTATTTCAGCTCCCGATACGACCGCAACTACTCCTGAGCCTTGCCGCTATTTTCGCTTCTTCTCGTTTTCGACAGCTTTATGCGCTGCGGCTTGCAGATATTTTACGTCTGCCGGCGATATTCCTTCGGGGACATATTTGTTGCCAACCACACTCTTGCCGAATAGAGATTCATACCAGACGCAGCCCGCTAAATAGCACCCCAGTGCATTGGCATGGTGGCCGTCCATCGCAAGCATATCTCCGCCCTCTTTGTCTTTGGCCCAATACCATCCGACGTGCAACGAATGCGTTTGATCCGGTATGGTTGGAGGTTTGATCGCCGCTTTATCGAAAGTCGGCGATTTGTAGCCCCACGTTGGGTCGATGTCGGCTGCATACATTGCATCCCCCACCGGCATGATTCTCACGCCTAGCTCTTTGGCGACTGTCCTATAGGCCGCCGTCAGGTTTTTATACATTTTAGCGTGGGAGTTGCCGTCTTTGCCTCCGAATCCGGGATCATCAACTCGATACGCCCAGGTCTGATGCATCATCACCTCCGCCTGTAGGGCGTGCTTTTTGAAGTAGCCGTAGAGATTTTTAGCGTATGGGCGATAGGTCTTGATGTCGGGGCTAAGTATGCTTGCCTGCTGCATAGTGACAAAATCCCACTTGTCGGCTGTCAGCACATCTTTGAGCGCAAACAGCTTAGCCTCGCCGTTAACGGTCATGGCATAGGCTTTTCCCTCATTGGGATCCGTTTCGGATTTTTGGATGTTGTCCCAGTGCCGATGCATTGGGCATCCCGGCAAATCAGCCCTCTGCAGAATCAGAGTATCCCCCGCCGCGCTCGATATGTCCTTAAGATAACGAATCGCGTTACCGGAGAAGCTGTTGCCGACGGTGAGCAACTTCACCGTTTTTGGGCTGTTATCTGCGCAAACCGCTCCAAAGCACAATAAACACATAATACAAATCACTGCCGCCAATCTGAAATAAAGCATCCAAAGCCTCCTTGTTTATCGGCTAGCGACCACCTTTCCGCATAGCCTTCTCGATTTTAGCCCATGTGTCTCGTAGAGTCACGGTCCGATTGAAGACCAATTTGTCTGCTGTAGAATCTGTGTCTACACAAAAGTAACCCTGCCGCTCGAACTGATAGCGGGTCCCGGGAGCCGCGCCGGTTACGCCAGGCTCGATTCGGCACGTACGTATCTGAAGCGAATCCGGATTGAGATTGTCGAAATAACTCTGTCCGTCCTCCACTTCGTCGGGGTTTGGTTTGGCGAAAAGATGGTCATACAACCGCACTTCAGCTTCCAAGGACGTCTCCGCCGCCACCCAGTGCAGCGTCGCCTTGACCTTGCGGCCATCCGGAGCGTCCCCGCCTCGCGTCTCAGGGTCATAGGTGCAGTGCAGCTCGATTATCTCTCCGTTGGAATCTTTGACCACATCCACACATTTTATCAAATACGCAGACCGCAAGCGCACTTCCCTGCCCGGCGCGAGTCGAAAATACTTCGGCGGCGGCTCTTCCCTGAAATCATCGCGCTCGATATACAGTTCGCGCGTGAACGGAACCTTGCGGGTTCCGGCATCGGGGTCTTCGGGGTTGTTGATGGCGTCGAACTCCTCGACTTGACCTTCAGGATAATTTACGATTACGACCTTCAACGGATCCATCACCGCCATAACGCGCTGTGAGGTCTTGTTGAGATGGCCGCGCACGCAATCCTGCAACACTGCGACGTCAACTACGCTTTCTACCTTGGCCACGCCAATTCGAGAGCAGAAATCCTTGATCGCTTCCGGAGTATAACCCCGCCTGCGCAACCCTGCCAGCGTCGGCAGCCGAGGGTCGTCATAGCCGCTCACATACCCTCCGTCCACCAACTCGATAAAACGCCGCTTGCTCATCACCGTATATGTCAGGTTCAGCCGGGCGAATTCGATCTGCCTGGGGTGATAGATGCCTAATTCATCGAGGAACCAATCATACAGAGGGCGATGGTTTTCGTATTCCAACGAGCAAAGGGAATGGGTGATTCCTTCGATGGAGTCCTCCAAACCGTGCGCCCAGTCATACATCGGGTAGATACACCATTTATCTCCCTGCCTGTGATGCTCAGCGTGCCTGATTCGATACATCACGGGGTCTCGCAGGTAGACGTTCGGAGAGGTCATATCAATTTTCGCGCGCAGGGTTCTTGCTCCGTCCTCGAATTCTCCAGCTCGCATTCTCCCAAACAAATCCAGATTTTCTTCGATGCCGCGGTCGCGATATGGGCTGTTCTCACCTATTGTAGTCGGGGCACCGCGCATCTCTATAACCTGTTCAGAGGTCAGGTCACAAACGTACGCCTTACCTTTTTTTATCAGGTCGATTGCCCACTGATACATCTGCTCGAAATAATCCGAGCCGAAAAACAGACGATTCTCCCAATCGGCGCCAACCCAGCGGACATCTTCGATTATGGCATCCACAAACTCCTGTTCTTCGCGGGTTGGGTTGGTATCATCGAAGCGCAGGTTAAATTTGCCTCCAAACTCCAGCGCGATGCCGTAGTCTATCCACAGCGCCTTAGCGTGGCCGATATGCAGATAGGCGTTGGGTTCTGGAGGAAACCGGGTGTGAACCCTGTCGAACTTGCCTTCGGCGAGGTCTTGTTTGATTATCTCGCGTATAAAATCAGTCGATTCCGGACGGTCGACTTCGGTGGTGATGTCGGGTGTGTCGTTCATAGCTAGCGCCTCTCTCGTGACCAGTTCGCTAATTTTGCCACATCACCTGAACAATTTCAAGTTCACCCCTTAGGCAGGAGCTTTTCCCTTCCCCCTCTCCTGGGGGAGAGGGCCGGGGTGAGGGCGATCCACTATCCCCCTCCTGGCGCTGCGATCATTTCCTTTGAAATCTCAAAACAAAAGATAATGCGACTCCAACCCCCCCAAGGGCGGCGGAAAACATAAATCCGCTAGAGTAATTCCCGCTCACGACCTTCATTTGGGCCGCAGTCCACGGGCCGAGCAGCGCGGCAACACTGAATGCGACGAAGAGCAAGGCGTAGTTAATTTCGATGTTTCGTGTGCCGAATCGATCAGCGCACACGGATGGGAAAGTGCCTAGCGTGCCCCCGTAACACAGCCCCACCAGCAGATATGCAACCCACAATCCTTTCACGTTCGTCGCAAGACCGCCCACAAAATACATGACGACACCACTAATCAGCAGAATCGCGGTCAGGGTGTTCAGCCGTCCCGCCTTATCTGAAATAGCAGCCCAGCCGAGCCTGCCGATTGCGCTGGCGACCCCGCCGAGCAGCCCCACCATTGAGGCCGCCGCAACATCGTTGAGCTTGGTGATATCGACGGCTACATCTTTGGCCTGGCTTATCATCATCAAGCCGGGGGATGCCGCGCATATATACATGGCAAACAACACCCAAAACGCCGGCTGTAAGAGCATCTGTTTCCAAGCAACATCCCCGACGGATTGTTTTTTTGCAGTGGCTATGGTTCCGGTCGGGTTTGCAGGAGCATATCCTTTAGGCGGCTCGACGATAAATCTAGCAGCCAACAGGAAAATCACAAGAAAACTCGCGCCCAGCCCCTTCAGCGCGCCTTGCGCACCGATGTTGGTCACCAAAACCTGGCCGATATTTGCGATGATAAGCGTCCCCAAGCCCAAAGCCGCGACCACCGCTCCGCTCGCCAGCCCTTTTTTGTCGGGGAACCATCGCACTGCTACGGCGATAGCGACGGCGTAGACGATCCCGTTGCCGATGGAAACCATCAAACCATAGGTTAGGTAAAGATGGTAAACCGACGCCGCAAACCCCGCCAGCAACACCCCTAGGCTGAACAAACTTCCCCCTATGGCAATAGCGATTTGAGGGCTATAGCGACGCGAGATTATCCCGCCCAACAGCATACCCACAGGCAGGAATGCGAAGCTTAAAGAATATGCTAACGTTACTTCGGGGGCTGTGCAATGAAGAACCTCGACTAAATTTTTCTTGAACACGCTAAAGGCGTATCCCGCACCCATGCATGTGTTAGCCAATATAGTAACCAGAAGAATCAGCCAGCGTTTTTCCTCGGCGTTCAACTACGACCTCCTTCGAATTCATTTCTTTTTAAGCTTACACTCTGCAGACTGAGAACGCAATAGCTCTGCAATGAAGGACGGCAGATATCATGCGTCGAACCAGCAGATATCGACAGCATATAAAATCATCGACAGCAATTTCAAAGGTGATAAAATGGCCAAACACAGTTATACACCGGTTCCGTTTACATCTGTTAAGCTGAATGACAGGTTCTGGGTCCCGCGAATCAATATCAATAGAACAAGCACACTCGAACACGAGTATGATCAGTGCAAAAAAACCGGGCAAATCGACGCCTGGGACCCCAAATCAACTCGCAACCGGCATATTTTTTATGACTCGGACCTCGCGAAATGGATAGAGGCTGCCGCCTATAGCCTGGCCAACTTCCCTGATGCAGAGGTTGAGAAACGGATAGACCACGTTGTGGATATGATGGCGGATCTGCAGATGGAGGACGGCTACCTCAACAGCTATTTCATAAATGTGGACAAAACCCAGAGATGGAAGAATTTGCGCGACGCGCACGAGCTATACTGCGCCGGGCATCTGATGGAGGCGGCAGTGGCCTACTATCAATCCACCGGCAAACGCAAGCTGCTGGATGTTATGTGCCGATACGCCGACTATATAGACACCACATTCGGCGCCGAGCAGGGGAAGATTCGAGGATATTGCGGCCATGAGGAGATTGAGCTTGCGCTAGTCAAGTTGTATCATGCGACAAAAAACGAGAAATACCTGAAGCTTGCCCAATACTTTGTCGATGAAAGAGGGGCCGAGCCGCATTATTTTGATATCGAGGCCAAGGCCCGCGGTGAAGATCCTCAAGGGTTCCATTTCAGAAATTATGAGTATTGTCAGGCGCAGGTTCCGCTGCGAACGCTGAACAAAGTGAGCGGGCATGCGGTGCGGGCGATGTATATCTATTGCGGCATGGTCGATATGGCCATCGAGACAGATGATAAAACGCTGATGGATGCATGCGATCGTCTGTGGGCCAATCTGTGCGAGAAGAACCTGTATATCACCGGCGGAATAGGCCAAACTGCAAACAACGAGGGTTTCACTTTCGACTACGATCTGCCCAACGAGACAGCTTACGCCGAGACCTGCGCTAATATAGGTCTCGTTTTTTGGAGCCACCGACTTCTGCAACTATATTGCGATGGCAGGTACGCCGATGTGATGGAGCGAGCTTTGTATAACGGGGTCATCAGCGGGGTGTCCCTGGATGGCAAGACTTTCTTCTATGGCAACCCGTTGGAATCGCGGGGTGGTTATGGGCGGTCGGAGTGGTTTGGGTGCGCGTGCTGCCCTCCGAACATCGCTAGGCTGCTGGCATCACTCGGACAATATGTCTATTCTGTCGGAGGCAGTGAGGCGATGGTGCATCTGTATTGCCAGAGTGAGGCGCAGATGACCGTGAACGGCGGCCTCCTTACTTTGAAGCAAAAGACTGAGTATCCGTGGGATGGGCGAGTGCAGATTACGGTCGACCCGCCTAAAGACGCCAGCGAATTCACAATCAAACTGAGAATACCGGGATGGTGCAGAAAAGCCGCGTTGAGGGTGAACGACAAACCTGTCGACTTGGAGGGGATCGTCGATAAGGGATATGCCTCGATTGGCCGCACCTGGAGCGCGGGGGATGTGATAACTCTGGAGTTGGCTATGCCGGTGGAACGTGTCTATACTCATCCGACGGTGCGCCAGAACTTCGGGTATGTGGCGCTGCAGCGAGGGCCGATTGTATATTGTTTGGAGCAGGCAGACCACGCGGAGGATGTCTGGAGGATCGCGCTGCCCAAAACCAGCGAATTGACGACGCGATTTGAGAAGGATGTGCTCGGTGGTGTTACCCTGATTGAAGGCAGCGCGATGGCCGCCTCAACGGAGGGTTGGGATCACAAGCTCTACGGGGACGAGCCGAAGATGACGCCGTGTAAAATCAAGGCTGTGCCATATTGCACCTGGGCGAATCGCGGCGCCGATGCCATGAAGATATGGCTCAGGGAGATGTAGGTCGGCAGGTCTTTGCAGGATTTCTTGGGCGTGGTCGATGGATCGCGCCCTTTTGTGATTATGCACGCTCAACCAAAAACAACTGCTCGGTCACGTGAATGCCGCGGTTTCGGAGATTTCTGCTGCCCCTGAATGTGTTGTATGGGGCTTTTATGACCTCGACACGGCCCAGCTCATCAAGGGTTTGCCGCATCTCGTCGGGGTGCACAAACCCTTCGTCATTGAACGATACCAACAAGAATCTGGCATCTGTGTGCTCGAACAGGTCTTTCAGTCGAGGCAGAGAACGAGAGCGAACGTTATAATCCGAGCGCTTCCAATCGACTGGGATGCCGGATATTTTGCTGATCTGCCGGGGCCTTTGGTAGTTGACCAGCAAATTGAGCATAAAGTAGTTCGATCCATACGGATGCTGGTTGTATGGAGGGTCGAAGTAGGCGAGGTCGAGGTCGGATTGCATCCTGACGGCTGTGTTGGCATCTTCTTGCAAAACATTCACATCACAATCGAACCGGCTCAGCACCGGCGGCTCGATGAAGATATTTCTTTTGATCCGGCTCAGCGCGTCTGAGTTGGTCCCGCCGAATCGACCTGTTTTCGTTTGACGATCTTTGTAAAAGCCCTTGAACACTCCGGCGGTGTTGGCGTGAACAGATGCCTTGCTCAGAAGCGGCCCCAAAAGCAGGTCCCTATATTCGACAGGCACAGCTTCGATCATCCTGCAGTAGTTGTCCAGGCGGCGGGCATTCAGCCGTGTGTAGAACACCCTGTCTTGTGCGGTTATGAGATCGTCATCAGCAGGGGCGTAAAGTTCCTCGATGAACCCGGGCTGAAACGAATCCGACTCGACTTTTATATTCAATTCCGCGCACAATTCTTCCAGATAACGCATATCCACACTGCTTTTATTGCGCAGGTAGCACGAAGAAGTAACGGCGGCGTAGTCTTCGATATCATTAGCCGCCAGATAGTCAGCGTGGCCTTTGAAGTAGCGCGATACAACCCCAGAGCCGGAAAAAGCGTCGAAAATCCTCAGGCGATCCTTGCCGAGCCGCTTTTTGACTGTTTCAACAATTTTGCCGATATGGCTGATGAGGGCGCGTTTGTTGCCTATATAAGTTATCAGTTGAGTGGACAGATACGCGGGGTCGTCAGATACGCCGCTGCAAGGCGATATATGGCTATCGTTATGTTCTGCGATGTGGGGTTGCAATAATATCTACCTGCCCAAAGCTGATTGGTGCAATTCTACCTTTCGGCTGAGGTGTAGTCAAGGAAACGGCTCGCGTTTCTAGCCATCAAAATATTCTTAAATTGAACCCTGTGACGATCTCTCAGGTATAATGGTTGTCAGATCTCAATCGGGAGCTGAACCGTGGTGCAACACACGGACGAACAATTGATGCTGCGCCTGAAGGGCGGCGACAGGCAGGCGTTTGATGCGATCGTGCAGCGTTATCGCGATCGCATGGTATCCTACGCGTTCAGGATGGTTGGTAATGCGGAGTTGGCGCAGGATGTCGCGCAGGAGACTTTCGTAAGAGTTTTCAAAAGCGCTTCGACTTTTCGGGATGATGGACGGCTTGCGCCGTGGTTGTATAGAATCGCGAGCAATGTCTGCCTTTCGGAGCGAACAAAGCGAGCCAAAGAGGCGCTCAATGTGGATTATGAGACCCTCGAAGACACGCACGATTCCGGGGTGTTGGTCGATGAACAAGTGATGGCGGCGATGAGCACGCAAAGGCTCGGGCGGGCAATCGATCAACTCAGCCCACAACATAAGGCTGCGCTGACGATGCATGTATATCAGGGTCTGACCTATGTGGAGATTGGGGAAGCGCTGGGCATCCCCACCGGAACCGTTAAATCCAGGCTGTTTTATGCGATTAGAAAACTGCGAAACGTGATGGATATGACCCTGCAAGAAAAAGACGATAACAGAGGCAACGGTAATGAAGAAATATAAAAGCGCCGACTGCAGACGCATCCAGCAGGATGCTATGGCTATGATCGGAGTCGAACTGACGGATGATGAGGAACTCGGTCTTTATACGCACCTCGCCGATTGTCCGGAGTGTCGAAAGCAGTTTCGTCTCGATAGAAAAATTTGGCAGGCGCTTGGCGCCCACCCGGCGCTAACCGCCGATGCAGGCTTCGAGAGAATGTTGTCGTTGCGGCTCTCACTGGAGGAACATTCAAAGCCGGACATTGTTTGCATTGATCGTGTGCTAGGCTCGAGCGAGATGGAGAATTTGCAGACAACAGAACCCTATGATCTTTCCACGCTCATGTCAGCGTTTGCAAGCGAGATGCTGCAATAGATATGGGAGGTAGAGATTTGTGCAAAATCAATGACGAAACCATGCCAGTGATTCCGTTGCGGGATATGGTCCCGCAGCCGGGTAGTTCACTTCCATTGTTTATAGGGCGCGAAAGTTCCAAAAATGCTGTGCGAGCGGCAGCCTCGGCAAAAACTCCTGTTATTTTGGTCTCACAAAAGTCGATATCAATCGAAAACCCTTCCCCCAGCGACCTGTATGGGGTCGGTATCATAGCGGAACTCAAGCAAATGATAGAGCACCCCGATGGAGCGCTGCGTGTCGTTATCAACAGCAAAGCTCGTGTGAGGCTGCGCAGTGTCGGACAACATAGCCAGGCCGGCTATCTCGTCGCTGAATGTGACCCGGTGCAAAGTGACGATGCTGCATCGGTTGACACCAAAAAAGCTGCGGTGGACGTGGTGAAGAGCTTCGATGTGTATTGCGGTGTTCGTGAGGATGAACTGTTGGCGGAATCCAGGCAAATTCTCGGCAGGCTCAACGAAGTTCAGGCGCAGATTCAGGCTATGAGGGCAGCCAATGAATCCGCAGGCACGCTCGAGGACCCCGAGGCGATCGCGGACCTGCTGCCCGGTTGTATTCATACGTCGGTCGCTCCCGATAGACTGTCCGATCCCGATGTAGTCAAAAAACTTGACGGGCGAATTCGGGCTAAGCAGGCTATTTTGTCGGAGACAGATACCGCAAAACGGCTGCATCTTTTGCGCAAATTCATCGAAGACGAGACAAAGTAACCCCGATATTTATTCACTTCGAGGATATAGCGTAGGAACAATCACCGGAAGTGGCTAAGCCATCAGTAGGCTGCGCCGCGCGGCCAAAATCCTCTGGATTGCACCAGGAGACCATGATGATCCCTTTCGCTGATGCTTTGAAGACCGACAAAATATTGATATTGGACGGCGCCACCGGAACGCAGCTTGCCGAGAGATGTGGAGTTACCGGGGCTATGACAGGTATTGAGTATCCGGAAGTCGTTAAATCCGTCCACGCCGATTACAGGGCCGCAGGAGCGGATATTGTTCTTTCCAACACATTCACCGGCAATCGAATCGCTCTCCAACACGCCTCATTGGCGGATGACTTCGAGCGGATTAACTCCGTGGGTGTCAAACTGTGTAGAGAAGGCGTCGGTGATGATTGCTATGTCGCGGGAGATATGTCGACAACCGGCCAGTTTATGGAGCCGCTGGGGGAGTTTACCGAGGAGCAGTTTTTCGATAACGCGGCGGAGCAGGCGAGGGCGCTTGAGGCCAACGGCGCGGATTTGATAATGATCGAGACTATGACGGATGTTCGGGAGGCCGCCATCGCTGTTCGCGCAGCAAAGAAAGCCACGCAATTGGCGGTTATAGCCAGTATATCATTTGATCCGGTTGGGGATAGTTTTCGGACGATGATGGGGGATACTCCTGAGAAGGCCGCCCACGAGTTGACAGAAGCGGGGGCGGATGTGGTCGGGTCGAACTGTGGCACGATTGATCCGGTTGAGATGAGTCGGCTCATCGCTGAATTAAGGTTATATACTTCGGCGCCGCTGATGGCGATGCCGAACGCGGGCAAGCCGGAGCTGATAAATAATGAAGTGGTATTCAAGCTGTCACCGAAAGATTTTGCCGAGGGAGTATTGAAGTGTGTTGGTGCGGGCGCGAAGCTAGTGGGGGGCTGCTGCGGAACCACACCGGCGCATATTTTTGCGCTAAAAGAAAGGTTAAGGTAGATTGGTGTTTTGTGATGACCCGCTGCGCCTGGGGGTATCCGGGAGCTGTTTTATCTATGTAATGCCTGAGGATGTTCGGCTGGCCGCTTATACGGCATCGGTGCAAGGGGTGATGACGAAGTTCGATGATCGGTTGAATAAGCTGATGGCGGACTTCACTCGTGAAATGATGGGGGCGATCAATTCGACAGACGAGATTAAGGCTATGGAATGCTATCATTCGATGGCTTGGGATCGCGACGCGATCACAGAGATAGTGCTCGATTCGGCCGATGTCGACTTCTGGTCGGTGCATGCTCCCTATGGCATGTATTGTAATCCGACCTCTCCGCTCGAGAAGGCCCGTGAGGGCGCGGTTGAGGGATATTGCGATGCCGTTCAGGTGGCGCATCAGATAGGGGCTAAGGTGGTGGTCTCTCATCCGGGGGTAAATGCAGGGCCGAAGGGGCCTCGCAAGGAGATGATACAAGCGGCGGTCGATCCTCTGCGGCGAGTGGCGGATTTTGCCGGCGAGCGCGGCGTGAGCCTCGCATTGGAACCTTTGCCCAAAGAAGAGATTGGCAACTGTGTTGCGGAGTTGTTTGAGATAATAGATCGAGTCGACAGACCCAATGTAGGTGTAAACTTCGACGTAAATCATCAATTTCCACCCGAAGCCATTCCTGATATGATTCGTCAGGTCGGGTCGCGTTTGCTGAGTATACATATCTCCGATCAGGACGGCCAGGAACGGCACTGGCTGCCGTTTGAAGGCACGCTCGATTGGGCCCAAGTGCTTCGTGCGCTGACGGATATAGGCTATAAAGGCCCTTTGATGTATGAAACACACATACGCGAGGCAAAAAACTGCGAAGAGGTCGTCAGACCCATAGTCGAAAATTATGGCAAGCTGATTCAACTGGCGCCGAAATAATCCCGCGTTCAGCTATCCCTTTATCCCAGTCATCGCGATCCCTTCGGTGATTCGCTTCTGGAAGATGAGGAATGCGATAATGGTGGGCACGGAGCAGACTGCGGCGGTGGCCATGGTGGCGCCGTATTCAGTTACATATCGGCCCTGAAAGATCATAATGCCGACAGGAAGTGTGCGCATGGAGATGTCGTTGGTAATGATAAGAGGCCACACGAAGTCGTTCCATGCGCCGATAAAAGTGAATATTGCAAGGGCGGCGAGAGCGGGTTTGGCCAGCGGCAGAACTACTCTCCAATAGATCACAGCCGGGCCTGCGCCGTCCATAAACGCTGCCTCCTCAAGTTCCACGGGAATGCCAAGAAAAAACTGGCGCAGCAAAAACACCCCGAACGCGCCGGCAAGCCCCGGCACAATCAGCCCCTGGTAGCTGTTGAACCAGCCCAGCTTTTGCACGATCAAAAAACTGGGGATCAGCGTAATCTGGGACGGGATCATCATCGTGGCTATGACCGCCATAAACAACACATCGCGCCCCTTGAAGTGCAGCCGCGAGAACGCATAAGCCGCCATACTCGTGAAAGCCAGCGCCAATAGCGTCACGGTTGTGGATATAAACGCGCTGTTGAACAGCCATCGCGCCACAGGGAAATCCTCAGCTTGTGTAAACAACTTGTGAAAGTGCTCGAATGAAATCGGATGGGGCATCCAGTTCGGTGCGGCGGTCAATATCTGATCATTCGGCTTGAGCGAGGTCGAAAACATCCATAAAATCGGCGCCAGCAGTATCAACGCGACGACTAACATCGCGATCTGGGCAATCACATGCTTTGTCTGTATATGCGCCTGCCTTCTCTTGCCCTTCTTCATTGCTTCACCGCCAATAACTTAAACTGAATCAAAGTGCATATCAACAACGTGCCGAATAAAAGATAACCCACAGCCGCTGCATAGCCGAGTTGATACAACCCGAACCCCTGTTGATACATGTAGAGGATGATGGTCAGCGTGGAATAATACGGCCCGCCGCCGGTCAATATATATGTCTGACCGAAGACCTGAAACGAGGCGATCACCGACATCACCAGGCAAAATAACGTAGTCGGGCGGAGCAGCGGCCAGCTTACGGTCCAGAATCTGCGCCACGGCCCTGCGCCGTCGATCTCGGCGGCCTCGAGAAGCTCCCTTGGCACATTTTTCAATCCGGCAAAATATATCAGCATATTGCCCCCAGCGCCCCACCAGATACTCATAAGTGCGATAGCGGGCATAGCCGTGGCAGGGCTGTTGAGCCATTGCGGTTTCAGCGCGGCCGGGGAGATCGCGGGTGCGATTTGGTGTCCTAATGAAGCAATTTGAGACAAGTAGTGATTTATTATTCCAAACTCGGCGCTGTAGAGCCATCTCCACAATATCGCGATCACCGATACCGACATAACCACGGGCAGATAGAACGCCACCTTATAGAAAGTGGTCCCGCGATAGTTTTGGTTGAGGCCCACCGCAAGCAGAAGCGACAGCGCGTTGCCCAGCGGCACTACCATCGCCACATAAAATGCGGTCCGCGCAAACGCAATTCTGAATAGATCATCAGACAACACCAGCTTATAGTTGCGCAGCCCAATAAACTCAGGTTTTGGGGCGAGTATGTGCCACTTGTGCAGGCTGATATAAAACCCATAAAGGACAGGCAATAGCACAAATATGCCGAACACCACGCCGTAGGGCATCAAAAACATCGCCGCAGTTCGCCACTGACTCTTGTTCACTGCCTGTTCATCACCTCATCTATCCGTCGGTCGGCCTCAGATAAAGCGTCATCAGCGGATTTCATATTGCATAACACCGCCTCAACAGCGGCGTCGAAAAACGGCAGCGCCTGATTGAGCGAGATCGAAGACGGCATATAATTGATATACGGCAGTTGTTTGCTGAATTCATATTGCACACTGAGGCTGCTGAACTCGGATGAGTTCAATATGCTCTTGCGCACCGGCACCTGCCCACCCTTTGCCCACGCCAGGCTATTGTCGGAGAGGTATTTAATAAATAACCAGGCGGCATCTCGCTTTGCCGGGTCTATTTTTGCCGGCATCACCAGCATATGTGAGTTGGCCCAGGCTCCTGGTTTATCCCCGAACACCGGGCACGGCGCTCCCGCGAATTTCAGGTTTTTCTGACCCTCCAAACTGGAGAGCATATAAATCCCCTCCAGCGCCATCCCCACCTTGCCGGTCAGAAAACCAATCCACGCATCCTGCCCTTCCGGGCCGGGCGCAACGTGGCGCTGGTAGATGATCTCCCGCATCAAATTCAGCGATCTTTTGGCGGCGTCGCTGTTCAGAGCCGATTCGCGCCCGTCGCTTGTGAGCAGATCCCCTCCAAACTGGCTGAGATATGTATAATAGTTCGTTCGGAACCAGGTGAAAACATAGCCCCACTGATCCGGACGACCATCTCCATTGGTATCAATAGTCAGCTTGTGCGCGGCATCCAAAAACTCTTCGAGGTTAGTCGGGGGCTTCGCTCGCCCCGCTTCGTCGACGATTCCGACTTTTTTGAAAAGCTCAGTATTATAATACAGCCCGATCGGGTGGCAATCCAGCGGAATCGCGTAGTGTTTGCCATTCCACGCCCCCGCGTTCCACGGGCGAGGCATAAAATCCGACTCATCCAACCCGCCCGTTTCGATAAGCTCCCCCATATCATACAGAACCAGCCGATCCGCATATTCCGGCAGCCTATCAGCATGCACCACAAATACATCCGGCGCGCCTCCGAAGGCAAGCCCAAGGGTTGCCTTATCATAATACGTGCCCCAGGGGATAATCTGCATACGTACTCGGATGTTCGGATGCTTCGCGTTGAACTCGCGGACAATACGTTCCATCGTCGTCCCATCCGGCCCGCTGAATCCGTTCCAGAACTCGAGTTGAATGACGCTGTTTGCACGGGAGATTTTCTTTTGAGCGCAGCCACACAGCGTAAACGCCAGGGCTGCCGCGAATAATATCAGCACGCCGCGTCTATTCATTCGCCGCCCGTCCAATGGCGCACATAAAACCGGCTTTGGTGAAATACTGCACAATTATCTCCTCGGCTTCCGATTTATCCTTGACAACACATGCGCCGGGGAAGTAGATCGGGTAGTTGTTATCAATAGTCCACGGGCCGGCCCAGCTCGCTCCGTCTTTATCCCCCACTAGATATTTGAGATCCTGAAACAACACCCCAGTAGACGCCTCTGTCGGCTTATCGCGATCTTCGTCTGTCGTGAATACAACAATCAATCGGCCGTCATTAAGTCGAACAGCCCACGGCGCAAGAGCATTGAAATCCGTATTCTTCGGCTCCCAAAGCTTTCTATGTGGCATAGCCCAGCTCTTGCCTCCATCCCGACTTTCAGTAATCCACAAGCAGCCTCGATGCGGCGCATATTCCTGCACGCCTTCGCTAACGCAAAGCAAATGATCGGGTGAGATCTCCACCACGCTGCACCTACCATCGCGCGACAGCAACGAACCCACCGCACGACTCACAGTAACAGGCGCACTCCATCTTCCCGTATCGCGGTCGCAGGTCTTCATTGTTATCCATTGATGCCCCATCAATCCCGATAGCGAAGGTGACCGCTCATCGTCATAATAGCACTGGAGTGTGCCGTCCGGCCTCTCCATCAGAAATGATGACCAATATCCGAAATCAGCGCCTTTCGTTGCGGCGACCGTAGAATGATGCTTCCAGGTCAATCCATCATCACCGCTCACAGCAACACGAATTGAAAAAGACTTTTCGCTGGTTTGTTTGTTGCGATGGATATTAAATCTGTAGGAATATAAAATGTCGCCATTTTCGAGGGTCATCAAATGTCCATCGCCGATGTCGCATCCCGGTGCCTGGGCGCTGACAATTGTCGAATATTCGCGCCAACTCCGCCCCTCATCAGCGCTAAGAAAACATTTTACTGCCGTGCCTGATGTTCTCGCCGCCAGTAAGCTGCCGTTACGCAGCGGCATCGGGGCTTTGAACCCACCCGAGCGGTAGGTTTGGGAGAACGTGATCGGCCCGCCTGCACACACAACATTTTTCGCCGGCACAATGCAAGCCGCAGTCAGCAGCACAGCTATAATTGCGCGCACCACGTCCTCCATGCGAGTATTTCTAGTTGAGTTTTTTGCCCCACAATGAGGCTACGACGTTTGGAATATGCGTGTTTTCAAAACATCCGGTGAAACGTTCGGCCCCAGGCCCATAAGCGAACACCGGGACATACAGTGCAGAGTGACCTTTTGTAGACCAGCCTGCCGTCAACTTTGGATTATCATCATTGGGATCCAATACAGCCAGCCCACCCGTGTCATGATCTGCTGTCACGACCACAAGGGTCTGCCCGTCTGCCTTTGCGAAGTCCAGCGCTGCTTTAACAGCATCGTCGAACATCCGGGTTTCTTTTATTGTCATTCCAAGGTCGTTGCCGTGGCATCCCGAGTCGATCTTGCCTCCTTCAGACATCATAAAGAAGCCTTTATAGTTCTTCGCCAGTGTCGATATCGCCTTTGCCGTCATCTCTTCGATTGTAGGCTCCGGACGGTCGCTGGTCATGACATTGTCCGCAAACAAGCCGATATATTTGGGCGAAGTGCAGTTCGCAAGGTCTTGTGCGTTATCGAGTACGGCGAAACCTCTCTGCGCTGCTTCCTTGAGCAGGTCCACCTCGTCGGCGCGGGCTCCATCTTTGGACTTAGGGACGAAATATCGCTTGCCGCCGCCAAGTACCACGTCGACTCTGGACCGAACCATCTGAGCGGCAATGTCTTCGAGCTTGCTTCGACTACTTACGTGCGACACGAAAACCGCCGGAGTGGCGTCGGTTATGTGCTTTGTGGATATGATACCGGTGGACTTGCCCATTTCGCGTGCAAGTTCGAGGATTGTCTTGACTCGTTTTCCATCAGGGGCCAGCGATATAGTGCCGTTATTCGTCTTGACCCCTGTCGCAAGGGCGGTTCCCCCCGCAGCGGAGTCGGTCACTAGTCTGTTGGCGGAATGCGTCGATGAATAGCCAACATAAGGCATGGTCTCCATCGCCAGTCTGCCATCACGTCCAGGAATCGCATATCTCGTGGCTACGACGGACCCGATGCCCATCCCATCCCCTATAAGCAGGATTACATTCTTTGGCGCAGTGGCGGCGATTGCTGAGGTTGCGAGGATGGCAAGCGCCAGCACAAATAGCGCCAGTCGCTGCCGCATGATTCTTTCAAACATTATTTTTGCCTCCGTTAATTACCGGATGCTGTGAGGCTGGATCTTCGGTGCTATACAGCCCATAAGATTGCCATTTCAAGCGAGGCAAGAAATTCACAATAGAACTGCACTGAGGCAGATTAATAAATAAAGAAAACCTGCTGATATACTGATTTAGTCCGCCTTAAGATCCGGTTTGTAATCCCCGTGCTTATCTTTGTCACGGATATCCACTCGACGAACCTTGCCACTAATAGTCCGCGGCAGAACATCCACAAACTCAATGATGCGGGGATATTTATAAGGTGCGGTGACCTTTTTTACATGATTCTGCAACTCGGTTACGAGTTCCTCCGATGCCTGATAACCAGGGGACAAAACCACGGTCGCTTTGATGATCTGGCCACGCAGATCATCAGGCACCCCCGTAATCGCACATTCCATCACGGCCGCATGCTCGATAAGCGCGCTCTCCACCTCAAACGGCCCGATTCGGTAGCCGGAGCTTTTGATCATATCGTCGTTGCGACCAACATACCAATAATAACCATCCTCGTCTCTCCACGCGACATCCCCCGTGTGATATATGCCGTCGTGCCAGACTCGATTGGTGAGGTCATCGTCTCTAAAGTAGCCCCTGAACATTCCGGGCGGCTTGGCGCCGTTGGTGCGCACTACTATCTCGCCGTCCTCTCCGACCTCACACGATTCCCCGTTCTCATTCACGATGTCCACATCATAACCAGGTGACGGCTTGCCCATCGAACCGGGTTTCGGGGTCATCCACGGGAAATTGGCTATCATAACCACCGATTCCGTCTGCCCGAAGCCCTCCATTATCTTTAAGCCAAGGGCATTGACAAGGCCTTGATAGACCTCCGGATACAACGGCTCTCCCGCCGTTACGCAATATTTCAGGCTGCTGAGGTCATAGTCGGCTATATTTTGCTGGGCGATGAACCGATACACCGTCGCAGGCCCACAAAATGAGGTCACCTTGTGATCCTGCATCATCTTTAACACATCCCCAGGCTCAAATCTACCCTCATAATCGTAAACGAAGTTGGCGGTTCCCGCTATCCACTGTCCATATATCTTACCCCAGGCGCATTTGGCCCAACCGGTGTCGGACAGGGTGATATGCAGCCCATCATCCAACACGTTCTGCCAGTATTTGGCCGTGATGATATGCCCCAGTGGATAGGTATAATCGTGCCATACCATCTTGGGCATCCCGGTGGTGCCCGACGTGAAGTAGAGCAGCATCATATCGTCGTTGTGGGTTGCAGCCTCGCCGACAGGCCTCTCGAACTTCGGCGATGCCTTTGCGATCCCATCGGTCATAGCATGCCAGCCCGGTCGGTTCATACGAATCACGGCCTTATGTTTGAGGGTCGGCGACTGGCTCTGGGCCTCGTCGACGGCATCCAAAACGCGCTCATCCTCGCAGGCTATAATCATCTTTATATCCGCTTTGTCGGTTCTGTAGATGATATCTTTGCTGGTCAGCAGATGGGTGGCCGGTATCGCCACCGCGCCGATCTTATGCAGCGCGATCATACACATCCAGAACTCCC
>JAAYKG010000031.1 GCA_012522555.1 Armatimonadota bacterium
CTGGATGACTCGGAGTGTTATGGGCCGGTGCTTTCCCGCGGTGATGATTTGAGCAAAACGCTACGCTTCGCTGGTTCCGGCGATATCCGGGGCTTGGCTTTTCACCCCCTGGCTGCCAATAAAGTGGACCGCAATATGGAGCCCTTTATCATCGATGTGCATCTGCCCGCCAGCGATCAGTTCGAAGTCTCCAGCCACGAGGGGGAGGAATTTATTTATGTTCTTGCCGGCACTATCGAGATTGTGCACGGCAAAGAGCGCTACCAGTTGCAGAGTGGCGACAGCATCTATTACGACTCGATTGTTCCGCACCACGTCCACGCCACTGGTGTCACTGACGCCAAGGTTCTGGCCGTGGTGTACGCCCCCCGCTAATGTTTGATATTATCCTGTCCATCCCTCACTGATGTTCGCAAGCCGCGGATATTGGAGGGCTTCTCAGCCTCAAACTTCATCCCAGCACCAGAGATATGCGTTTCACAGACACCTTGTTTACGGAAAAGACCATCGGTGAATTTTTCTCCGATCTGCTTTTGACTCAGCCGGATCATCCGTTTATCGTCTATCCCGACCGCGATTTGACCTGGAGCTACGCCGAATTCTATCGCCGCAGTGACAGCTTTGCGAAAGGTCTTCTGGCCATCGGCATCAAACGTGGCGACCACGTGGGAATTTGGGCCAGGAATGTGCCCGAATGGTTGACTCTGATGTTCGCCACCGCCAAGATTGGCGCAGTTTTGGTCACCATCAACACCAACTACAAGAGCCACGAGCTCGAATACGTCATTCGGCAATCGGATATGCATACCATCGCGATTGTCGATGGGCAGCGCGAGGTCAGTTATGTTGAGGTGCTCAATGAGCTGATTCCCGAGCTGAAGGTTCATCCTCGCGGGCATCTGCGCAGCTCGCGCTTCCCGCGTCTGCGGAATGTTATTTATCTAGGCCCAGAAAAAGAACGCGGGATGTACAGCAGCAACGAGCTTTTCCAGCTTGGCGAAAGTCAGAGCGACGAGCAGCTCCAGGCGGCCAAGAGCGGCCTGGATCGCCACGACACCATCAATATGCAGTACACCTCGGGCACCACTGGTTTCCCCAAAGGCGTGATGTTGAGTCATCGCAATATTCTGAACAACGGCTTCTATATTGGCGAGCGGCAGATGCTCACCCAAGATGATCGAGTCTGCGTGCCGGTGCCTCTGTTTCACTGTTTCGGTTGCGTCTTGGGCATTATGGCCATCTTCAGTCACGGTGCGACTGCGGTTATGGTCGAGCAATTTGACCCTTTGCTTGTCTTGGCCTCAGTGCAGAAAGCTCGCGCCACCGCTTTATACGGCGTGCCCACTATGTATTTTGCCGCACTCAACCACCCTATGTTCAAGATGTTCGATCTTAGCAGCCTGCGCACCGGCATTATGTCGGGTTCGCTCTGCCCGGTGGAATTGATGCGCAAGGTCGTTGAGAATATGCATATGCCGGAAATCACCATCCCTTATGGTCTGACTGAGGCCTCGCCGGTATACATTATGAGCGGTGTCCACGAAACTCTGGAGCGGCGCTGCACCACGATTGGCACTGCCCAGCCGCATATCGAAATCAAGATTATTGATCCCGCGACTGGTGAGATAGTTCCTCCCAATACTACAGGCGAGCTTTGCTGCCGCGGCTATAATGTTATGAAAGGCTACTACAATATGCCTGAGGAGACTGCCCAGGCGATTGATGCCGAGGGCTGGCTGCATAGCGGCGATTTAGGTATGGTCGATGAAGACGGATATTACCGCATCACTGGACGCATCAAGGATATGATTATCCGAGGTGGAGAAAATATCTACCCCCGTGAGATTGAAGAATTTCTGATGACCCACCCCAAAGTCGAGCAAGCTGAAGTAGTCGGCATCCCCGACCAACGGTACGGCGAAATCGTTGGTGCCTTCGTTATTCCAGCCCAAGGCGAGACTATCGATCCGGATGATCTCCGAGACTATTGTCGAAAGCGCATCGCCTTCTATAAGACTCCGGCCCACTTCATTATCGTCAAGAGCTTCCCTCAGACTGCCAGCGGGA
>JAAYKG010000032.1 GCA_012522555.1 Armatimonadota bacterium
GCCCGATTTCTTTGCATAGCTCGTTTCTGGCCGTTTCCTTGTT
Organism: Armatimonadota bacterium; assembly: GCA_012522555.1. GTDB lineage: Bacteria > Armatimonadota > UBA5829 > UBA5829 > UBA5829 > DTKD01. The sequence continues at coordinate 44 of JAAYKG010000032.1, forward strand.
TTCCACAGCAGTCACGGCATCGCGAAGCGTAGAGCACATTATTCCACGCCTGCTCATATCCACCATCCCGCCGGGGGATACCAGTAAACACCAGTCGATCGCGAACCCGGCATAAATGAGGTGGTTGACTCCGGCTTCCCGGCACAGGGCGAAAAGCTGCTCGGAGTTCTCTGCGATGCCCTCGTCGCCCAGCGGCCTGGCTTCGGGAGAAAAATCCGTTCTAGCGAAACCTGCGGCGACATCAGCTTCGTTGTGCTTGCCGACAAAAACGTGTTCCCGCTTGAACTCACGAAGCTTTTCCAGCGTAGGATCGGATGGAACATGCGCGATGTTCGCCGGTGGGTCGGCAATATCGAGCGCCCTTAAATAGCCGGGGTAGTTTTTGTAATATGCGCCCCCTCCGACCACATGAAACAACTTAAAACCGGATTTTCGGACCGCCTCCAGCAGAGGGGGAAAAACCTCGCGGCAGATCCTCTGCGCCCGCGGGATGTATTCGACGCAGCGATGCCATCCTGGAAACTGATCCGGAGTCCCGCATTCCCAAGCATGCATTACCACTAAAGCCGTATGCTCGTCGGACAGCTCGATCTCAGCTTCACCCCACCCGCCATAGCCTTCCGCCGGCACATCCAAAGCGAGATCAGCATCGAATTGCTGATAATACGACGCTTTAATCTTCAGCTCCCCACCTCCGTTTCAGGATTTTCACCACTTGTAGCCTTCCGGGTGAATTATATATACCGCTCCCTTCGAGTTGCCGTCCGGGCCAAGCCACGCGTATTCCAGATCACCTCGCTTGAAGACTTTTCGCAGTTTTTCTCCTTTTTCCAGCCTCGCAAATGGGTCATTAAACACAGGATCGCCTTCTTTTGTGAACCCCCTGATGACCATCAGGTGGCCTTGAGACTTACTCTTGCCTCTGGTCAGGCGGGAATAGTTGAGGCTCACAACCACGGGGACTCCCCGAGCGATCCACTGTTCGATCTGCGAGATGCTGGAGTATCGATCCAATATCCCCTGCATGCCCTTGAACTCGGCAGCATATGCGGTGTTGAAGACCCAGTTGCCAGTGCCTCCCCATCGGTTATCTTTGCAGTTTTTGGCCGATTCGAGAATCCCTACCGTCAATTCGGGCCGCTGCAGCTTATTAGCCCAATAGCCCAGCACCATCGCCGTAGAGGTCGGGCTGCACCATACGCTGCCGCCTTCCACCGACAACTGACACAGATACGGCACATCCAGTTCAGTCCCCCACACGCTTTTGACTGAGGGCACATCCTCTCGATATCCGGCAGGGTCGTTGACGTTAACCGCTATCAAACGCAAAGTGGGATAGGTTTTGCCGTCAAGGGAACGCAGCTCGAACCGCAGTTTGCACGCATCGGCACGTTTGCCATCCTTGACTATGAGTGTATCGACTGGACAATGCGCCAGTTTGTCCGAGTCTCCATAGCTTTTTTTGGGTTCCGGCTTATCGGTGGTGGTATACAGCGCAATTTGATACCAGCGGGTCCACTTGCCTTCGATTCGCATCTTCGCCATATCTACAAGATAGGCGTTTTCGGGGGTGTAGGAGTTCCAAGACGGCACAATTTCGTTGAATGGTTTGGGGGCGACTATCTCCGGAGTCTCTATCACCCCGACAGTGGTGTCCTCGCCGGACTTGGTTTCGATCTTGCCGCTAAATACCACTCCGTTGGATTGCTTGGCGAACGCCGCCCGCGAAAAATCGCACTCGCTGAATTGTTTGTTGCCGCTCCAGGTATATAAAGTGCTGCCCGCAAAGCTGATATTGATGCTGATGATAAGCAAAATGACTGAAAACATGTGGATTCGTAACTTCATCGACTTCACCTCTGTAATAAACTCAGCGCCGAATTGGTTGACGCCCGAAATCGCCGGAGCGTTCCACCCGCTCACGGTAACCGATATATAATGTATGACGCATATACATAGCGGGTATGCTTTATTATAATCGCACTGCCGCAATTTGTGGCAAGGAGCAGCAAAATGAAAAACATATTATTATCTTGCTTGGTATTCATCGCAGCGCTCGCAAGCTCATCGCCGGCTTTGGTTCAGGGCACGGTATGGGTGGCTAATGAGAATGGTAACAGCCTCACCGTCATAAACACCGCCACCAACGAGGTCGTTACAACTTTACAGGGCATAGGTATGCCGCACAACGTGCAAGTGGCGCCTGGCGGAAAAAGCGTATGGGTGACGAGTATGCACCACGGCCAGGTGGTGAAAATCGATCCCATCACATATCGCGTGGTCGGCACAGCCAAAACAGGCAAATCCCCCGCCCACGTAATTGTGACCCCTGACTCCAAAAAAGTATATGTGGCCAACGAAGACGACAACACCGTCTCTGTAATAGACGCGTCGACTCTGAAAACCATTACAACTATCCCGGTCGGCCATCATCCGCACGGCCTGCGACCCAGCCCGGACGGCAAATTGGTGTGCGTGGCGAATATGGAGTCCGGCTCGGTGAGCCTGATCGATACGACTACCGACAAAAAAATCGCTGATATTGCGGTCGGCAAAGGACCGGTACAAGTGGCCTTTTCGCCATCCGGCAAGATTTTATATGTCTCGCTTTCAAAGCAAAACGCGATCGCCAAGATCGACCTGACAACTAAAAAGGTTACTGCTGAGGCGGCAGTCGGCGACGGGCCAATCCAACTGTTTGCGACGCGGGACGATCAGTATGTGTTGGTCGCAAACCAAGGCACAAAGGAACGCCCCGCAAATACTCTGTCGTTTGTCTATACCAGAACATTCAAAACTGTGGATGATATAGTGACAGGCAGAGGCGTTCATGGGGTGGTAGTGGACGACTCAGGGAAATATGCCTACGTGACAAACACGTTTGACGACAGCGTGGGGGTGGTGGAAATAGCCGCTCGAAAGCTGGTTGCGACAGTCCGAGTCGGACAAAAGCCCAATGGGATAAGTTACTCGCCGCAAGCTCCGCCTCCGGAGCCGGCATCAAACACAAATACCGCTATGTAGGGGAGCGTGGTCTACTTAAATCTGGTTATGCCGATGGTCAAAATGCTTGTGTTCAGGCCCACATTCGGCGGTTTGATTCCGGCGTTTGATATGTGGCTCAGTTTGTATTGAAAAGTCAGTGCAGTATCATGGCCAAGATGGCGCTGAATGATGACGCCTGCTTGTTCGGTGAAATTCAGGTGCGTACCAAGCTCGGGAACCTTGTCCTCGAGATAAACAAAACCAAACCCGAGTTCATAACCCATCGACAATTTGTCGCGGACCAGAAAATCGTGTCGACGGGACGCGACGGCTGAGATAATGGAATGGTCTGAGCCTTTGACGAGTGTTCCGATGCCAAGCTCGAAGGCTTTTTCATTCCTCGGAGATTTGAATTCTCCCCACCTCAAATGCGCTACATCGTATCGGAGTCGGGACTTGGTGGGTGATGGATAATCGTGGTTTAATCCTATACCCACATTCATTGTGAAACTGCGTTGGCCTCTTTCGCAAGGCGCAGCGCCTGCGCTGGTGGTCAACAGAAAAGCCACCGCTGTGATCGCTAACATCTTGAAGCCGCTGAAATATCCCATCCACCCACCCCGCCAATACGATTCGGATAACTGCGGATTATATTATTATATTATCGGATAGACGATCTTTTTGCCAGAGCGAACGCTCTGTGACACCCCGCCGACACACAAACAAATAATGCGCCAAGCCCTTTATTCGCGAAACGGGGCAGCCCTGTTTTTGTGCGCAAACTCTGATTTGTGGCGAGAGATTTGACCGCTGTTTGAGGCGCAAGGTATAATGTCGAGGTTGAATAGGAGAATACGTCAGTGAAGCTTAAGATTGCGCTACCGAAAGGCAGCCTGCAAGAGGCGACTTTCGGTTTATATAAAAAGGCCGGTTGGGATTTTCGCGTTGGGTCGAGGTCGTACCACCCGAGCGTGGACGACGACGAACTTGAGGCCACGCTTCTGCGGGCGCAGGAGATCGCGCGCTATGTTGAGGCCGGGGTGCTTGATGTCGGGATCACCGGCTATGACAATATCCGTGAGTGCGAGGCAGACGTGGTGGAGGTCTGCGAGTTGGTCTACTCCAAGGTCAGCACCAAGCCGTATAAATGGGTGCTCGCGGTCGCAAAAGGCTCCCCCATTCGAGGTCCTAAAGATCTGGAAGGCAAACGGGTCGCGACGGAGTTGGTCAACGTAACCAGGCGATATTTCGAACAGCACGGGGTGCGGGTCAATGTCGAGTTCAGCTGGGGAGCGACTGAGGTCAAGGTGCCGGAACTGGTCGATGCGATCGTCGAGGGAACGGAGACCGGCAGCACCCTGAAAGCGCACGGGCTGGAGATTATCGATACGCTGCTGGAGTCCACTACGCGCCTGATCGCCAATAAAGACGCGTGGCAGGACAAATGGAAGCGTGATAAGATCGAGAATATGGCGATGTTGCTGCAGGCGGCTCTCACCGCTGATGGGCTGGTTGGGCTGAAAATGAACGTGCCTGCAGATAGCCTGGACGAGGTGCTCGCCGAACTGCCTTCTTTGAAGAATCCCACCATATCATCGCTTTCTGATGATAACTGGGTGGCCGCGGAGATCATAGTCGAAGAGAGCCTGGTGCGAGAGCTGATACCACGACTAAAGAGAGCTGGGGCGTCGGGGATCGTCGAATATGCGCTAAACAAGGTGATTTATTAGCTTGATTGCTCATCTGCACGGCGAACTAGCTAGAATCGGGGCCGATTTTGTGGTGATAGATGTGGGCGGGGTCGGCTATAGGGTGGTTTCGCCTGTTGATGTGATAGCCCAGATGCCCTTAGTCGGCGACGAGGTCAAGCTGGTGATCTCGACGGTGGTCAAGGAAGATTCGATAACTCTGTATGGTTTTATCGACGAGCCGCAGCAGAGCATGTTTGAGCTGCTGACCACCGTATCCGGCATCGGACCTAAGGTGGCGCTGTCGATACTGGGGACGCTGGAGGTCGACACTATAATCAGCGCGATATCCTCCGAAAGTTTTATCGAATTAAACGCGGCCCCAGGGGTCGGCACTAAGACAGCCCAGCGAATCGTGCTGGAACTGAAGGAAAAGATTACCAATCTGGTCTGGGCGCAGGCTGCACGCAAGAAAACGACGCCTGACCAACAAATATTGAACGACGCCATTGAAGGCCTGGTCGCGCTCGGATACAACCGCAACGATGCTCGGTCGGCTGCTGAAAGCGCATGGAAATCGACCGACGACAAGCGCGATACAAGAGTGATTATCACATTAGCTCTGAAAACTTTGGCGAAGTAATCGCCATCCGACTATTATAATTTGTGCGATGAACTTATGGACAAGGATGCCGGCAGACAAGATGATCGGTTTATCTCCCCCGAATCCAGGGATGAGGATCGGGCGCTGGACTATACGCTCAGGCCGCGGCATTTAAGCGAGTTCATCGGCCGCGACAAGATCAAAGAAAGCCTGAACGTATTTATTGCAGCGGCAAAGATGCGTGCCGAGCCGCTGGATCATGTTTTGTTGTATGGCCCTCCCGGACTTGGCAAGACTACTCTGGCGCTGATAATCGCAAATGAGATGGACGTTGGGCTGCGCTCGACTTCCGGCCCGGCGATTGAACGGCCTGGGGATCTTGCCGCGATTCTGACTAACCTCGAACCGAACAGCGTGCTGTTTATCGACGAAATCCACCGCCTCAATCGCGCCGTGGAAGAAATTTTGTATCCCGCAATGGAGGACTTTCAACTCGACCTAGTTATCGGCAAAGGCCCGAGCGCAAGGACCCTCAAACTCGATTTGCCCAAGTTTACTCTGATCGGGGCGACCACGCGGGCGGGCTTGATAACATCTCCGCTGCGAGGCCGGTTCGGGATCGTCCACAATTTCGAGTTTTATGATGTCGATAATCTCAAGACTATCGTTGCGCGCTCGGCCGGGATATTGGGGGTGAACATATCGAGTGAGGGCGCGTATGAGATTGCGGGTAGATCGAGGGGTACTCCAAGGATCGCAAACAGGGTGCTGAGGCGGGTGCGTGATTATGCTATGGTGCGAGCGGATGGGGCAATCGACCGGGATGTCGCTCAACAGGGATTGGAAATGCTGGAGATTGACGAGAGCGGCCTGGATGATGCCGACCGCAGGCTGCTGCTGGCTATTATCGAAAAATTCGACGGCGGGCCTGTGGGGGTGGAGACAATCGCGGCATCGATAAGCGAGGAACGCGACACTATAGAAGATGTTCACGAACCATATCTAATCCAAAGCGGTTTTCTGAATCGCACACCGCGTGGGCGAATCGCAACGCGACTGGCCTATGACCATCTGGGGATTATTCCGAAAAACAAGGGCCAACAAGAGCTGCTGTGAACGTGATGGAACTTAGAAGCCTCACAACTCGACAAACACATGAGAATTGCGCAGGTAACTGGAGTGGGCTATGAAGTGCCCCAATTGCGGCACTCACAACGGTAAAACGAATAAATACTGCAGGGATTGCGGCACTCGGCTTGAGGTGATCGTCCCTAAAGAGGCCAAACAAGAGCCAGAGAGCCGCAGCGATGAGGTTCGTCTTGGCGAGGAGTTATTTGCGGTTCATGAACTGCTCGAAGCTGATGACCTCGAGGCCGCCCTGGAAAAGGGCGCTAA
>JAAYKG010000214.1 GCA_012522555.1 Armatimonadota bacterium
AGATCGCAGCCGCGCCAGTCTCGAGTTTTGCTTGCTTTGCAAATCCGGATTTTGGAATCTGCCCGGACATTTGCATCGCAGCGGATGGCCCGGTGAAAAGCGTGTTGATGTTAAGTAAAACTCCGGTTGAAACGGTGCGCTCAGTCGCACTCGATACAAGCAGCCTTTCCGGCGCCAATATGCTCCGGATTTTATTGAGCGAAATATATGGGCTTCAACCCGAACTGGTTCGAGCGGAACCCAACCCCGCAAATATGTTAGAACTTGCCGATGCGGCATTGGTTATCGGCGATCCCGCGATGCAGCACCCTAAAGATGGCCTTTATGTGTTTGATCTTGCAGCAGAGTGGCGAGTTTTGACTGGCTTGCCTGCAGTATTCGCTGTGTGGGCCGGTCGCGGAATCAACGCGGAACTTGCAGACGTTTTGAAAAAAGCGAAAGCTGCAGGTATAGCTCTGCTCCCGGAGATCGCCCAAGAGGAGTCACGACGGCTAAACCTGCCCTGCGACGTGTGCTTTGAGTATCTCTCAAAAATTATGGTCTACGACATGGGTGATCGAGAGCGGCGCGGTTTTGAGTTGTTTAGAGAAAAAGTGATTGAGCACGGTTTGTTGGATGATCGGGCGGACAGCCGATGAGCGTGGCGGATCTGCTTAAATTGAGCTTGTCCGGCGCCCGCTTGAACCCGGACGATGCGCTGAATCTGCTGTGGCGGGCCGCGCTGCCGGAAGTCGCGTGGGCTGCGGACAAAATATGCTCAGCCAAACACCCAGCGCCAATTCGCAGCTATGTTATCGACCGCAACGTAAACTACACGAATATTTGTGTTTCTGGCTGCCGGTTTTGCGCGTTCTATCGCAGGCCGGGAGATTCCGGCGGCTATCTCCTTTCGACGGATCAGATTGTGGGAAAGATTCAAGAAGCCGTCGATTTAGGAGCCACTCAGATTCTCATGCAAGGCGGCCTACATCCGGATCTCCGCATAGAATATTATGAGGATTTGTTAAATACGATCAAATCTCACTTCGATGTGCAGATACACTCCCTATCGGCCCCAGAAATCGTTTACATCGCCCGCGTTTCCTCGCTGTCGATTCTCGATACGCTTTCCAGATTGCGCAGTTCCGGGTTGGATTCGCTGCCGGGCGGGGGAGCGGAGATTCTTGTGGACAAGGTGCGAAGTCGCGTTAGCCCGAACAAGTGCAGCGCTGATGAATGGGTCGAGGTTATGCGACTGGCCGGCGAAATCGGTATGCGTGCGACCGCTACAATGGTATTCGGGATGGGTGAGGAACTCGCCGACAGGATAGAACATCTGGATCGTATTCGATCCCTTCAGGATGATACAAATGTGTTTACCGCATTTATCGCCTGGCCGTTTCAACCCGGAAATACAAAGCTGAAAGGCAGCGCAGCCGGAGCGCACGAATATCTACGAATGCTAGCTATGTCCAGGATTTACCTGGATAACATAGACAATATACAAGCGTCTTGGGTCACCCAAGGGCCTGCAGTCGCGCAGGTGGCGATGCGGTTCGGGGCAAACGATATCGGCAGCACCATGATCGAAGAGAACGTTGTCGCGGCGACTGGGGTTTCACACCGAATGAGTGAAGCTGATCTGATCGATTTGATTCACAGCGCCGGCTTCGATGCCGCACAACGCACTACTCTATATGAGACTATAAAATTGCACAAACGGAGAGAGATGATTGAGCAATAAGTACGCCATTATTGGAGGCAGCCAAGGCTATCGCACCGTCGCCAGCCTGAGCAGCCATTCCGCAATCGAACCAATAAATACACCCTTTGGCCATTCCCCGCCCATACACAGGCTGCAAGTTGACGGCGCTGAGATATTATATCTCTCCCGACACGGAGAGACAGGCTACGCCGTGTCAGCACCGTATGTGAACTATCGCGCCAATATTTGGGCACTAAAGGAGCTTGGGGTATCCAAAATAATCGCCTGGTCCGGCCCGGGGGCCATTGACCCTTCAATACCTATAGGCGAGATTCTTGTCCCCGGGGATATCGTTGACGAAACCCGAGGCCGAGCGACAACGTTTTATGAGGATTTGGGGATTGGTTTCATACGTCAGAACCCAGTGTTTTGTCCAGCGATGTCTAAAAATATCGCTAATACTATTACTAACCGATTCGGCCGCTGTCGCACCGAAGATATCTATGTCTGCACTCAGGGTCCCCGGCTCGAAACCCGTGCGGAAATCAAAAAGTTCGCAATTTGCGGCGGGACACTGGTTGGGATGACTCTGGTTCCGGAAGCGTTCCTGGCGAAAGAATTGGAAATGTGCTACTGCCCAATTTGTTATGTCACAAATTATGCAGAAGGTGTCGTGAATCGGGAATATCGCCCAGGGGAGCTTTTCGAAGGGCTTCTTTCCGACGACGAAAAATCCGCCGTCGAGTCCGCGGTCGAATCGCTGCGGGGGATTGCCGTGGAAGCTCTTATGGCTGGAGGAGATGGACACTGCAATTGTTCGAGGTCGATGGAGCGATACAAGCTGCGCGGCGACATTGGTGAAGATTGGCGAACGTGGGTTCGCAGGCCGTAGAAAGGCGATTTATTCTACGAAGGTTATCTTGGGACTGTGGGCTAAGAGGATTCCAATATCGAAAAACATGGTGAGAGTCCTTATATGAAAATACTCGTGACAAATGATGATGGTGTCCACGCTGAAGGCCTGATGGTGCTCAAGACTGCCCTGGACAAGGTGGCTGAAGTTTTTGTGGTAGCGCCCGATCGGCCTCGCAGCGCGTGTGGCCATTCGATCACTCTTCATAAACCGCTTCGCGCCGAACGAGTTGTCTTGAAAGACGGCAGCCACGCTTATGCTTCAAACGGCACACCTTCGGATTGCGTCAGCCTCGGATTGCTCGGCATAATAGATGATCCGGTCGATCTGGTGGTTTCGGGGATCAATCACGGCCCGAATTTGGGGTGGGACCTCACCTACTCGGGAACTGTTTCCGCGGCTATGGAAGGGGCTATCATCGGCGTATCGTCTATCGCTATTTCTGTGGCCAGCCTTGCTTCCGGGATCGATTATTCTGTGGCAGCGCATTTCGCCGTAGACCTCGCTACGCTTCTTAATGAACATAAACTCCCTGAGAGCACACTTCTCAATGTAAATGTCCCACCTTTGGCTGCGTCTGAGATAAAAGGAGTCAAAATAGCCCGGCAAGGCAAACGTCGGTATACCGGTCAGTTGGAGAAGCGCACCGATCCGATGGGGCGAGACTACTATTGGCTGGGCGGAGACCCGCCGACAGATGTTTTCGAAGAAGGAACCGATGTAAATGCGGTGGCGGACGACTATATATCCATCACGCCGGTGCACCTGGACCTGACCGATTATGCGTCAATTGATTCGGTGCGAGGGTGGGGGATAGAGAAGATCGCTATTTGTTGAAAATTGCGAAGGAAATCACTGCCCACAGCGTTAACTAAACAGTGATGGCGTCGCAAAATAGCAGGCAGGAGGCGCGTGTCCGAATGAGGCAAGGCAGTCGTTGGAGAGGTGAGGCGACTAATCCTTTTGTTGCCGCTCTTGTCGGCGCAGTTGTTGCCCTGCTGATCGGCTATTCGGCCAGTTATCTGCTCACTGTGGCCAGCCTCGGAGCGATAGTCGGCTCCCCCGGTCAGAATAGGTTTCTCTTTGCCGCCCTCAACTACTATGCCACACAACATATCACTCTCGTGGGGTCTGGGGTGATACACGGCGAGGACACTTCAGCCTGGATCACACTGCCTGTTTCTGTTTGGATAGTCATACCCATTATAGCTCTTATGATAGGTGGCTTTTTTACAGCCCATCTGCGAGCTTCAACTGGCAGATGGGGGATGTTAGGAACAGCGATAGGTGGAGGAGTAATATATGCGGGGGCATTTGCAGTGGGTGCGCCGTTTGTTTCGGCAAATATCGATTCGACGGTGGTGCCTGCTATATCAGGATTCGAGTTGACACCACCCGATTTGGCCTTTCGCCCGTCTATCGCCGATTCCTGGATATATGCATCACTATTCGGGGTGATATTTTCCTACGCAGGCGCACTTTTGGCGTTGCGATTCGATCAGGGTCTCGATAGCGCTCCCGGTAAATGGTGGGCGTGTGCAAAAGCGGTCATGCTTCTGGCTCTGGTTTTGCAGATTATTATGGCGGTTGGCGTCGGGATATGGGCGGCTCAGGCGGATACTGATGAGGAAGATTCCTCCACTGTGCCCAAGACATTACAAATAATCCCCACAGCGACGGGAGTCGGCTATATGCTGATGTATGGTGGAGAGCTTCGTGCCGGCGCTGTGCCGGTCAATATCCCCAGCGCCGCTTATGCGATAAACATGCAGTTATACGAAGGCACGCAAACAAAACAAGGGACTCAGACAACCCGCAAACCCGCCGGGCCGTTTGTCTGGATAGTCGCCTTACTGGCGGCGATTTCCTCGATTGTTGCTGGTCGATTAGCGGTTATTATGGGGTCCAGAGATGGCTCGCTACCCACGGCAACCCGGATCACGATCCTGCAATTCGCCTATCTGGCCATAATTGCCATTACCTGTGGAATGGGATGGGGCATCGTGGGCCAGGCGAGCGTCCACATTGGTGTTCATTTCAACACGACGATGCTGATCTCCGCAGCAGGCATATTTTTGCTTTCCTTTATCGGGGCTCATTGGGCGAATCGACGATTTGCAGGGAGGTTGATAGGTTTTCCATCAGTATGATTATCGAGAACTCGACACGCTATAATGTTGGAGCGGCGCTGCGGGAGGCGGTCTGCGAATACCCGGTTGACGGGGTGACTGTTCAAGTAAGATATTGTCCGAAAGGTTCACGGCGCTACATTTCAGGGACGTATTATCGCAAGGCTCCCGGATTGGATGATGGCAGGCTGATTCGCCTGCGCATCAATCGCAACAATTGTTATCCGTTGGAAGTTGCGTTCAAAACTTCCGACTACTATACGAAACGTGACAAATATGGATGTGAGCGCATCTATCAGCGTATGAGAAACATTCGTTTTGACACCGCGGAGGATCTGATACTGGGGATCTTTTTGCATGAGTTTTCCCATTATCTGGATCATATCCAGGGTCTCAACGGTCGTTATAAACAGACTAAGGCTGATAAGTTCGCTCTAGCCATATTAGAAAAACTGCAGGTAATTTAGGGGGAATACGCATTGTTCAGACGAAGCAGACTTTTATTGTTACTGATGATTATCGGGTTGTATGCTTATGCGGCAGCCCTGCCGTTGCAGGCGGCTATTGGCAATTTTAGTTTTGCACACATCAGCGATGATCACACTCAGGCTAAAGCTGCGATCACAATTTCGGAATTCGAAAATCCGCAGCCGATCCTACTGGAACCTTTTAAGACGATAGCGCTGCCGCTGTCGTTCGTTATCGATACTGGCGACATCACTGAATTCGGCGGAGCCGGGCCTTTCAAGCAGTATCAAGACTATTTCAAAAATGTGAATCTGCCGCTGTATATTTCCGTGGGAAACCACGACGGCACCTGGCGATCACTTACCTACGAGCTTCGGCAATTGTTCGGCTCACCATACTACTCGTTCGATAAACACGGGTGCCACTTTGTGATCTTAAACTCTTCCGGGTTTCAGCATCCGCTGCCGTCATTCGGCCCTGAGCAGTTGGAGTTTGTGAAAAAGGATCTCGAAAAAGTGGGCAAGGATCACCCTGTTTTCGTAGCATTCCATCACCCGCCGAGCACTTCGGAGTTTTCCAGCAGATATGATCTTGATCGGTTGCTGGATATTCTCAGGCCATACAATATCGTATGCATTATGTACGGACACGGCCACGGTGCGAACGCAGGAAAGTATGAGAACTTCGACATAGTGCAGGGCGGTTCGACCTATGGCCCTGGGCCTGCCGGATACCAGGTGTATTCCATTATGGATGGGGTGCTGCGCATAGCATATAAGGATCAAGGCCCGGAAGCCAAGGCAACCAAGAAGATGCTGGAAAAGCCGCTTGCCGCGCCGGCGAAACGATATCCCAACATCAGCATCGCTTCTCCTAAAGAGGGCGCAACCTATCACGCCCAGGTGCCTGTAAAGGTCTGGATAGCGGCAGGCAAGGGAGAGATACAGAGCGCTGTTGCAAGGCTAGACGGAGCGAAAGAAACCTCCGCCCTCGAACTCAAATCAGGGGGTAGTTTTGAGAGGCTGTTGAATGCAAAAACACTCAGCCCAGGCGCTCACAATCTCAAAGTAACCTTTGTCGATAAAGATGGCAAAGAGTATCATCGTTCGACTCACTTCTACATAGACTCGACCCTCCCGAAGGTGCTTTGGCGCACTATGACGGACACAGCCAGCAAGACCACACCCACCGTCGGCGCTGACGGCACTATATATATCGGTGGTTATGATGGCAGAGTGCTCGCATATAACGGGCTTGGCAAGCTGAAATGGCAGTTCCCGACCAAGGGCGCTATCGCGGGCCAGCTTCTTGCTAAAGGTGGAAATATATATGTCGGCAGTGAGGATCGGTATCTTTATTGCCTGAATGCGGCCAATGGCAGTATGGTTTGGAGCTTTGAGGCCGAGGAACCGATCTATTCATCTCCTGTTTCCGATGGCAAGTCGATCTACTTTGCCTGTGGTACCGGCGCGTTTTATAGCGTTGATGCCGCAACCGGCAAACAGAACTGGAAAAACACCGCGGCCACCTACAATATCGAAATCCAGCCGTTTCTCCACGATGGCAAAGTATATTACGGCGCATGGGATACGTTCATCTATTGTGTCGACACGTCGGATGGGAAGCTGGTTTGGAAACAAGTTGGCAGCGCAAGCGCCCGCATGCCTGCGGCGAGATACTACAGCCCGGGCGATTGCGGGCCGGTGGTATGCAACAACGTAGTCTTCACCCCAGACCGCGGCTACGATTGCACTCTTTCTGACGCCAACACCGGAACAATGATAACCGCTCTGAAGAGTGTTGCTGGGGTTGGATTGTCGCAGGACAAACAATCCGTGTATCTGCGATGCACGAACAATAAATTGCAAAAAGTCGACTCCGCGGGCAAGACGATCTGGGAGGCGGAGGTGCCTGCTGGAATGGTTCCCACGGCGCCGACTGAACTTAATGGCGTTGTCTATGTTTGTGGTAACAAGGGTACACTTAGCGCAGTGTCTGCAAAAGACGGAAAAGTGCTGTGGCAATACGAGGCGACCCCGCAGCTATATGTTCTGGCTGGCGTCGGCGCAAGCGGATCCACCGCGTATGTGATGGGGATGGACGGCAGTCTGACTGCGCTGGGACAGTAAATTCAGGGCCGCAGTGAACGCTGCGGTACAGATCAAGATGCTGTAAAAAAACACTACAAAAGCAGACGGAGGTGCGGGATGACCTACTGCCGAGGTGACGAAATAGAAGTCATCATTACTCGCGACGGTTTGGCCGATGGCGCGGGAATCGGATATCTGCCCGACGATACGATGGTTGTTATCGTTGGCGGGGCAGGGAGAGTGGGGGAATCCATACAGGCTACGATTATGAATATGGAGAGAACTCCGTTAGGGTATTCAATCGTAGCAAACGCCAGGGCTTAAGTGAGGCAGCCCGCTCGATAGCGAGCGGGCTGCAGGCATTTCAATCGCATGCGCGTCATTCAAAAACCGCGCGAAGCTCCTTTTCGTGTTCGGATTTGATGATAGCGATTACACTGTCTCCTTCGCGTAGCTTCGTGTCGGAGTGCGGTATGATGGCGTATTCATCCCTGATAACGGATATGATAAGAGTCTTTTGCGGCAAATCGAGCTGAGCTATTTTATACCCCAGGACGCTGGAAGAAGCGGTGATACTCGCTTCCACAACCTCGATATCGCCGCGCTTAAGCGCCGCCAATGGTATTACTTGCCCCGTTTCTATTTGTTGTTCAAGGAGATTGAAGATTATACGAGTGCTGCTCACTGTCTGGTCGATGCCGAGGGCCTTGAACAGCTCTTCATTTTTCGGGTCGTTTACCCGTGCGATAGTGCGCGGCACTCCGAACTTGCGTTTCGCCATCTGACAAACAACGAGGTTATCCTCATCGTCACCAGTCACCGCCACCACTACGTTCGCTCGGCCCATTCCAACTTCGGACATAGTGCGAATCTCACAGCCATCACCGTGGACTATCAACTCACCGAGAGAGTCGCTGAAAGTGTCCACCGTGTTGCGATCTTTCTCCAGCAGCAGGACTTCGTGCCCTTCGTTGATGAGCGTTTTTGCCAGATGGTAGCCGACTTTTCCGGCGCCAACCACGATCACGTACATCGGGTTTTTGTTATTCATTTTCTGGCCCCTCTTGCCCGAGATGAGTATATTCGTGGATATCGCCGAACGGGCGGCCGAGTATCAAGTCACGCATCAGTCCCGCGCCGACACACGTTGTGCAAATCGTTTCGATGCCCAGTTCCGAATAGGCAAAGGCTCGATTAGGATCGTAGATCCTGGCGACAACTCGGGGCACATTGAAGCGAACCTTGGCCATCTGCACCGACATAATATTGCGGTTATCGCCGTTGGTTACCGCTAGGAACGCGTCGGCTTTGTCAACTTCGGCCTCCTGCATCGTTTCTTCGTCGATGCCGTTGCCGAGCACTTGGCGACCAGTGAAATCGGCCGTCAACCTGCGAAAAGAATCCGGGCTTTTGTCAATTATCGTAACATAGTGCCCATCACGGCACATGGTTGTTGCGACAGTGGCTCCCACTCTACCACATCCGAGTATTACTATCCTCACATCATTCCTCCGCTGCGACTACGCAGACGCACAAGACTTGAGTATACATTCGGCGAATACGGCTGTCAAGATCAGAGATTGATCAAGCCGATATCAAACGAAAGATGCTTGAAGCGATTGTCCCAGCGTACATACATTTCTAAACAATCGGTGCGTTGACCGTACAAAACCTGCCAATCAAACAGGTATCCTCCGGACATATCGTAGTTGAGCGCAAACCCGAACACGTGTTTTTTGAGATATGTCCGGATTCCAACATCCAATTCCTGGCGAATATCGATGTCGTCGAACTGAAAAGGGGTCTCACCTGATGATGTTCTGCTTATGTAACGTGCGGAGTAGAATGCTCCATTGTCGCTGAGGTGCGCAGCGTCGATACCGAATCCGTAGGTGCGAAAGGTATCGCCGCCGGCATAATCGGCATAGCTTATGATGCCGACCGGTTGTATGGTCGTTTTGGGACCAAGCCAGACAGCATTCAGCCCACCTTGCATCACAATTTGCCCTCTTGCCAGAGACGATTCCTGACCAGGGCTTTCTTTATATATCCCCCAGTTCGCTGTGATTTGCGGATAAAGTTCGAGCCGGGGATCGAGTTTCTCTTTGGTTAGAGATAGCTGCGTGCCTACATAAGACACCCCGATCTCAGGCTGCCGATAGACCACCAGCCCTGGGTCGTTGGCATCATAGGTCCGCTGTCGTATCGTAAATTTTCCGTATGGCAGCAGCCGCGCGGCGTTTTTGGGGCGGAGAAGTTGTGGGTCGCAATTTTCTGCAATGGGTTGAGGGGCTTCCAGTGTGCGTGACCTCATGGAACCGTACGTAAGATACCGCCCCGGCATGTCAATCAGCTTCCCACCTATTCCGTATTTAGTATCCAGCCCGGCCTGAAAGGAGTTTTTCTCCGTAAGTTTCAGGTTCAACGTCGTTCTCGAGTGATCCGTATCTATCACCCTGAAGGATTGGCGAAGAGTCAGTCCATCCTGCGTGCTATTTCCTACCCTGGGGAATATGTTGGCAAGGCTCGATCGTCCGCCCATTCGGAAAAGCATTTTGGGCATCTTTAACAGCCTGGTTCTTCCCAGATAAACCGATACGTCACGAGCGACCAGCTTATTGTTTGGCAAAATCTTTACGCTGTCGGCAGTGATGTGATAGTCGGGTTTTTGACACGTACACGTAGTAAAATACACATCGCGTGCGGTCCCGATTTCAGTGTCCAGATCGTATTCCGCCTCAGACGCATACAGGCGCTGATTGCCTTTGATAATACTCAGTTTGCCACGGCCGAATACTTTTGAGTCGGTCAGTTCGAAAGCCGAAGCGGAGATGCTGACCGGCACGGGGCCGCCTGCGTTACATTCGGCCTGGGGCTTTATCACGTCTTGCTCTCGCGTCGGAGCGATCGGGTTATCTTGAGCGAAGAGTGCTGACGTCGCACCGATTATGACAAACAAAACCCCTGCCAGGCAAAAAACAAATCTCAACCTATATCTACCTCGCCGACCTAGAATCCGTGATGCTGCATTATTCACAGCAACTAACTTATTCGCCACCCGAGCATTCTCCTGTAAAGAAGGATAACTGATATATCATACAGAAGGACATCTGCACTGATCCAAGGAGGTTTTGCCGTGGATGCTATCCAATGTCTGAAGACGCGGCGATGTGTTCGCTCTTACAAGCCTGAGCCTATTGATCGCGCGATAATCGAAGATATTGTCGACTGCGGCCGATTGGCGGCATCGGCGATCAATATCCAGCCGTGGCAGTTTATCGCAGTGGTCGATCCTGAAACACGAAAGAAGATGGCGGCTATTGCAGATCACGGGAAGTTTATTGCAGATGCTGCCTGTTGCATTGCGATTTTTTGCGAGAAAGTAAAATACTATCTCGAAGATGGCGCGGCGGCAACGCAGAATATTTTGTTGGCGGCACATGCTCACGGACTCGGCGCGTGTTGGGTTGCTGGCGATAAGAAGGAATATGCAGCCGAGATTCGAGAACTGCTGGGATTGCCTGACACCTACGTTTTGGTAAGTATGATCCCAATGGGCGCTCCCGAGCATGTCCCATCGCCCGTCAAAAAACCTCTATCCGAAGTCCTGCACTTCGACCATTTCTAAAAGCAAGAACCGCGCTAATTGCTTGAATCAACCCATGCAATAGCGCGGTTCGTTTAGTTCAGCTATTTCTATCCCTATTTGATTTCAGTGACGTTCACTTTGGGCGTCTCGACGTTCACTTTGAAGCTGTCCACCACAGCATCGAAGACCGCTTTGCCGGCCTGCGAGTTTGTGGCGGATGTGTCCACGCAATTGAGCATCCACGCATAACCGCTCTTAATCAAGATCACGCGATGGATGACGTTCTTGGGTGACTCTACTGTGGTCGTCGCGAACGCTTCCCCGCCATCGACAGTTTTGCGATCCCACGAATTGACGTATGTATTATATTTCGCGAAGGTCTCGGCATCGGTTTTAGGATCAAGTGCGGAGCGGCGTATGTTCACAACGATTTCCCGATTTTGGGCTGCATTTGCAAACTCTATCCATCCGTTGCCGGTCTTTTTCGGCGTCATAGCTGCGGTTTTATCACCTATGACCCAAGTGGCGGGGTAGCTTACGGAAAATCCATATTTGGTGCTAGTATAGACCTTGCTATCAGCGCTTGCCGTCGGAGTTGGAGAAGCAGGTTTATCCGGTACTACTGGTGCGGGAGGTTTGCTGATCTGTTCCGGTTGAGCAGGCGGAGGTGTCGGCATTGCGGGAGGTGGAGGCGGCGGAGCAGCCGGCGCACCTGGCGCGGTTGGAGGAGCGACACGAGATGCGGTAGGGGTATTCTGCACCTGCACTTTCGTTGTCGCTGTCCAGATCTGCTTGCCCGCGGAATCCAAACCTACGGCCTTGAACGAATGAATTCCATCCGCTATCGTAACAGTGTTGAACTGAGCCTCAAACGGTGCTTGAGATTTCTGATCAACAAGCGCATTGTTGCAAAAGATTTTCACCGATGCCACGGTCACATCTGTGGGCAGAACTACAGACAGAGTAATCGCGCCTCTCTCGCGTTTAGGTGGGGCTTGTGAATCCGTCGGGCCGATAATCACTTTGCGAACGGCAGGCCCTACAGACGGGCGCGAGGCTCGTCGGTTGTTCTCATTAGTCCCGACTTCTGCTGCGGGAGGTGGTGGGGCGGGCGGAGGCGGAGCAGGCGCAAGCCCTTCATCCGGCGCCGGAGGCGGCTCTGTTATGGCTTCAGGCGGAGCCATCGGTTCACCTTCAGAGTGTTGCTCACCTTCTACCGGCTGATAAATTTCCACGGCCTGATCGTTTTCCATAGGCGGCGCAAAGTCATCTTGCGCTGTGGCAGCCACGCCCAATGAGAGAACCATACACATTGCAATAAGGATAACAAAGGCTCTCATAAATACTCCTTCCCCAAATCAAATTGCCGAGCAAAGACATTATACACGACGCGATGGGCTTGAAACATGTTCCGCAGCCGCATCGGACACGCGCTCTACTATTCATAAATCGGCAGTTCTCTCCATTTCCTCAAGAGAGCAAACAGCAGATTGCCCTCTAATCCGTTGATAAAGCGGGTGCATTTCAGATACAATAGGAGCGTCGGCCTACTAATATAGCATCAGGACGGTTATGAGCGCGCCATTTGTTCACCTACACACACACACCGAGTTTAGCCTGCTGGACGGAGCCTGCAGAATTAAACCACTGATAAAAAAGGCTGCCGAATGTGATATGTCGGCGCTTGCGATCACAGATCACGGAGTCATGTACGGCAATATCACATTCTACTCGGAAGCCAAAGCCGCCGGAATCAAGCCGATTCTGGGCTGCGAGGTGTATGTTGCACCGGAATCACGCAGTCGCAAAGATCCGCAGAAAGACAAAGAGCAATACCACCTAGTCTTGTTGGCCCAAAGCGAAAAGGGCTATAAAAACCTGATTAAGCTCGTTAGCATCGCATTCTCCGAAGGCTTCTATTATAAACCAAGAGTCGATAAAGAGTTGCTCGCCGAATATAGCAGCGATCTTATTGCCCTCACGGCTTGTCTGGGTGGCGAAGTGCCGTCTATGATTCTTCGTGGGAACAACAAACAAGCAGAGGCTGCTCTCGGTGAATATATCGACATTTTCGGCAAGGACAATCTGTATCTCGAATTGCAAGAAAATGGAATGGCGGAGCAGAAAATCGTCAATCAGGCTCTGATTCAACTGTCCGGGCAGACGGGGCTGAAACTGGTTGCGACGAATGATATCCACTACCTGGAAGAAAAGGATGCCGACGCTCACGACGTGCTGCTGTGCATTCAAACCGGCTCGACTCTGGATGATCCTAAGCGCTATCGTTTTCCGGCCAAAGAGTTTTACTTCAAGACACCCGAGCAGATGGCCAGGCTGTTTGAGCATGTGCCCCAAGCGCTGGCCAATACCGTAGAAATCGCCGAACGATGCAATATTGAACTCGATTTCAGTCAATCGAAGCTGCCTGATCCGGGTGTGCCTGCGGGGGTGACTGCCGACCAGCACATGATCTCAGAGGCTCGAGAGGGTCTGCGAAGACGAATGGGCGGTCAGATTTCTGATGATTATATAAAGCAGTTCGATTATGAGTGCGGGATCATAAATCAGTGCGGATTTGCGACGTATATGTTAATCGTCCGCGACTTCACAGATTTCGCCCGACAATCAGGGATATACGTGGGGGTGCGTGGGTCGGCGGCAGGCAGCCTGGTTTGTTATGGCTTGGGGATAACCGATGTCGATCCGCTTGAGTATGGGCTTGCGTTCGAGCGGTTCTTGAACCCGGAGCGAATTGAAATGCCGGACGTGGACCTTGACATTCAAGACGACCGCAGGGATGAGCTGATTGCGTATGTGAGTGATAAATACGGTCCAGACCACGTTGGGCAGATCGCAACATTCGGCAGCCTCAAAGCTCGTGCTGCAGTCCGAGACTGCGGACGTGTTCTTGGCATAGATCTTCCGGAAGTCGATCGGATATGTAAAATGATACCGACAATACCGGTCGGGGTTACCATCGAGCAGGCCATGCAGGAAAACCCTGAACTGAAAGCCGCTTATGATGGTGATACCGTTGTCAAACGGTTAATCGACACGGCGCAGACCCTCGAAGGCCTCAACAGAAACGTCGGTGTACATGCGGCAGGAGTGCTTATATCCGCCGATCCACTGACAGACCACGTCCCGGTTCAGCAAGGCGGCAAGGGCGAATATGTCGCCCAAATGGCTAAAAAAGACATCGCAAAAGTCGGGCTGCTGAAGATGGACTTTTTGGGCCTGGCAAACCTGACCATTCTCGCCGATGCAATCAAAAATGTGAAACGGACTCATGGAACCGATCTAGATGTATTTGATTTTCCACTTGACGACCAGAAAGTATTCGACATGCTCAGCCAGGGGGATACTAACGGGGTTTTCCAGCTCGAAGGGGATGGAATGCGGCGTAATGTCGTTGAGCTGAAGCCTAACTCTGTGCGCGAACTTGCTGCGATCGTCGCGTTATATCGGCCTGGGCCGATGGCTTACATACCCAAGTTCGTGCGTTCGAAGTTCGGTCAGGAGCCGATTCGATACCTGCACCCCGACTTGGAACCTATTTTGGAGGAGACTTACGGAGTCATTTGCTATCAAGAGCAGGTGCTTAGAATAGCCAGAGCCATAGGCGGCTTCACTATGGGCGAGGCCGACGTCTTGCGAAAGGCGATGTCATCGAAAAACCGTCAGACGATGGACGAGAAAAAAGAGGAGTTCCTCAAAGGGGCGAAAGCCAACGGAGTCTCTCAGAAAATCGCCACCCAGATCTACGAACAGGTGGAGCCATTTGCCGGTTATGCGTTCAACAAAGCTCACGCCGTATGCTATGCGTTTGTGGCATATCGCACGGCATACATGAAGGCCAATTATCCGGTCGAATATTATACGGCTTTGCTGTCGGCTAATATGGATGATAAGGAGAAACTGGCGACCTATATAGAGGATTGCCGAAAACGCGACATCAAGCTTCTGGGGCCTGAAGTCAATGCCAGTGGGGTGGAATTTGAGGTCGAAAATGAATCCATCAGATTTGGCCTGGGCGCAATCAAAGGCTGTGGGCGTGGGATCATTGAAGGAATGGTGGCCGCAAGGCAGGAGGGCGGCCCGTTCCGTGATCTTTTTGATTTTTGCGAGAGGGTGCAGCAAAAAACGCAGATCAATCGTAGTGCGATTGAATGCCTTATAAAAGTTGGGGCATTTGCTTCGGTGCATCCGAATCGAGCACAGCTATTGGAGATGCTGCCGGATGCGATGAGCGCCGCCGCAAGTAAACTCAGGGATCAAAAAACAGGGCAGGGCGGCCTGTTCGAGGATGACCCCCTGACTGATGATTGCAGACTGGATTTGAGCAAATACAGCCACTTAGGTGATTTCAGCAGCGAAGAAATTGTCGCGATCGAGAAAGAGCTTACCGGCTTATACTTGTCCGGCCACCCGTTGGACAAGATGCGTAAGCGACTCGAAAGTGAATGTTCTGCCACAGCCTCCAGTTATCGTGATCTCGAAGACGGCCAGGAATGCACTATCGGTGGAATCATCGCTGATGTTCGCTACCGCATCACGCGCCGCAACGACAAAATGGGGTTCATCAGGCTGGAGGATCTCACAGGCACAATTCCCGTAACTTTTTTCCCTCAGGCGCTAAAGGCTTGTGAAGCGCAACTCGTAAAGGATCGCATAGTACTCATAAAAGGCAAAGCCACCCACCGTGAGCGAATAGTGGCCGACGAAGAAGAAGGTTCGCAAGTCGAAGTCGAGATTCGCGGCGAGTCGGTGACTCCTCTGCGGCTTGAAAACGGCAAAACAAACGGCAACGGGACACGCACCGTCCATATTCGTATAAACGCGATTGCTTTAGACAAGCTCGATACCCTGAAGGCCTTATTGGAAGCCAACAGTGGGCTAAGCCCAGTGTGCTTCTGGATATTCGACGACTCCTCGCGACGTAAGGTCGTCACCCCGTTCAAAGTCGAAGCGAGCACCCGATTTGTTGGAGAGGTTGAACGGCTGCTTGGCAAGGACGTAGTCCGGGTGGCTTGAGAAAAATCCGCCTACTTGCCTTACTGCTGAGTTTCCTTGCTTCCAGGTATGGGTAAACAATAAACGCCGCATCGATGTTTGTTTGGGAGGTGAGCGATGCGCGGTGTGCGACTCGGCAAAATACTCGGTTTCGAGATCAACATAGACTGGTCTTGGCTGCTGATTTTCTTTTTGGTGGTCTATACGCTGGCCGCCGGATATTTCCCAGGCTTACGGCAGAATTTTAACGCAGCAACAAACTGGATGCTTGGTGTGGCGGCTGCGCTATTGCTGTTTGCAAGCGTTTTGGTGCACGAATTGAGCCACAGCATCGTTGCGCGAATGCACGGGATCGACGTAAAGGGGATCACGTTATTTATATTCGGCGGGGTCTCTCAAACCGCCGATGAGCCTGAATCAGCGACCAACGAGTTTTGGATGTCGATCGTTGGGCCTCTGACCAGTATAGTGCTGGCTGTACTGTTTGGTTTTTTGGAGTTTATCGGGAGCAGGGCGCACTGGCCGCTGCCGGCGACCGCTTTGGTGGGCTATTTGGCTCTTATAAACTTGTTTTTGGGACTATTTAACCTCGTCCCTGGGTTTCCTCTCGATGGTGGCCGGGTTTTACGCTCGATTATTTGGGGCACTACCGGCGACTTAAACAAAGCTACGCGCTGGGCCTCATACTCCGGACAGGGGTTCGGATATCTTCTGATGATATTCGGATTTTTCAACATCATTGGCTTTGGAGCTACTTTGGGCGGGCTTTGGCTTATTTTCATAGGCTGGTTTCTCACTACGGCGGCGCGAAGCAGCTATGAACAGTTAGTTATGCGGCAAGCGCTGTCCGGCGTGCCTGTGGAGAGGGTGATGACCACCGATGTCCCGGAAATATCCGCCGATATCTCTGTTCGGCAGTTCGTCGATGAACATCTTCTCAGGCAGGATTATGCCTGTTATCCAGTTATGAAAAATGACACGGTGATCGGGGTAATCGGAGCCGAAGAGGTGCGAACTTTGCGCTCGGAGATGTGGGATCTGACTCGTGTTGAGGAGATTGCTCATCGCATCGACGGCGCTTATGAAATCGGCTCAAGCGATGACGCGTGGGATGCGCTCGGCAAACTCGCTTCCCCAGAGGTGTGTCGTTTGATGGTAATGGAGAACGGCCATCTAAAAGGCACTCTCGGACGGGATGCGATATACCGGCTGATTAACACAAAATCTCGACTGGGCATTTAGCTAATTATCGAGCATCACAATTCGTCTCTCGGATGAGCCGCCTTTCACTATCTCGATCTCGTGCAATCCGTTTGATGATTTGGTGGTGTCCCACTGCCAGGCGCGGTTATTGTTACTTGTGAGGACCAGATAGCCATCCAGATAGAACTCTAACATCGTCGCCTCTGCTGCGGGTTTTTCAGGTCTGATTGATGTTGTGCCCGTTATTTTCCGGATGCCGGAGACGCGTTTAGCATAATCCGATGCCTCCTGTTTGAGGTCGTTTGCGAGCAGCGCTGCGTCATATTCAGGAAACAGCAGCCTGATAG
>JAAYKG010000215.1 GCA_012522555.1 Armatimonadota bacterium
GATGCGCTTGACGCACTCGCCCAAAGCGGCGGACACGTGACTGCGAACGTCGCCGAATAGAAGGTGAGCTAGTGACGGAACTTTCGCTGTCGATTTTTAATTCAAAGCGGGTGTTACGGTGTAGGCAACTGAGTGCGGTGTTGCTGGCAGTGCCATTTATCGCCGCTGTTGTCCGGCAGATATTTTCGGGCAGCGATTGGTCTGCTGTGGGAGCCAGGCTTTGCCCTTTGGGATGCGTGATGTTGATTGGCGGGATTCTATTTATACAATGGATTATGGATGTGCGATCCGGCTTGGTTGATGGGCTTGTTAATTGTTTGGGCTTACGCAGAAAAGTGGTTGTGTCGCGAGTTTTGTGTGGGGTGACGATTTTCGCTGCTCAAATGCTCGTTTTCGTCCTGATTTTATCTATTCGATTTTAACTATCCTCGTCTAAAACCTCTTTTTTAAGATCTCTAAACTCCTCCGTTGAGCCGCCAAAACAGACTCTTGACAAGCGCGCTGGATGTCGATAATATATAAATATGATTAGTATGTATTGTCATACATGAATGGAGTGCAAACGTTATGAGTGACACAACGTCTCTCGATGAGCAGTTCTATGGTTCGGTTACCGTGGGAGAAAGAGGCCAGATAGTCATCCCAGCGGAGGCGAGAAAGAAGTATAATATACATCCGGGAGACAAGATACTGGTGATCGGACATCCTACCGGCAACGGGCTTATTCTATTCAAAATAGATGAGCTTCGGAGGATATCTTCGTTTTTAATGAGCGGCCTTGAAAAGATCGAATCCCAGATGACTGACGAGAAAGACTGACGAATCGGACATACTATATTTTGATGATAAGCCGACGTTGATACAAACGGCGGCCAATCGGAGGAACCGAGATTGAAGCTATTGAGTCGCATAATAGTTATGGTAGCGGTTGCAGCCGCGTCGAGTATGGCTTGTGCGCAAGGCGCCGCGACGACCGTCGACGCACCTCTTTGCATAGACCAGGCTCTGGAGATCGCTTTTCAGAACAATCCAGACCTGAGGATCGCGACAGACGCTGTCAACAAAGCCAGAGGGGTTGTGGAAGAGGCCGGAGCGCGGTTCAATCCGTCTTTCAGCGCTCAAATCGTCCAACTCTCGCAAGGCCCAGCCGCGGAGTTACCCGCCAGCCCGTTGACCGGCGGCCGTGCGATCCCGATCCTGCCGCCATCGCAGACTTCAGGCAAAGTGCAGCTATTTCTGCCTCTCGATATATTCGGCAGGCTCCGATATGGCAGCGATATAGCGCACGATCAGTTTACGATCAACTATTTGAGCCTTTTGCGGACCTCGCAGCAGCTTATAGCGCAAGTGAAGCGCAACTACTACGATCTGCTGAGGGCTTGCGGCCAGAGGGATACCGCGCAGGCGGCGGTGGATGTGGCTGCAGTACGCCTAAAGAACACAGAGGCGAGATTTTCAGCGGGAACGGTTCCAAAATTCGACCTCACGACCGCACAGGTGGACCTGGCGAATCTGAATCAGAATCTGCTTGCTGCCCAGAGTCGAGTCACGATCGCGCAAGCGAATTTCAACAGGGTTCTTGGTTTGAGCGCCGATACGTCTACGCATGTGATCAAAAGCGCTGTTGCAGTCGAGACTCAGGATGTCGATGTAAAAGAGGCGACCAAAACCGCTATCGAGCAGCGCCCCGAGATCAAGATGCAACAGACCAGCATCGC
>JAAYKG010000216.1 GCA_012522555.1 Armatimonadota bacterium
AACCTGGGCGCCAAAACTGCTGCCGTACATAGCCGCGCCCGGCATAAGTAAAGCCATACTTCCACTGCGCCCAATAATTACGCGCGGTGCCATTTGAGTAATAAGGAACGCAGTACCAGTAGGTCTTACTGCAACTGGTTCCTGATGCCCAAGCGGTCTCCCCCCCCGAACTGGTGTAATTCTTTTCTCCGGAATTTGCCCACCAGGCGAGAGCGGGCATTGATGCGATGGAGACCAATATGCTGATGCATATCAGCCCCACCAACAAACATTTGCAATATTTTCCGTTCATACTTCCTTACCCCCTGTTGATAACTGTTTTGCTGATCCTCATAATGCTAGGATCTTAATCCGTCGTAAGTCGGCTAAACTACACCGACGTTGCAAACAGCCGCTATCCGTTACAGCTTGGCGCGGCTCAGTTGAGCCAATACCGATTTTTGAACGGCATAGTCATATTTTTTGAGAATGGAACCGTCCAAATCACCTGATGTCTTGTTCTTATATTCAGATGCCAGGTCATGAATAATCTGCCCCCGGCAAAACTCCAACGGAGTTTTCTGGGGCGGAGTGTTTTCGAGAACGCGAATAACGCAGTGGCCACTGAAATCCTCAGCGGATTCCAAAGCTATTCCGCCCGCCTCGACACCCGCGATGGCTGGAGACTCGAACCCACCTGAGGTGCCTGGTCGAACGGAGCGCTCTGATGCCTCTTGATATCGACACTGAGGATATTCCTTTAGCATATCTTCAAACTTGGCGCCCTGATGGAGTTTCATTATAATCTCCGCAGCCAAAGCCTTTGCCTGAGTATTGCTCTGCGGGTCGTTATAATCGATAGGACACACGATGTAGTCGCATTTTAGCAGCTGATCTTGTATGCCTTTATATTCATTATCGTAGTAGTCCTTGATTTCTTGTTCGGATGGAGTGTAAGACGAATATGCCTCTTCGGCCATTCGATCTTTCATAACCGCGATGAGCCATTCTTCCTTGGCTTTTTTCAGATACTCCGCGAACTCAGGACGTTTGGCGTAACCCTTTTCACGAGCAAGTTCGCCTAATGACAGATAGTCATCCCCACTGTCGCCGAGTCGCACAACCTGAGCACACCACTCAAGTTTTTTGCCAGCTATCTCGGCAAGGCTTTTGATATCCTTATCTGTAAATGAGTACGAACCCGCCTTGATGAGCACATCATCAGGCTCTGCTTTTAACCACTTTGTTTCATAGTCAGCACAATCCACCGGATATCGCTCTTCGGCTTCTTGCATCATTGGACTGTACACCTGCGAGTGGTTTCTCCCCCGCAATTGCCACGTCACCCAGTCGTTTTGTAAAGGCATCTGAAAGTCCGGCTCAACCAGTTTCGCATCCGGGCCTTCGGTCGGGCGGGGAGGGGTTGCCATTTCCGGGTTTTCTTTCACGAAATCCTCTATATCCTGTTTGGTCGGAGTATAGGCTGCCCAGGTCTCGTCCGTAAGCAGCATCATGAGCGCTTTCGCCTCTATGCATTTTTCAGCGATCGGCCAGCCAGGCATTTCCTCCACTTTCAATTCCGCCGCTTTGGCAAGAGCAATTTGCCGGATTGCCGACGACGCTGCGGCCTTGTTCCACATCTCGTCGCGTGATTTGAACATATGCAGCCTGCGCCCCGTGCCCGTCCACTGCTTCGCCCACGCAATGGCTTGCTCCACAGTGACTTTGCCACCGCCTTTATAGACCGCCAAAACCTGTTTTCCGTCGATATCCGGCGTCTTCCAAGTGGCGTCAGTGGACACCGCCGCAAGAGCCGGCAGCGCGACAATAATCGGAAGCGCAGCCGCAAGAAACGACAGACTTCGAGCCATCCTGGCTCTGGTGTTACACATCATCCGTGTACATTTCATATAAAGCACTCCAAATATTGAGACGTATTTCACTGGAAAATAGCCTTGGGATCCGCTACGCGCGATATTGTTTATGCGTATATCGGCTTCCTTACGATAGCGTCGAGGTAACGCGCAAGCGACAGAAAAGAGATCAAAAAGCTAAAATGCCCTTCCCACCCTCGCTGCTACCTTGTCACGTCCTGAACTGATGCGGGACGATTATATATATCATTATTAATGTTTACAACACATAATGCCGAGGAGTGAAATACACAGCCCCAGCTAATTGTAGTATGCCAGCTTTTGTGTGGTGTGTCAACCTAGTATTTTTACCTGAATTGGCAAAATAGAAGGGTGGGAGAGATCCCCCACCCTCATTCATCACTACTCAGGATCGCCTTTTTTATACCAGTTTGACTGCATTATCAGGTAGTCGTTGTTGTCGGTGAAGCCGTCGGCGGTTATATCTCCGACTGCTCCGTAGCCCCACGCAGCTCGAAGAATCGCATAATCCAGCGCATTGGCCACATTATCGCCGTTCAAATCTCCGCCTGCGAGAGCCTTGCTTCCGGTAAAGTCCACCAGTGTCTGCCCGTTTTGAGGAGAGGCGGTGACTTTTTTGCGCAGGTTCCAAGCGGTTTTTGCGCTGACCGAGCTAACCTCATCGACATCCCTAAAGCTATAGA
The DNA here is from genome assembly GCA_012522555.1 of Armatimonadota bacterium. Taxonomy (GTDB): domain Bacteria; phylum Armatimonadota; class UBA5829; order UBA5829; family UBA5829; genus DTKD01. The sequence goes on from JAAYKG010000216.1 coordinate 2,558, forward strand.
ACGCTTTACCGGAAATGAACTGCAAGGTGACGCTCTTTCTCACCGAAGCATTCAAAACGAAGGTCACATCTCGGCTTGTGTTCTGCAGAGTCATCCCCTGCAGCGCCAACAGGCCACTAACCTCGTTTTTGTTGACCGTAAAGTCTTTGACCTCCTGAGAGATATTGTCATAAATGTCCGTCGCAATAACCGTTACCGAGTGCTGGCCGTTGGTCCAATCCGCGTCGATATCAAACTCGGCCACATAGTAGCCACTGTCCTGGTCGAGAGTCATCTCGACTAGATCGCCATCGTCAATTTGATACTCGACCTTGGCGATTCCAGATTCATCGGCAGCCGCGGCTTCCACTGTCACCGTTCCCTTGAGGAAGTTGCCGGTAGAGCCGGTTTCGCTATCCGTCACGGATATGATCTCCAGCTCTGGGCCTTCGTCATCAGGTATATAGGTGACAGTGGCTTGAGCGCACGTCGCGCTCTCACACCCGGTTGTCGTATTTTTCGCCCTGGCGTAGTAGGTTGTGGTCTCCTCGGGGCCAACCGGAGATGTTACCAAGGTTCCGCCGCAACTTCCTTTATACCAAACCACCTCTTCACCGACTCCAACCGTCGCCGACAGAACGGACGACCCGCCGGGACCAATAGTAGAAGGTGTGGCCTGGGCGTTTGTGGGTGCATTCGGAATCGGATTCACAGTGACTGTGATTGGCGTCGAAGTAAACGCAGCCGTTCCGCAGGTCGGTGTCACCATTACGTTATACGTCGTCGTCTGAGTCAGACCCGCAGGAGGATCATACGACGCGCTCGTGGCTCCGGTGATCTGGGTGTCTCCAACTCCGGGGCCGCCTGTGCCGAGTTTAGAATACCACTGATATGTTAGCGCTCCGCCGCCGGAGCCGCCGCTGTAGGTCATCGCACCCGGATCGATAGTACCGCAAGCGGAACCGCCGCCTCCGGTAATTGTCCCGACCGAGAAATTGGCGGTGGCGGTTACGGAATAGTCGTATTCGCCATTCGCCACGTTGGCAGCGTTATATCCTCTGATATGGAGATACCAGTTACCCGCAGCAGTCGGATTCAACGACAGTGTGCCGCTGGTCCACTGGGTCTCGGTGTTTGTCCACGTGTGGGTCGGGCTTTGATCCCAAGCGTAGCGATAATACTGTATACCGCCGCCGCCCCAGGGTAGATTATTCGTCCAGACTACGCTTGAGCCTTGACACGGAGTAGCGTTGCTTGGAGTGATGCTGTTCGCAACTGGCGGGGCTGACAGAGTATAAACAGAAGTCGAACCCACATAGCCGGTTGTATTGTGCCATGCGCCCCGGGTTTCACCGTTGTTGTCGCGCGCGGCTATAGTGTAAGTGTATTGGGTGTTAGGTGTAAGCCCGGTATTGTTATATGATGTCCCGTTCGTCCATCCTGTCGCATCAACGCCGTTGCGCTTCACGTTGACACCAACGTTACCGGCGCGATAGAAGTTGTCGCCGGGGTTGGTGCAAGCCGTCGCTTCTATTGCGCCATCCGTCACACCCGCACCGACGCCTTTATCGAGCGGCAGCGCCCAGGTTAGATTCACTTGGGTCGGGCTTGCTGCGTTTGCGCTGGAGAAACTTGGGTTGTTCGGAGCAACGTTATCGACATACACGTCACACCAGGCGCACGCTCCGGAATTGTTATATGTCCAGCCGCCAGCCGAACCGCTGACTTGTCCAGAGGTTCGGCCGGATTTGCTGACGCCAAAGAAATGGAATCTCACGTGACCAGTCACGTTGGATTCGGAATGGGACCAAGTGGCTGCACTGTTTGTGGTCGGTTTATAATTCCCGTCGGCACCGGACACTCCATTGCCCCATTTGTAGTACATAGTCTTCCAGAACGGGATAAACTGAGCGGTAACTGTTCCGCTGGCAGTGATAGTCGTGTTGTTCGTGTAGATTGTATGCCCCGCAGGTGGGTTCGCAACTCCGTTGAAGTTGCTTAGAGTCATCTTCGGATACCAGCCATCTTGCTCATTAAATATGCTGTAGCCTTCATAACGGTCGGCTTGATAGCTCACCGACGGTTCATTTTGGCGAACATCGCTTCCATTACGCAAGCTAATCGTGCCTTGCCAACCACCGCCTCCAGGGCCTTGCTGAATCTTGAAGACGATTCTGTTCCAACCCGCCACCAGGCTCTTCGCACCAGTCACGTCCTGATCACGGGCCAAACCTCTGGCTACGTCATTTGTATGGATCAAGGTAGTGTTTGTCCAAACTTTACAGCCATCGTCGGAACCTATCGCAAACTTCGGACTAGCGCCGCTCGGGGCATACACCCAAGCCACGCCATACGCAGCTTGGTTGGGATTTTGATTCCACTTTGTGCCGAAGTTGAGGGAGTATGACGTATTCATATCGCCGGGATAATAACTCTCCGGCTTCTTTCCACCCCACAGCCCATCAGGAATGGCGTTTCCTAAATCCGTAGAGACGTAGGGATAAAGATATAGATTCGCTTCATCCAGGCCGTTTGTATTGGAGAGCGCCGTGCTACTGTATGGCCCTATAATGGTCCAGCGATTGAGATACGTCCAACGGTCACCGTAAAAGCGTATTGCCGAAACCGCTGAAGGGCTGGAACCGCACTCGTTCAGACACGTCGTCCAGTTTTCGTTCAGATCGACTCGAGCTCCATTCCAGTCGCTAACATTACCTACCTCCTCACTGCGAAGGTTTGTCCAACCGTCGAGGCTGCACTGGTTCATATCGCTGGCCAGGCCGTTGTCCCCGCCCCCAGTCTTTTTGTAACGCAGCCTCACCCCACTGGCGGCATTCACGTTTGGAACCAGGAAATCGGTGATGAACCAACCCCTGCCGCTCCAAGAAAAACCAGGGTTCCAATGGGCATAATAGCCTCGACCTGCACAGCTGGTGAAATGTGCGTACGCGTACCAGTAGGTATAACCGTAGGACGAGCCAGACGCTGACAGGTTATGAGAGGTGGGGGTGCCCAACCAATCTGCCTGCCAAGCTGTAGAGGGGGATACTACTGCGGCTGTAAGTGCGCCCAGGCAGGCCAGCACCACAAGAAGCCGTTTACTGTTTTTAATACTCAAACTACTATACCTTTCCATATTCAATCGTCATATACTGCCGAACAGTGGGGGGGACGAGCGCCCCCCCACTGTTATCTCATTTACTCAGCATCGCCTTTCTGATACCAGTTTGACTGCATTATCAGGTAGTCGTTGTTGTCGGTGAGGCTGTCGCCGGTTATGTCGCCGGCTGCTCCGTAGCCCCACGCTGCTCGAAGAACTGCATAGTCAAGAGCGTTGACAACGTTGTCGCCTTTCGGCGCGCCCGGAGTGGCCAGATCACCACCCGGAAGATGGTTGATTGCTGTGAAGTTGGCCGTGGATTGCCCTTTGATCGGATTAAGGGTCATCTTCTTTCGCAGGTTCCAAACAGTCTTCGCGCTAATCGACTTCACACCGTCCGGGATGTCGGTGAACGAATAGAATGCCTTGCCGCTTGTAAACGTCGGCGTAACTGTCTTGGTGATCTTATAATCGACATTGTTGTCGGTATAGGTCAAAACAAAAGTCACCGTCCGACTTATCACGTTCAGGGTCATCCCCTGCAGTGAAACCAACCCACTGACTTCGTTCTTGTTGACATCGAAGTCCTCATCGAGTTCTATGTAGTTGCCTGCGGCATCGGTTACTCGAACCCAAATTGTGTGTTGGCCGTTATCCCACGAATCGTCGATTTCGATGGAATCGTCGGTGTAGAACCCGTTTGTGCCTGTTATCTCGGCATAGGTTCCGTTGTCCAATTTATATTCGACTTTGCTGACACCCGAGGCGCTATCGGAAGCGTTGACTTCAATAGTAATCTTGCCTTTCAGGAAGTTAACCACGCCCTGACTCTCCGGGATCACCGTCAAATCAGCGCTCGGATCGGTGGTGTCGTAGATGGTATTCGTGCTGCCGCTGCCGGTCGGGTTGGCCGTTGCGTTGTCGGCGTTGTCCGTCGCAACTACGGCGAAGTAATAGGTATCCTCACTGCTCACGGTGTAGTTGAAGACACCGCTTGCATTGGCAGAAGAGAGATTAGTCGCAGCCCAGGTTCCGCCTGCGCCTTTCTTGACCCAAAGGGTGACGTCTTTTACACCACTGTCCGGATCAGTCACGCTATAGTTGACTGCTATAGGCGAGGTATTGGTCGCGGCCACCGAGGTCACGTTGTTGATAACCGGCGGCGTGCTGTCCATCGTGAACGGCTCACTTGCCTCTCCGCTTGTGTTGCCGGCCTCATCTATGGCTCTCACATAAACGGTGTGCGCTCCGACGAGGGAATTGAATGTCACCGGGCTGGTTTGGCTAGTCCAAGCGCCATTGTCCAGCTTGACCTCATAAGTGAAGTTGTTGGCGTCGGTCGAGCCGCCAAACGACACGGTCGCGCTTGATCCGGCTATGCTTACGTTAGTGATGGTCGGCGTGGTTGGAGGAATCGAGTCGACTCTGAAACCAGTGCCGGTTGACCAACCGGAAAGAAGACCGGTGTAAGCGGCGGCAGACGATCCTGAGATCTCATCGAAGCGATAATACGCCCACGGACCACTCGCACAGACCGCATCACGGTAAGCAGGAGCGGCCTGCGAAGCCCTGCTGTAGTGATCAGAAATCTCTGCTGCTGACAGGCACTTATCATAGATAGCAAATTCATCCAGCCTGCCTTTATATAGAGCGTCAGCGGCCCAGTTGCTTTTTCCGATGTAACATTTTGTGCGGCTGACGACTTCCGGAAGAGGCAAAGCACCTTGCGCGATGAGCGAACCATTTTTATAAATCCGCCCATAACCGCTCGAGTCAATGGTAACCACAAAATACTGCCAGGTGTTGAGAGCTATTGCACCGGCTGCACTAAGCGCTCCAACATTTGTAGCTCCTCGGTAAGTGTTAACTACAAACGTGTCCGTAGCAGAGCTTCGGGCTATCACTATATTGTCGGAAGAGGCGTCATTGCCAAAATCCATGAATCTCGCCCAAGAGTTTACCGCCGTCGGGTACGCCCAAAATTCACAGGTGAAGCCGCCACCAAAGCTATCGAATCCGGTCGGAAGCTGAACATAGCCGGTTGTGCCATTAAACTCGACAGATTTGTTGGAGTCGCCGGAAAGAGCGCCCAAAGAATTAAG
>JAAYKG010000217.1 GCA_012522555.1 Armatimonadota bacterium
CCGCGCTCGGCTTGAGCTGAGTAATTCCTGCCTCGCGCTTCGCGATCTCCATAAGATCGGATAAAAGAGCCGCAAGTCTGTCGCTCTCAGAGATAATGTTATTCAGAAATCGATCGACCACTTCTTCGTCGTTTTTGGCGCCGTTGAGGAGAGCTTCGGCGGTTACTCGAACTGCGGTAATCGGAGTTCGCAGTTCGTGGCTGATGTTGGAGACGAACTGTTTTTGCAATTTTTCGTGATAGCGTATTTCGCTGAGGTCGTGTAACAGCAGTAGAACCCCTGCTTCCTGTCCGGTTTCAGACAGTTCCGCCGCCCGCAGACCGACAACTGTTTCCGGTAGGCCCGGCAGGCGTATCTCCGAAGTCAGTGTGTCACGCGAGAGCAAGCATTCGTAGACCATTCTGGCAAGCTCCGGGTGCAAATCGGCGGAGTCGATATTTACACCCAGCGCCTTGTCTGATTCAACCTTAAGCAGGCTTTCCGCCGCCCTGTTGAACAAAGTAATGACGCCTTTCGCATCCGTGCAGATGATCCCATCGGCGATCTCCGTCAACACCAACTCGGCCCGGCGCTTCTCCTGGCATAAAGATTGCATCGCTGAGCTGAGGTCTTTCACGACTTGGTATATGTCCGTTTCTTCCACTGAGACATCGGCCATATCTAACCCCTGCGCATCAATGAGGTTTTGCAGCGCCTGTAGTATTTGGACTGGTTCGCCGATGCGTTTTTTGTGCCACATAATGTTATCAAACAAAGCGCAAAAAGCCGATCAAGACTGCGCATCGGATACGATTTTATATCCAACGCCCCTGACAGTTCGGATTTTTTCTGGGTGACTGGGATCAGCTTCGAGTTTTTCTCTCAGCCAGCGTATGTGCACATCTAATGTTCCGTTATCTTTGTCGGCGTCCTCACCCCAGACGGAGCGCAGCAACTCTTCTCGACTTACGACCTTGTCTTTGTTGAGCAGCAGCAGCCGGAGCAACTCAAACTGCTTTAGCGGCAGATGAACCGGCTGCCCGCCGACCGATACGCGCCGCCGAACGACATCTACATCGATATCTGCAACCTGCAGCCTCGTCTGGCTATCGTAATCTGCCGCTTCCGTTCGCCTCAGAACAGCACGCACCCGTGCTATCAATTCTCGCATGCTGAACGGTTTTGGGACGTAATCATCAGCGCCAAGCTCGAGGCCGACAACCCGATCTATCTCCTCGGTCTTAGCGGTGAGCATGACAATGGGGGTAGTAGATTCTTTGCGCACCAGCCTGCAAAAGTCCAGCCCACTCAGCTTAGGAAGCATAAGGTCAAGAATAATCAAGTCCGGTACAAACGAACGGTATATGGATACGGCCGCCAAACCGTCCAGTGCCATCTCGACATCAAAACCTTCGTTTTTCAGGGAATAGGCTACAGATTCGGCGATTGGGGTCTCGTCTTCTACTAACAGTATCTTATAGCTCAAAACCTGACCTCGGGGCTGCGGCAGGGCATTGTGCCGCGATGCACGAACGGGAACATGTTACGACGTGACAAAGGGATTGTCAACTAAATCGTGGTGAACTAATATAGATCGGCTTCGTCTTATAATATATGGGCCTTTCGAGGCCCTTGCGTAACAAATACATAGTTATCGATGTGGTATAATGAAGCGATGAAGACAGGCTTAATAAGCATTGTCATATTGTTGGCGCTGATCGTAATTGGATCGTGTGGTATGTTAGCTGCTCACAGCGACCACTGCGACCACGATGGCTGCTCTGGGGGGCCGTGTGCGTGCGCCCATTCCTGCAGATGCGCCGTTTTTGTCGACAACGCCATAGAAATCCCTCAAACCTGTCTTTTCATACCCACAGATAAGTCGATGAGTTACTCCACGCGCTCCTCTATCGACATATTCCGTCCACCCCAGCCCCTGCGTTAAACTTCGTTTTTCGCGCTTCCATATACGGGTATCAGCTTACTTGGCTGCCGCGACAGGTTCAGTGGAATATGAGCTTGCCCGAAGGCACAACAGAGGCTCGGCCCATTCTCAGACAAACCCATAAGGAATCAGATATGATTGATAAAATCGCAATCAAAGGGGCTGTGGCGGCGCTGGTTGCTGTAGTGATTGGATCCCCTGCGGGCGCAGATAGCCTTACGCTCAAGCAGGCTATAGAAACGGCGCTGAAATCCAATCCATCCATAGCCGCGCAGCAGCTTTCAGCCGATGCTGCCGGCCAGGCGGCGAGAGGCGCTCGGGCGCTGAAAAATCCGGAGATGATATTAGCGCCGAGTCTGGTGGGTACCGCCGGCGCAGATTCGGCAGCGCTCATATCTCAGCCCCTGGAGTTAAACGGCTCTCGAAAAGCTCGGGCACAGGTGGCAGGCCAGGAAGCGGCAATCGCAAAAGCAGACGCTCAAATTATAAGCCGAAATATTATTCTAAACGTGAAACAGATCTATTGGGGGACTGCGCAAGCCCAGCATATCGTTAAACTTAATGAACAAAACGTTAGTTATCTGGAGACGCTGGGCGAAGCGGTGCGCCGTCAGGTGGATGTGGGTCGAATTCCAGGCTCGCAGATCATAAAAACAGATGTGGAGCTTTCGCGAGCCAAACAGGAACTCGCTCAGGCTGCGCTCGATTATGAAACATCCAAAGCCTCGCTGAACACTTTGTTGAATCGCCCACCCAGAGCTGATGTCACACTTGTTGATGAGCTTGCATTTGTCAGCTTCAAACCTGACGCCGACAAAATGATCTCCGATGGACTGGCGAACAGGCCGGAAATTGGTTCGGCGTCCGCCGAGCTTGGAGCGGCACAAGGACGCATCGACGCTGCCCGGGCAGAGCTGCGACCTGACGCTGCGGTGGAAGCTCGCAAAGAGAGTTTTGACTCGAGAGACAGCGGTATCGCAGTGTCGTTCAATCTGCCCATATTCGACTGGGGATCCCGAAAAGCAGCAGTGAAGCAGGCGCAAACCCTCGCTGCAAGCCAGCAACAGCAGATGGAGGCAACTCGCAACGCGATAAAACTAGACGTCGAGCAAGCGCTTCTAGCGGAGCGAACGACGGCTGAGTTGGTTGAATATTATCAAGGCGGCATATTGGATAAAAGCGAGCAGTTGGCGACTTTGGCCCAGAAGGGATTTGAGAAAGGCGCCACGAGTTATCTAGAAGTTCTCGAAGCCCAACGCACGCTGCGAACAATAAGAAGCGATTACATTTCGGCTATAGCAGCCCACTCCAAAGCTGTTGCTCAACTTGAGTGGGCGGCGAATGTAGAGATGACCCCCGATGCTGCGCCGCAGAAAGCTAGTGCCATAGAGGTAAAAAGATGAGATTTAGATATATCATATTGCTGCTGATCGTTGCAGTGGTGTCCGCCGGAGCGACATACCAATTCGCCGGCCGCCACTCGTCTGAAGATGATCATGATGGCCATGACCACGCAGATGAGCAGACCGCGATCAAGATCCCCGGTGTTCAAACAGCCGCCGCCGCCGCAGGAGAAGGTTGGGATACGCTGGATTTGACCGGCAGGATCACAATTCCATCCGGAAACCTGGTTCAGATAAGCCCTCGGATCGAAGGCAAAGTAACATCGGCTCATCCGAAAGTTGGAGACATGGTGCAGCGCGGGCAGGTGCTTGCGACTGTATCGAGCGTTGAACTCGCAGAGTCTCGCGCCGTATACCGGCAAGCGCTGGCACGATTGGAGGCGGCGAAAAATGAATTAGCTCAAGAGCAAAAAGCGGCGCGGTTAGGCGCAAATAGCGCGAGGCCGCTGGAAGAGGCTCGGGCCGAAACCCTGGAAGCCCAGGGCGCTCTGGCGGACGCGAAAAGCGAGCTTTCTCAGGCTAAGAGCGAACTGGCAAAATGTGAGAGCGAGTTGGCCCAATGCACAGCAAGGCTTCAGAGAGCCAAAGATTTGTACGCGGATCAGATTATAGCGAGACAAGACCTCGAAAGCGCGGAAGCGGAATATAAGATGGATATGGCGGCGGTTGGTGCGGCGAAGTCCAAAATCAACCAATATGAGACAAGGATCGCTAAGGAAAATTCTCGTCTGGAGCTAGCCCGCCAATATATGGCGCGCGAAGAAAAGGTTTACAAGGGCAAAGTAGTCGACACGAAAGCTGTGCAGGCTGCCAAATCGGCTGTGATCGCGGCTCAAACCGATGTTCAGGCGGCCGCCGACAGAATACGCGTCCTGGGGGCTAACCCCGGCGGGGCCGGTGATTCCATTGCAGTGACCTCGCCTATTTCGGGACGCGTTGTTGCGAGGCAGGTAAGCACTGGGGAGATGGCGTCGCCGTCGAGTGTGTTGTTTACCGTAGCTAATCTGTCCACGGTATGGGTCGAGGCGGATGTGTATGAGAAAGACCTTTCCAGCGTCCGCAAAGGTCAGGCTGTTGAAATTCGGGTGGATGCGTATCCCGACCGAGTATTTGCCGCCAAAGTAGACACAGTCGGTGATATGCTGACCTCCAATTCACGCACAGCCAAGGTGCGGTGTGTTATAGACAATTCGCATGGGTTGTTGAAAGGGGATATGTTCGCAAAGGTGTCGTTGATAACGGCCAGAAGAGGCAGCACCGTGCTGATTCCTAAGCAGGCCGTGTTGGACGACGCCGGCAGCAAGATAGTCTTCACCCCGTGTATGGATTGCCCGGAGGATGAGAAGGCAGGATACAGCGTCTGCGGCAGTTACGACAAGCTCATCGTCGAAACAGGCTCAACGCACGGCGATAAGATTGAGATACTCAAGGGTGTCGAGCCTGGAACCCACGTGGTGACGGTCGGCGCTTATCAAATTAAAACGGCGCTCAGTTCCGGCAAGCTCGAAGCCGGCTGCGCAGATCATTAGAGGAGGACAAGATGGATTCAGCATCTCACCCGACTCTGATTGATAAGATCATTCATGCCTCATTCAAGCAGAAAGCCGTAGTGTTTATGCTTGTGGGATTGGCGGTGGTGTTCGGCATATCGGCCTATCAGCAGATGTCCAGAAATGTCTACCCGGACATCACCATACCTGTGTTTACCATAGTCACGGAAAATGATGCTATGGCGGCCGAGGAGATCGAGATGATGATCACTCGGCCTATGGAGGCGGCGATGAACGGCCTGCCTGGAGTGAGGCGAATACGCTCTCAAACAACCCAGGGACTGTCATCGGTGGTGGTGGAGTTTGATATCGAGAGCGAGTTCTGGCGGGCACGGCAGTTTGTGACTGAGCGCATGTCCCAGGTGGCCGCGCAGTTGCCGGAAGGGACGGAGCCAGCCACTTTGAGCAGCGCGACCACCCGCCTAGCGGAGGTATACGAGTTCGCGATCGAAGGTGACCTGCCCCCTACTGAGATGCGCGAAATCGCCGAATGGCAGGTTAGATACAACCTTCTAACTGTGCCGGGGGTTGCCGAAGTGCTCAATATGGGGGGCCGCCTGCGACAATATCGCGTGACAATCGATCCCAACAAACTGCGGGCGTATAAAGTCCGGCTCGCAGACATAGAAGAGGCCGTCAAGAGCGGCAATGAAAATGCGGCAGGCGGGTTCTTGAGCACCGGCCCGACCGAGTATACCGTGCGCGGGATCGGGCGATTCGATTCTCTTGAAGATATCAAAGACACGATAGTCGCCGAGAACGGCGGAGTGCCGTTGTATCTTCGCGACGTTGCCGACGTGCAGGAATCTACCGCGATTAGACGAGGCATCGCCAGCAAAGACGGCAAGGAAACCGTGGTGGCGCTGGTAATTAGGCAGCCTGATGCGGACACCGTGAAGGTTGTTGAAGGCCTTGAGGCCGCTATGGATGATATGCGAGCGAGTCTGCCTAAAGGGGTGCGATTGGTCACGTACTACGATCAAACGCGACTCATAAAGCATTCGCTATCCTCCGTTATGCAGGCGATTCTGATCGGAGCAGTGCTGGTAGTGCTGGTTTTGTTAGTATTTTTGGGCCACCTGCGAAGCACGTTGATTGTTGCGTTGACGATTCCGCTGTCGGTGATTATCGCTGGGCTTTTGATGCGCGCTATGGGCATCGGACTCAATACGATGACGCTCGGAGGGCTTGCCATCGCTGTGGGTATAATGGTGGACGCGTCGATCATAATGGTCGAAAACATCTACCACCGATTTCATAGGCATCGAGGTGATATGGCTGACCCCGCGGCCAAAGAACGCGTGGCGCATAAAGCTGCCATCGAGGTCGGTCGCCCAATCGCGTTCGCTACCCTTATTATTGTAGCCGTATTTTTACCGCTGTTTTTGATGGGCGGCATCGAAGGGCTGCTATTCCGGCCTCTTGCCATCACGGTTGCCGCGGCAATGCTGGTAGCATTGGCGCTGTCATTGACGGTGACTCCAACGATGGCTGCCCGGTTCTTGCACCCAAGCCAAGTAGATGAATCAGAAGGCGAGGTCCGACTGGTCAAGTGGATCAAGAAAGGGTATATTCCGGCGCTGGAATACGCGCTGCATCATCGACGACTGATCGTGGGCATCGCGTTTGGCTTGCTGATACCAACTGCGTTTGGCCTGTTGGCTGTCGGGCGTGACTTTATGCCCAGACTGGATGAAGGATCTCTGTTCATATCAACCATCACCCCAGCCGAAACGTCTCTGGAAGAAAATCATCGCATAACCAGCCAGATCGAGCGGGTGCTGATCGACAATCCGGACGTAGCTGAGGTAGTGCGGCGTAATGGCCGATCTGAACGGGCGATCGGCTGTGTTTTGCCGGTAAACTCGGGAGAGATGTTCGTGAACCTCAAGCCAAAGAAACTGCTCTCCAAACCATCAGAGCAAATCCAGGCAGAAATACGAGATCAAATCGAGCATATTCCCGGAGTGGCGGCCGCATTTACGCAGCCGCTGCAAAATAAGATCGACGAAAGCATGGAGGGAACTCCGGCCCCGCTGCAAGTGAAAATCTTTGGGCCGGATATCCAGATGCTTGCCCAGAAAGGACAGCAAATCGAAGCGATCATGAAGCGGGTTCGCGGCATAGCCGATGTCAAAATGGATCAGGCCACGGGAATCCCGCAGCTTCAAGTGCAGATAAATCGGCAGGCAGCCGCCCGCTATGGGATCGCTGTAGGGCATATTTCTGAACTGGTAAGACTGGCTATCGGCGGCGAAGAACTGACCCAGGTCTGGAAGGGACAGCGAAGTTATGGGGTGTTCGTCAGATTCCCGGACGAGATGCGCGGCGACGTCGAAGCGATAAGAAACCTCATGGTCGACACCCCATCCGGCGAAGTTGTTCCGCTATCGCAAGTGGCTGATGTGATTATTTCAGAAGGGCCGAATGTGATCTGGCGGGAAGCTATGAATCGCCGGTTCAGCATCGACGCCAGCATACAGGGCCGCGACCTTGGCGGCGTGGTAGCCGACATCAAAGAGGGGCTGAAAGACGTTGATTTGCCGAATGGATACTTCGTTATTTTCGGCGGGCAATATGAGAACCAACAGAGGGCCTTGCAGTGTCTGACCATTGCGACGTTAGTAGGGCTGGCGATTGTGTTGATGCTGTTGTTCATTGCGCTAGGGTCTGCCAGCCACGCCGGGATTATTCTGGCGACTGTGCCGAGCGCGTTTATAGGAGGGGTCGCTTCGCTGTTGATTACGGGAGAAAGCCTGAACGTGTCATCGGCGGTAGGGTTCATCGCGTTGTTCGGAATCGCCGTTCAGAACAGTCTTGTGCTCTTGACTCAGACGAATGAATTTCTAGCTGAGGGATATTCAAAAGAGCAAGCGGTTCGATTGGCGAGCGTGCAAAGGCTGCGGCCTAAGTTAATGACGGCAACCTGCACTGCATTGGGCCTGGTCCCCATTTTGCTGAGCGGTGGAGTCGGAGCGGAGATAGAGAAGCCGTTGGCGATAGTGCTGGTGGGCGGGCTGACAACCTCAACTCTGTTCACCCTGCTGGTGCTGCCTTCGGTGTATCTTTTGCTCGAACACGCTAAAAGCAGGTTTCGGAAGAAGGCCGTAACCGAGGCGTAAATGAGTTATCAGTGGGAGAGCGATTCCGCCCTCCCACTGATTATTATCAATCGGTAAACGCCTTTGCCACCAACTCCTTTGGCAATGGTTTGGTCATAAGACTTACTATCGGAACAATGATAAACGGCGCCACAATTGCGACCGCGCCTGCAACGGGGATCGCGGGGTCATTGGCCGAGATTCCAGGATCGCCGAGAAACCAGCACAAAATAAAGTTCACCGCCAACGAGCCGACTATGCCCGCAATCGCGCCGGCCCGTGTTGTCCTGCGCCAGAATAATCCATAAAAGAACGGAGCGGCAAAACACCCCGCAAGCACGCCCCAGCTAAGCGCCATCAGGTTCACGATAAACGTGATTTTGCCAAGAGCGATCAGCACGGATACCGCGACAAAAACCCCACACAACCCCCTCATCAGAGTCATAACCGAGCGCTTGGAAGCGTTTGGCTTCAGTATCCCTTGATACAAGTCCATAGCGATAGCCGAACTCGATACCAGCACGAGGGAGCTGAGGCTGGACATAGACGCCGAAAACACTAAAAGCAGGATGACGAGAGATATGGCAGGCGGGGTGTGCCAAGTGAGGAATTTGGGCATCAGCGCATCAATACCCAGCGACTTGTCTTTTATGACTTCTATAAGTCTGAGATCCTCGACGGCAAACAGATGGGTCAATGCGCCGGTATAGTAAGCCCCAAAAGCCATCAACAAAGAGAACAGCGTGCAGACGATTATCGTGCTCTTTATGTATTCTTTACCCTTGATCGAGTAAAATTTCTGCACCATCTGCGGCAAGCCCCACGGGCCAAAGCTGGTGAGCAGCACCAATGAAGCCAACATCAACCAGCCGGGGATCGGTATGCCCGGCGCAGGTGGAGCGCCGGCAGGGGTGGGTTGAGGGTGCAAAGCAGGCGAAAAGTTCGGGTTGCTGATTAACTTGGATGTGGCGGAGCCAAATCCACCGACCTGATGCGCTAGAAACACCACCATTACGCAAACGCCGACTAATTCGACAACACCTCTGATAAGGTCAGTGACCGTGAGGGCAAAGTAGCCGCCCATCATGATGTAAATCCCGGTGATCGCGGCTAGAAAACCAAGTGCATAGCCGTAAGGGATATTTGTATAAGCTTCCACCAGAAAACTTAGACCTTGATATACAGATGCCGAATATGGCACCAAGAACAGGAACACAATGAGAGCGCCGATTATCTTCAGAAACTTGCTGCCGTATCGAGCGGATAAAAAGTCCGGCATAGTCATCACGCCGAGGCGGGTTGTCATTGCTCGAGTGCGGCCGGCAAGCACCCACCACGCGAGCAGCGTGCCTATCAACGCGTTTCCAATAGCGATCCACAACGCGTGGATGCCAAACCCCCACCCCAACTTGCCCGCATATCCAATGAACAGCACGGCCGAAAAATATGTGGTCCCATACGCGAACGCAGACATCCACGGGCCAATCTTGCGACCACCCAGGAAGAAATCACCGACGCTGTGGGTCTTCCTCATTGCCCAAAAGCCGATAGCGAGCATAATTACTACATAGACAGCGATAATCGCCATTCCCATCCGATCAACTCCAAAATACTAGTCTAATTTGAGCGCACACATCAGTCCCCTATCAGCTTGAGCGCATGACGCCCCGAGCCAACTTCCAAACAGACCCAGTCGCCCGCGTCGCGTGTGCGGTCTTTGCCAAGCAGCGCACTACCGTCATACACTTTACAGTTTTGTTTGCCGAGTTTGGGCAGGTAAACCTGTGCGACGCTTCCGGGGGGCACATCGGCGGTTAAAGCGATTCCGTTGGGGATCAATCGCCATTGTGATGATACTTTACCCCTAAGAGTGTCAATCGACCCGGCCGCCCAAGTGAGATCGCCGAGCACATACGGCTTGATCGTAAATATCTCCCAACCTGGGCGAGCAGTGTTGGGATCAAGACCCGCCAGCGTCTTGTAGAACCACGCGCTCACAAACCCGAAAGCCGGATGATTATGTGAGTTCATGCCGCCGCCTGTCGCCAACTGCCAAAGCTCCCACACAGTCGTTGCACCGTTTTGGATCATATAACCCCACCCCGGATAATCCGGTTGGGTTACGATTTTATAAGCAAGATCAGCCCGACCTTCGCCAACCAAAGCATCCAGCAAGAACGGGGTCCCGATAAACCCCGTGCTGAGGTGACCTTTGTGCTTGATCTCGACAGCATCGATCAAGCTCGATTTAATTTCAGCGCGTTTATCGGCAGGAACGATTCCCAGTGCAAGCGGCATCGCGTTAGAAAACTGGCTGCCATTGCCATAAAATCGCGATTCCGAATTGTAAAAGGCCTTGTGAAACGCCTGGCCGATGGATTTTTGCAGTTGCCGATATTGTGTGGCATCGTCGGTTTTGCCGAGCGCTTCGCTCATATCCGCAAACATCCCCGCCATCCAACAAAATCCGCCGGTGGATATCAGATCCTTCGGAGTGCCCTCCACCGCAACCCAATCGCCATAAGTGTTGTGCGCGAGCACGAGGTCCTTGGTCTGTCTGTGCAGATGGTCGATAAATCGTTTTACTCCGTTATAATGCTGCGCGAGGATGCCTTTGTCACCTGTGTGCAGATACATCTGCCAGACTATTACCGGATAGGCTGCCGACCACATCGGATCGCCGTTCTGCCCGCCCCAGACTTTCGGCACCGTGTCCGGCACAGATCCATCCTCTCCTTGAGCGTCCACAATATCGCGCAAAAACTTCACGCAGGCCGGAGACATATCGAAGTTGTAATAAAGCGCACTCGCCGTCATCTGAGCGTCGCCGGTCCAGCCCTGCCGCTCATCACGCTGCGGGCAGTCGGTGGGAATGGAGTGGTAGTTGGTGCGCATGCCCCACCGCGAACACTCCTGGATCTTATTGATCAGGTCATTGGAACAGGCGAATGTGCCTTTCGGAGCCAGGTCCGTGCATACCAGTCTGCCCTGAATATCGTTCGCAGTCAACTTGCCCGGCCAACCCTCGACCTGCACATATCTGAACCCATGATAGGTGAATGAGGGTTCATAGGTCTCACGGCCGACTCCTGCGGTTATATAGACATCAGTTGCGCGGGCGCTGCGCAGGTTTTCTTGATTGACCGTGCCGTCGGGATGCAAAAGCTCTGCGTGTTTTAGTGTTATACGGGTCCCTATCGGAGCAGCCACATTAATTTGACACCAGCCCGAGAAGTTTTGTCCAAAATCGACCACATATTTGCCCTGGCTCGGCGAGGTTATTGATTTGACAGGGATCGTGTCGACCACCTCGATGGGTTGGATCATCTGTGCACTCATAGTCACGCTCGGCGAGCCTAAGTCGATAATCTTCTCCCAGGCGCTGTCGTTATAGCCAGGCTCATCCCAGCCCCGCATCCGCAGGCGCGCATCGAACGTTTCGCCGTTGTATAGGGAGTTCTCCAGTATCGGGCCTGCGGTCCAACGCCATGAAGAATCGGAGATTATGGTCTGTTTTGAGCCGTCGGCAAAATCAACGGCAATTTGGACAAGAAACCGTGGAGCTTCCTTCCACCAACCGCAGCCGAGCGCTATCCCCGCGCAGTTTCGTCCCTGCGAGATATGGCTTGTGACGTCATATGAGCTGTAGATCACTCTTTTGGAGTATTCCGTGCGGGCAGGATCGAGAACGCGATCCCCTATTTTGGCTCCGTTGAGGTGAAATTCATAGTAACCAAGACCAGTGACATAAGCGCGAGCACGAGTGACATTCTTGTTTATGTCAAACTCTTTGCGAGCTATTGGGCTATTCTGATGAGGTACATGCGAAACGTGGTCGCCATCGGTGAGCAGTTTTGTCGACCACTCGTGAGCCTCGATGCTGTCCTTTGCGCCGACTGATGAACGCAAGGCGAGATTAACACCCTTTTCATCCAGAACTTCCATCTCCGACAAAGCCAGCAGAGGCCTTGTCCCATGGGGGTGGTGCAGTTTGGTGGCGGTGATACGAATATATCGCGCAGTGACCGGATTTATCTCCAGCCTGATTGATTCGGTGCCCGGACCAGGCTGATCAGCGTCAGTGCGGTCGACTACAACTATCCGATCTGCAGATGAAAACTTCGGATCATCGGAAACTTCGATTTTATATCGAACAGGAAACCCGAAACCGGGCACGTCAAGCGAATAATTATATGGTCTTGCGGGGTGAAGCACGATCGTCGAGATCGCTGCCGGCTTGCTGAGGTCGATCTGCACCCATTTCGATTCGTCCACGGATTCGCCGAAAGTCGAATGATAGCCGTTGCCGCCAAAGCTCGGAGTGGACACCCATTTCGCTTTCCAATCGCCATTTTGCAACAAGGCGGTCTCAAACCACGCGGCATTACTATATGCGCCGGCTTTGCCGGATTTGTCCCAGGTTCGGACTCTCCAGTAATATCTGGTCGAGCTTTTGAGCGGTTTTCCGCCATATTGAACAGCGACGCAACTGCTGCTGTTCACTTTCCCACTATCCCACACGCTGGATTGGGCAAACCCGGATTCGCTGGTCGCGACCTGGATTTGATATGCAAATTGAGTGATATCACGACCATTATCCGTCAATCGCCACGAAAACCCGGGGTTTGAAGTATCCGTGCCCAGCGGATTTGTCAGATAATCCGTCAACAGATTTGTCGGCTGAGATGCACAGACAGCAACCTGAACCATAAGTATGAAGACGAAAAGAAAGGCAATGCGCATGGTGTTGATCTCCTTCGGGGTTACACTGAGCCTGATCAAAGTATGGCTGAAGCAGCAAAGGATGTCAAGTTTGCGACGATAAAGCATCCTCAAAGAGCGCCTCTAATACCTGGCAATCTTACCAGTTTTTGTTTGGAAATGCCGTTTTATATGCACTATTATCGAACGACAGTTGACAATATAACCCATATGATGGCATACTGCTGACATGAGTCGATAAATGTGCAGGTGTGGCCACGTGAGATTAGCAATCTATATTCTCGCAATAATGGTTCTGATATCCGCGCCCGCCACTGTTGGCGCCGCCAAGGTGATCAGCCAACCCATTTACCAGAAGCCTGTTGTGATTTACAGCGCGTATCACGGCAGCGTTTGCGATGGGCAATATGATGCGGATAGCCTAAAACTGCGACAGCCCACAGATGTTTTCCGGGCTGTGCCGGGGGTGCTGGCGATTGATCCGGGCGGGATAACGCCATTGAATGGTTGGCCCAACTTTGTCAGTGCGGCGAAGCCAGTCGGGCCGCCAGGCGGTCTGTGGACGGTGGTAAACGTCGCGATGCGCAAAGTTGTGCCGCGATATATATGCACGACTCCGATCTTGGGCGTCCCCTATTATGTTCAAGGCAGCGAAAATATTCGCCTCTGGTGGCCGCTTATGTACGAAATTCCTGGAACCGAGTGGCGGCTGACTATCAGCTATAAGACCCTGCCGTGGGATGATGATGGGCCGACTGGGCCAAATCTGGCCGCGACTACACATCAGGATGTTTGGACGTGGAAATTGGACGCCAATTTTGACAGCTTGAGAAACCTCGTCGATCTGTTCTATAGGCTTCCATTCGGCAGTTGTGAGGTTCCTATGATTAGCAGCAAAGCTATCTATGATGTGCTGACAAATTATCTGGTCCGGCTCCAGCAATACCCGGATCGCAGCGATCCCCAGTTCACTTCCGATCTATTTGATTTCATAATGCTTGTCGAGGAATCTTGTTTGATGCCCATAAATGGCGCTTGCCCCACCAGGGCCGGCATCTGCAACACATATGAAAACCCCGCCGGATGCAGATTACTGGCAGAGGCTGAATATATCCTTATGCAAACATCTCAACCATGATCCTTTTCGCCTTTTCCGCACACTCCCCGCTTTTGACTCCAAATGATATAATCTAATCGCTGTCCAACTTTGTAGAGGTTTTTGCTTTGATTTTATCCATTGATCTGGGAACTTCCAAGCTGTGCGCAGCCGCTGTCGATGAGAAAACAGCTAAGCCTCTGGCCATGCGATTGCAGGCTAACGACTCAGAGGTCAAGGGTTTAGCTGATGAGTTTCACGAGCAAGACCCTATCCGCACTCGACAGATATGCTTCGATTTGCTCCGGCAAGTCTTGTCCGATCCTCAAATCCAGGGCCGCAGGGTGGATGCAATCGGTATATCTGGGCAGATGCACGGTGTCTTGCTGGTCGATGAGGAATTGCAGCCGCGCACGAATCTGATCACCTGGCGCGATCGTCGAGAGGCCCTCGAAATTCAGCCCGGCAGCATAAATGAGTCGCTTTCTTTGCTGGACTCCGGCGCTGAACACAGAACCGGCTGCCGGCTGGCCGTCGGATATGGCGCGGCGACACTGCGTTGGCTGGAACGCAACCAGCAGTTGCCGAAAGGCTGCATAGCGATGACAATCGCTGGGTTCATTGCGGCGGCGCTATGCGGAAAAGCCGCGATTGACGAAACGCATGCGGCAAGTTGGGGGATTCTTGACGTTGCCAATAATCAATGGGATGTGCGGTCTGTAGATGCGCTTGGCATAGACTCGAAATTGCTCCCTGTAATTATCCCTTCGGGCACTCCAATAGGTCCCATTACGGATGCGGCCAAAGATTTGCTGGGGATATCAGATGGCGCAATTATCTGCTCCCCTGTCGGGGATTGCCAATCAAGCGTCATTGGCTGTGCCGGTTTTTTGAAAGACACGATAGTAATAAATATAGGCACCGGAGCGCAGATATCGGTTCCCAGCGCACATCCTGTTTATACAGATGAATTGGACGCCTGGCCGATGCCGATGGGCGGATATTTACAGCTCGGGGCGGCATTATGTGGGGGCTGGGCTTATGCGTATCTCAAGCAGTCATTCCAGCAAATCGCAAATGGGCTAACCGGAATTCGTGTCAGCGATGAGGAAGTGTTCGACTATATGAATCGGCTCGCTGCATCCGCTGAAGTGGGCGCGGACGGGATCGTGGTAGACACGCGATTCTCGGGTTCTCGCAGGGATAAGACCCCACGTGGAGCCATCACAGGCATAAACACATCCAATCTTAATCCTGCCAATTTGTCACTGGCGTTTCTGGAAGGGATTGTGCGAGAACTGCATACGATGTGGCTATCTACGGGCCGGAATGACTCCGCCCAGCGCGTGATAGCCGCAGGCAATGCCGTCAGGAAAAACCCGGCGCTCAGGTCGGTCATCCGGCGCGTCTTTGACCGGGACTGCTACGTTTCCGCAACACCTGAAGAAGCTGCCCGGGGTGCGGCATACGCCGCCGCAGTCGGGACGGGTGCATCCAGTGCGGCACAAATAACCACCCGAGTGCAAAACTTCGCACAAATCATCCCCTGAACTCCATCATAATTCAATGCTAAAGCTTGTGCGCCTGCATGTCGATAGATGCTTTGGAGGCGGTTATGATCAAAGCATTGAGCACGGCTGCCGGCGGGATGGTCGCCGGAACCCTTAAACAAGATGTCATCGCAAACAACATAGCAAACTCGCAAACCCCGGGCTTCAAACGCCAACGCGCGGTTGTGAGTTCGTTTCATCAGACTTTGAATCAGAGTCTGGTGCAGGTTTCCGCCAACATTGACCCGCATTTTTCAGCGCGCATGACCCAAGCCGCTCAGGTGACGGTGGAATCGGTCAACGACTCAAGTGACGGGCCTGTTTATGCGACAGGCAATGATCTGAACCTTGCAATAAACGGCCCTGGCACGTTCGAGATTGCTGATGGGATAAATATTCGGCAGACCCGAAACGGCAGTTTTGTGATCGACGAAGATGGCGAACTGGCCACTGCGCAGGGTGAAAAACTCCAGGGCAGATCCGGCGCGATCAAGGTCCCGACCGAGAAATGGACGGTCTCGCCAACGGGAGCGATCATCAGCGGCGGCTCGGAGGTCGATCAGATTGCTATCAATGGAGCCTCCCCGAGCAGTGAAATTATCCAAGGAAGTCTCGAATCGAGCAATGTGAGCGTTATCCGCGAGATGGTGGATATGATCTCGAACCTGCGAGCTTATGAGGCTAACCAAAAGGTTGTCGCCTCGGTCGATGGCACGTTAGATAAACTGATAAACGAAGTCGGCAAAGTCTAAATTGGAATCTGAATTCTCCTTCAGGAGGGCATAATGATAAGAAGTTTATACACCGCGGCTACCGGGATGGAAGCCCAGCAGCTTAATCTTGATATCACCGCAAACAATCTTGCTAACGTCAGCACGGCGGGCTTCAAAAAGAGCCGGCTGGATTTTCAGGACCTTCTCTATCAAACAATCCGAAGCGCAGGAGCAGACCAGGCGCAGGGCATGCAAGTTCCGACCGGCCTGCAAGTGGGATTGGGGACACGCCCTGGGGCGACGCAGAAGATTTTCACCCCGGGTGATATGCAGCAGACCGGCAATCCGCTTGACGTAGCGATAGAGGGCAGTGGATTTTTTCAAGTGATGTTGCCTTCGGGAGACCTGGCTTATACACGAGACGGCTCATTCAAAGTCGACGGTACAGGAAAAATCGTCACATCGGATGGCTACCCTGTTCAGCCTGAAATCACCCTGCCGGATCAAGTGAAAGAGCTTATCGTCGGAGAAGACGGCACCATTTCGGCAATTATATCCGGTCAAACAGATCCGCAGGAACTCGGGCAGATGCAATTGGTCAATTTTTTGAACCCGGCCGGGTTATCGAGCATGGGCAGAAATCTGTATCTGCCGACTCGCGCATCTGGTGATCCTATGACCGGTACCCCCGGGCAGGACGGCCTGGGCACACTCGCATCAGGATATCTGGAGATGTCCAATGTGAAGGTAGTCGAGGAGATGGTTAATCTGATAACCGGGCAACGAGCCTATGAAGTCAACTCAAAGAGCATCCAGAGCGCCGACGAAATGCTCAACATTGCGAACAACCTGCGCAGGTAAGTGAAATGAAACGCTTCGGATTCGTGATAATCACTCTGATTATAGCTGCGCTTCCTTTAAATGCGCAGACGGCCAAAGTCAGCTTGCGGGCTAAAACCGAGGTTACGAGCGCACAGCCGGTGACTGTCGGAGATATAGCGGCGGTCGACGCACCTCAAAACGTAGCGAAAAAGATTATGGACACGGTCATCTGCACGGGGCCGACTCCGGGCAATCAGCGAATCGTTGACGCTGAGTATGTGAAGTTGAAGCTGAAATCGTTGAACCTCGGCTGCACAGTGCAATTTATAGGCTCGAACAGCGCGACAATCGTCGGTAAATGTTTGCGTATCACACCGAAGCAGCTTGAAGAGGCCGCTTTGGAATACATTGCTTCTCAGGCACACCCCAATGAGATCGAGTATGAGACAGCGATTCAGCGCAGTCCACGCGAGATAGTTCTAACCGACGGACAGAACATCGAAATTTGCGTAAAATCGACCGATCGGGGGATTCGACCCGGCACAAACACCATATCGCTTGAGGTCCTGTCGGATGATAAGGTTGTGGCAACCACGAATCTGGCAGTGCAAATAAAAGCAGTGGCAAATGTGCTTGTTTCCGCCGGAGTCATTGCCCAGGGCCAAGAGATCAACGAGCAAAACACGAAGTGGGAGAAACGCGACCTTGCCAATATCGCAAATCCCATTTCTATGGGACAGGAGAACCGGGAATGGGTCGCAAAACGATCTATACGATCCGGAGCCATCCTTACCACCTCAGATGTCGATCTTCCCGCCGCGATAAAAGCCGGGGATGCAATTGCTCTCATCGTTAAATGTGGTGGGGTGATCATTAGGACAAATGCCCAGGCAAAGCAGAGCGGTCGGATCGGTGACAGTATTCGTGTCCGCTCCGGGGCATCCAGAGAAGATGTCCGAGCGCGAATAGTCAACGCTACTACTGCTGAGATCATCAAGTAAAGGAGTTCATCTATGTATAAGATATTTATTATAACTTGTATTATTTTGGCGTTTGCCATAGGGGCTGCGAGTGCGGAGTCGTTGTGGTCTGAAGCCAAGACGCCGACCGGTTCAATGTATTCCGACAAAAAAGCAAGCAAAATTGGGGATATCGTAACGATCATAATCGAAGAATCCGCAGTGTCGAGCCAGCGAGCATCCACCGACGCCAAGAAAGACAGTTCATTGAAAGCCGGACCTGGAGTCGGCCCGCTGCTCAAAGCCATTCCTTTGTTTGAATATTCCGGAGGGGACAACATCAAAGCAAGCGGTTCGACGACACGCTCCAGCGCATTCGTAACTCGAATGACCGCCGCAATCACAAAGGTTTGCGAAAACGGTAACCTCGAGATCGAAGGCACGCGAATGGTGGAGACCAACAAAGAGAAAGCCGAAGTGAAACTCACCGGCACAATACGCAAACAGGATATTTCGCCGGATAATACGATCCCGTCTGCGTATATCGCAAACGCACAAATCACGCATGTCGGAAATGGCCCTATAGGCAGCAGACAAAAAGAGGGCCTCATCAGCCGTATATTTAAGATATTGTTTTAATCTTATGCACACTTGAACTGAGGGATCGTCATGAGACATGCATTAACGATAATCCTTACAATCATATTCTTGGGGACCGCCGCATCGGCTCAAACCGTGCGGATCAAAGATATAGCAACCATAGATGGAGTGCGGGCTAACCAGCTTATCGGCTATGGGTTGGTAGTCGGGCTGGAGGGTACTGGTGATAGTCAGCAGACAAAATTCACGACCAGAACCCTGGCTAATTTATTGGATTCGTATGGTATCAACGTGCCTGCGGACAAGTTGAAGGTGAAAAACGTAGCCGCAGTTATGGTGACAGCTTCTTTGCCACCTTTTGCAAGGCCCGGCACAACTATCGATGTGGTCGTATCTTCTTTGGGGGACGCCAGAACCTTGCAAGGAGGGACGCTTCTGCAAACTCCTCTTCGAGCGGCAAACGGTGAGGTATATGCGGCAGCGCAAGGTCAGGTGTCCATAGGCGGGTTCAGCGCCGGTCGCGGCGGTTCCTCGGTCACGAAAAATCATGCCACGGCAGGCCGGATCCCCAGCGGAGCCTTTGTCGAAAAGGAGACAAAGACCGATCTGGGACAGGAATCGATCAGCATCTTGCTCAATTCCAACGATTTCACAACGGCTTCACGAGCAGCCAAAGCCATAAACGATAAGCTGGACGGTCAGTTCTGCACTGCAACGGATGCAAACAGGGTGGTCGTGAACGTGCCGAGGCAATATCTCGGAAACACGGCGGGTTTGATTGCTACGATTGAATCAGCGGAGCTAATTACCGATACCTCTGCAAAATTGATAGTCAATGAGAGAACCGGAACCATAATTATCGGCGGGTCGGCGAGGATATCGCCTTGTGTGGTATCGCACGGCTCTTTGGTCGTCGAAATCACAGCACAAACCGATGTCAGCCAACCAAACCCGCTATCCGAAGGCCAGACCACTACCACGCAAAATACAGTGGTAAACGTAACTGAGCAAACTGGACACGTTATGGAGCTGTCCGGCGGGGCCAGCATCGACGAACTGGTGCAGGCTCTAAATGCTCTGCAGGTGACTCCCAGGGACCTGATCGCGATACTGCAAGCGATCAAAGAAGCAGGTGCACTGCAAGGGCAGCTGGAGGTGATCTGATGAGAATCGACAGCCTACTGCCGTATGCGGATAGACTAAGTTCTATGCCGGAGATCGATGCATCGAAGCTCAATGAGCGCGATGATAAGAAGCTAAAAGACGCGTGTTCGGATTTCGAGGCGTTCTTCTTGTCCAGCCTGATGAAGGCGATGAGAAAAACCGTGCAAAAGACCAATTTGTTCGGGGCGGATTCCGCCCAGCAGACCTTTGAAGAAATGATGGACACAGAAATCAGCAAAGCCGCCGCTAAGACATCGTCGATGGGGATCGCGGATGCGCTGTATAAGCAACTCAAAAACGAGATGGCGCGCAAGGAAACGCCGTTGGTCTCAGGTGAGTGAAGATGATCGACAAAACAGGTGGAGTGGACAGGATATTCGGCGTCCACTTTAACAGCACAAACAAGATAGATGGAGCGGATCCGGAACAGCAATCCGCCAAGAATGACGACGTGACTATATCAACATTCTCGACTCTGGTAGAACGCGGCAGAGCGCTCGCGCTGGCCTTACCGGACGTGCGAATCGAGCGTGTAGCACAAGCGAGGGCAGCGCTCAACTGCGGATCCGGCGCAGAGTCCGTGGACATCGCGTCGGCAATCATAAACGCCGCAGTGAAAGGAATATAGCGTTATGCGGGCAATTGAAGAACTCTCCGACGCATTGTTGGAATGCCTTAAAGACGTTTCAGACCTGCTCGACCGTGGAATCGCTGTTGCGGATACGCAGCGAGACGCGCTTATCAGCAACGATGCCGAAGCCATAGCGATTAGTTGCACCTCCTATCAGGAGATCCTGCGCAGGCTCGCGCAAGCGGATGAACGGGCGGCTGCTGTGGCGGCAAAGATGGCGGAGGCGAGCGGTAGAGCGGATGAAAATATAAACGTCGAGTCGATAATTGACGACGTCGATACACCATATGCGCCGCTGATGTCCGCCGAGCTAATGCGTATCTCGGAGTTGGCCAAGAGGTTGAAAGACGCAAACGAAATCAATTCTGCTCTGCTCAATAATGGGCTGGAGATAATCGCTTCATGCCTGCGAATAGTGGCGCAGGAACCGGAGCCGACCGTATATTCAAAGCAAGCGGCCTTTTCCGGTTCTGCTTCGAACACCCTAAGTTTGGATTGGCGTGTGTAGTCCAAGGCGGACATTATGGCTGGAACTTTCTTCGGAATCAATGTAGCGGCAAGTGGTTTGGCAGCGCAGCGGGCGGCGATGGATGTGCTCTCGCAGAATATCGCACACGCCAGCGACCCATCGTATAAGCGACAACGATTGGTCCTATCTGAAGGACTGCCGCTAGCGCAAGCTCAAGAAGCAAACGGTATCGGAACCGCGATAATAGGTTCCGGGGTAAAAGCAGGCGCGGTGCAGCGCGTTCGCGATTCGCTGATCGAACGCCGCCTTCTAATATCCGGCCAGGCATCCGCCCAATACGATTTCATGAACAAGACTCTGCGCCAGCTTGAAGCCGCAATCGGAGAGCCAAGCAACAACGGTTTTCAAAGTGATCTCGACGCGTTTTGGGCAGCATGGAGCAAAGTGGCAGGGAGTCCTGATTCGATATCTATTCGAGGCTCTCTTCTTGATGACGCCCAAGCGATGTGCTCACGTATTCAATATATTTATCATCAAATGCGCAGTTCGATCGATGACCTGAATATGACTGCAACCAACGCAGTTTATAATATCAACCAGATAACCCAGGAGATCGCCAATATTAACCACCAGGTGGCAGCCTTGCCAAGCAACACGATGGAATCGAATGACTTGATGAATCGGCGGGATGCACTCGTGCAGCAGCTCTCGACTATGGCTGCGGTCGGGCAATATGGGGACGATGGGGGCAGTTTTGTATTGACCCTGGGAGGTCGGGTGCTTGTTCATGGCAACAGGGCGCAACAACTGACCACCGGGGTCGAGCCTAACGGAAATCGATCGATTCTTTGGGCCGAGGACGGACAAAAGGTAACTATCCAGGGCGGCGAGCTTAAAGCGCTTCAAGACCTCCGGGAAACCACAATCCCCGGATATATGGATCTGCTCGATAATCTGGCGGCAAGCCTGGTAGAGCAAGTAAACTCTTTACATCGCACAGGCATAACGTCAACAGGGGAAGCCGGCGGGGACTTTTTCAGAGCAGGCTCAACTGCAGCAGATATATCTCTGGACGCATCCATAATTGATCAGCCCAAATTAGTCGCAGCCTCATCGACCGCTGATGGAGAGGACAGCGAGATCGCCTGGGCAATAGCAGACCTGAAAGACAGAGTCGATGCCTCCAGTGGTCTGACAATAAACGGTCTGTATAGGCAACTTGTCGGCGCGATTGGCAGCGATTGCGCGACTTCTGCGCAACAATCCACTGCGCATCATCTTTCGTATCAGCAATTTTTGTCGCAGCAACAGTCCATCTCCGGCGTGTCGCTGGATGAGGAAATGACTAACATGATTAAGTTTCAGCAATCATACAACGCGAGTTCGCGGGTGTTGACGGTGATGGACGATATGTTGTCCACACTGATCGAGAGAACGGGCACAGTCGGGAGGTAGTTGAATGAGAACGTCACTAAACCTGCAGGTGCAGAATTCCCTCATTAGTATAGCGCGCGCGTCAGATAATCTAACTGCGGCGCAGCTACATGGCACATCCGGGAAGCGTATTCTCAAGCCGTCCGACGACATTCCCGGCACCGAACGAGCCTTATCGCTGAGATCAGCCATAAAAACCGTCAACCAACTTGCCGATAATAATCTAGTTGCGAAGCCTGCTTTGCAGACAGCCGAGGCGGCTCTGAATGAAGTAACGAAGATTATCAACTCGGTTCGTGATATTGCAGTGGGGGCGAACAATAGCGCTGTGATGGACAAATCAGCCTATCTCGCGCAACTGGATGATATTTCAGCGCAATTGCTGGATGTGGCAAATACTAAGTATATGGATCAATGCATATTCAACGGCACAGCCAGCAATAAACCCGCCGTTACAGCGGAGGCAGGAGAGCCGCCGGTATATTCGTATACGGGTAATGCCGGAGTAAAAAAGACTCAAATTCTGAGTTGGGTAAGCGTGCCGACTAATATTCCCGGCAGCAAGGTTTTCAACTTCGACGGAAGCGCGGGCGCAGATTCTACTGACCTGTTTACTATGATCGCGCGGGTGCGCAGCGCGGTGGAATCAGAGGACGCGACTGCTTTAAGCAACGAACTGAAAAATATCGATGCCAATCTCGATAATGTGTTGAGCTGTAGATCGCGGGTTGGTTCGTGGATGCAAAGGATGGATGATGCTCGGAGCTTGCTTCAAGATACGAAGAGCACAATGATGGGCTTGCTGTCCGACGTGGAGGACATCGATTTGCCCTCTGCGGTGATCGAGTTGCAAACCCAAGAAAATATCTATCAAGCGGCACTCGCGATTAACTTGCGGGTGATGAATATGTCTCTGCTCAGCACACAGTTGGCAGGTCGCTGATAAACCTGTGACACAGCTGGAAAGTATGCGGCAGGAAGGGGATTAGCAATGAGAATCGAGACCACTCGATTTGGCGTCGTGGAAATTGACGACAACGCGCTGTTGACCATGCCCAACGGGCTGATGGGTTTTGAAAACATGACTGAATATTGCCTGATTCAGCATCAGCCCACAGCAAAATTCAAGTGGCTGCAGTCGACACAGGAGCCCTCTTTGGCTTTTGTTGTGGTGGATCCGTCAGAATATTTCTCGGATTATGAGATCGAAATTGCAGATTCTGACGTGAATAAACTGCAGCTCTCGAGTGCGCTGGATGCAGCAGTTCTTGTAATTCTGACGATTCGGGGCGGCGGGCAGAGGGTTTCGGCGAATTTATCCGCGCCGATTGTCGTAAACTCAAAGAACTTAACTGCGCTTCAAGTCGTCTTACAAGATGAGCGACATGAAACAAGACACGCGCTCACTCCGACGCACATAAAACATACTGCGGCGGCATAATTAACTATCCTCACCCGACCGCGGCCTGGTTCAGACGCAGGCTCGCAATAAGAGGGAGAAAGATTGCTTCCCTCGAGTGAAAGGATGCACTCAAATGCTTGTTCTAGCGCGAAAAGTAGGACAGTCTATAGTTGTCAATGATAACGTCGAAATCTTGGTCATTGAGGTTCGAGGCGATCAGGTGCGTCTCGGTATAGAAGCCCCGAGGTCGATTCCTGTGCATCGCAAGGAACTGCTCGAGCAGATTCGAGCGGAGAACCTGCGCGCCTCGGCTGAAGCTGATATAGAAACGGCCAATCGCGCGCTCGGAGACCTATAGCTTCTCTAACTACCATCTCTCAGTGCTGGAAACCTCCCAGTCGCCCCGCCAATCCGGCTAAGCGATGGGAGGTTTTCTGTTTTCTGGAATATTGGTGGAAAATCTCAAGTATTTATGCCGGGTTATGTTATTTCGTGGAACATAAACTATGAACAACACAACCGCTCGCGCGCACTGGGTAGAGGATGGCTCAGCGCACACAGGCTTAGGTATCGAGTTCGCGATGTCGATAAGGATCTTGAGACCATACTTATCAGCCTTGCGGTAAATGGAGGTGAGCTGGCGGAGAATCGCCGGGAATTGTCGGCTTTTGAAGCTCAGGAAGGGCGCGAAGGTCAAGGCTAATCTTTAGCGGTGAAATCATACACTCACCGCAAGTGTAGAAGTATCTATTCGTTCGGCTTTATTGCCGCCGCCTAAGGACAGGCGGAACAGTTCCATGGAGGATGTAACTAATGAGTCTAAGAATCAACTTGAACAGTGCGGCTATGACCGCTCACCGACAATTGGCTGCTACTGACAGCGCCGTCAGCAAATCGATTGAGCGCCTGTCGTCCGGCTACAAGATCAACAACGCCGGCGACGATCCGGCGGGTCTCGTAATTTCTGAGAAGTTGCGCGCTCAGGTTGGTGGCTTGAATCAGGCCATCAAAAACGCCGGCGACGCCGTCAATATGGTGAAGACCGCCGAGGGCGCCCTCAGCGAGGTAAACCGCCTGCTGAGAACCATGAGAGACTTGGCGGTGCATGCGGCGAATACAGGCGTCAACGACTCCGCTTCGCTGGCTGCTGATCAGGCACAGATTCGCTCAGCAATCGAATCGATCAACAAGATCTCTTCCGAAACCCAATTCGGAGGCAAGACTCTTCTGGACGGCTCGGCCGGCATAGTGACCACGGTCAAAGGATCGGCAGTTATGTCTGCTGACCTCGGCAAAGCCAACCTCAGCTCCGCGTTGACTGGTATTTCAGTCGATCTTTCGGCTGGGGGCACTCAACTAGCCAGCAAGGCGACTCTGACCGGCTCAGTGGCGATTAACGCCGATATGACCGGCAAGTCGATCACCATTAACGGCAAAACCATCGCTGGTGGCGCCAATGAAGCTGCAACCCTGCAGGCTATCAACAACGTTGCCAACGAGACCGGCGTCGTTGCTACGGTGGATGCCTCCCATAATCTGATTCTGACCCAGAAGAGTTATGGATCCGCCAACCGCATCGACGTCACGGGTGGCACTGACATGTTTGGAGCAGCATCCTCTGCTGCTGTGGGGGCTGATGCCCGGGCGATAGTCTCCTCCGGCGGCAATAATGTTACTGACGCCGTGTGGAGTTCGGGTTCCGGCACAATCCTCAAAGACTCGCTCGGCAACGCCATTCAACTCACCGATGCGGCGGCGACTACTGCGGCAGTCAATGCTGACCAGATTGATCTGGCAGTCGGCAGTCTGACATTCCAGGTTGGCGCGTATGCAGGGCAGACCCGTTCGCTGAACATAAGCTCATCTCATACCAGCCAGCTTGGTCTGGCCAGCGGTGCAGGTTCAACTACGAACGTTGCGGCTATCGACGTTGTCAATAACGCGACTGATGCCATCACCGTTCTGGATAAGGCGATCTCCGACATATCAAGTCTGAGGGCAAACCTTGGAGCTACTCTGAAGAACACCTTCGAGAGCAGCATCAATAGCCTGGGAATCGCCGCAGAGAACATCGCCGCCTCGGAATCCACTATTCGTGACACGGATATGGCTGCTGAGATGGTGGAGTTCACCAGAAACCAGATCATGCAGCAGGCGGGCACCGCCATGCTGGCACAAGCTAACCAAGCCCCGCAGGCTCTGCTGAGGCTGCTGGGATAAGCAATTACGTTCAAACCGGGGTCGGGTATTCCGACCCCATATATGTGAGTTGAATAATGGCTGAATCTGCCCGCAACAAATCCCTCGTCGCTCGAGGCAGGCAGTCCTTTTGAACCTCATTAAGAGCGGAGCGAAGAGTCCGCACCGGATTCTTCGCTGCCGCTCATAGCGATATATAAATATCAGGTGCGTTTCTAGAAAGCACAGGTGCGTTATGCCCGGCACAAGTTCGATAAATGGATTAGTCTCAGGCCTTAGGACAGACGAGATCGTCTCTAAGATGATGGAACTCGCCAAACTTCCGCAGATGAAACTGCAGGCCGACAAGACCGATGCTCAGTTGAGACTCTCCACTTGGCAAAACCTCAATGTGCGCTTAATGGCTGTGAAGTCCAAACTCGACTCGCTCGCCGTGCCGGGGGCGTTTGAGAACTGCCAGGCTAATTCCAGCGACATGAATGTGCTGCAAGCCACTGCAGGTGTCGGCGCATCTCCCGGGAGCTATTATCTCAAGGTCATAAGTCGCGCACAAGGCCACCAGATCGCTGCCGGATCCTCAGGGGAAGCTTTCACAAGCTCCGCTGCTGCCATCGGCACAGGCGAGATAAGATTTAACTTCGCAAACGATTCCACTAAAGATTTCACCGTCAGTGTGGATTCGGCTAATAACACATTAATGGGACTGCGTGATTCCATCAATAAGGCAAACGCAGACGTGCGCGCATCAATTATTAATACCGGATCGGCCTCCAACCCCGCGTATCAGTTGCTATTGACCAGTGTAGACACAGGGGATGTGTCGCAGTTTATAGTAGATGCCGATCCGAGCATCACAGTGAATTTCTCCAATATAGTGCAAAAAGGTACGGACGCAGAGATACAATTCGGAGGCGGGGGCGAAGGCAGCCAGCCTATTACTGTCCGTAAAAGCACCAACACCATCACCGACCTTATCTCCGGGGTCACCCTCAATATCATCAATCATTCCCCGGACAAAACAATCAAACTCGACGTAGTGCGGGGCACAGGCGTGATCAAAAACTCCATTGAGGAGTTCGTGGCCCAATATAACGATCTCACCGACGCGATCAGTGAACAGTTCAATTTTGACCCGACAACCAAAATCACCCAACCTTTGATGGGCAGTTGGGACCTGCAGCACGTTCAGATGACGCTGGCGAGCCTGACGGGAGGGGTTGTTTCCGGTGTTGACAAGCAATTCAGTGCTCTAGCAGGCGTGGGGATCACTTTGGATATGTCTGGACATCTGCAGATAGATGATGCAGTTCTGAACAAAGTGCTGGCCAATAACTTATCCGATGTAAGTCGGCTCTTCGCCTCGAACATGAGCTCGGACAGCACACATATATCCATGCTATCGTCGACAGGAGCCACTCAACCGTCTTCAGCGAACGGATGGGAAGTGAATATCACACAAGCGGCCCGCCAGGCCCAAGTAACCGCCGCTTCAGCCTTTACGCAGAACCTGGGCGCCGATGAGGTTCTGACAATCTATACATCGCCGACAAACACGACATCTATTTCGCTAAATCAAGGCTGGTCTTTAGACAGGGTTGTCAGCGAGATAAACAAATATACGGCGCAAACCGGAGCAACGGCAATTGCAACCAGGGCGGATGGTTCTGTGTCGTCCATCGCTGAGGAGAACATATATCTATCGGTACGGTCGGTGCGGTATGGCGGAGATGCCGATGTGAGCGTGTATTCCAGCCTTGCGATTGACAGTGGAAACACGGCAGGGTTTGGTGATGCGGTGGTATCGTCTCTGGAGCCAGGCGGCGGGACTGCGTTACGCGCGCTGGATGTGGCCGGAACGATCAATGGGGAGCTGTGTACCGGCAAAGGGCAAATCCTGACGGCAGCCCCCGGCGACCCGATGAGTAAGATTCAAGGATTGAGTTTATTGGTGACGAGCAGCGCAGAGTTTTCCAGCAAAATATATTTCACCAAAGGCCTCGCTACGTCGCTTCGAGATGCGCTGTTGGATATGACATCGTCTACTGGAGCGATCAGCAATGCTCAAAATACACTCACCGCTGAAATGTCGGACATCGACAATAATATTGCAGCTTTCGCAGAACGCTTGCAAGCGCAAGAAGACAAGCTCTACACCCAGTTTAGTGCAATGGAGGCGCAACTCGCAAAACTACAGCGCCAGGGCGACTATTTGACGCAGCAAATCACCGCTATGAACAACACATCTAATAAATAAAGGTAACAATTCATTATGTCATTGAACGGTTATTCACGATACCAGCAGAATCAATTGACGACAGCTACACCCGCGAGATTGTTATTGGCGGCCTATGATGGGGCTATTCGGTTCTGTCGAATCGGCATGGAAAAGATGAAAGAAGGCCGTGCTGAGGAGCAGAGTGTCAATATCAATAAAGCCCTGGCGGTGGTCTGCGAATTACTGTCGACGCTAAATGAAGACGCCAATCCTCCCCTTGTCGCGGGTCTGAAATCGTTATATTTGTATGTGATCGAGAAACTGGCGCACGCGAACCTTGCTTCGGATGAATCTTGCTTGCAAGAATCTATCAATATACTGACAAGCCTCAGAGAATCGTGGGCGGAGGCCGAGCGAATCGTTCAACGAGAAAGCGTACAGGAGGAAGCGGCGTGACGGGGTTCTCTTCGTCAAAAGATAATCTTCTGGCCTCGCTTAAATCCTACACCGTTCATCTGGCGGCGCAAAACGAGGCTCTGCAGCAGCTCTCGTCAACCACCAGCGAGATGCGCTCGGCGCTTGGCAAAGAAGGTACGCCTGATATTTCCGTCGCGCTGAATCGCAGAGAACAGCAAATCGCTCGATATGTCGAGCTTTGCAGTAGCAGCAGTGCGGATGAGGCGCTAGTTGAGGAAGCGCTCGCTGCCACCGAAATGCCAAATGATGAGCTTAATTCAGCAGCCAAGTCTGTAATCGCGCTGCGAGAAGATATGCTTTCCCTTACCCAAGAGATCGTAATGTGCCAAAACGACTGTGAAACTCTTTTGAGGACTCGGCTCGAATCTACTTCAGAGGAAATCCAGAAATCAGCCAGACGGCGCAAGCTCGATGCTGTCTATGGTCCGGCCATCAGCCACGAGTCCCCAAGCTTTATGGACAAACAGCAGTGACACCCGCCCGGCTGCAATACACCTCAAACCGAGACCCGACACTGCTGTGCGGTTGGGTTTTCCGATCACTTCTGGCCTTGGGCTTGTTGCTGATCGCTTTGCGACCCTGCAGCGCCGACAGATACGATGAGATCATTTCTCGCGTGCAATCCCTTGCCGAATCTAAGAACATCCGATTGCTTGAGTTCGGTCAGACATCTCAAGGTCGATCGATCCCTGCCTATTTGATCTCAGATTTTACCAAAGACCCCGCTAATAAGGCGCGTGTGATGCTTGTGGCAGGCCAGCACGGTGATGAGATTAACCCGGTAAATGCGGTTCTGACATATACCTCCCGCCTGCTTAATGAGAATAACCCATCACTGCTGGATAAGTGCATCATAATTGTGGCGCCTATGGTTAATCCGGACGGGATAGCCGCCAACAGCCGCATCAATTCTCAAAGGCTTAACATCAATCGAGATTGGCGTGTCAGACAATCCAGCGAGGCTCGCTATACGGACTCCCTTATAAAGCGCTGGCAGCCCCAATTGATTTTGGATTTACATGAATGGATGGAACAGTCACCAGTTCCGGGAAATTCAATTGAGGTCGCTGCTGTTTCTAAAATCAGCCAAAGTTCAGCGATGTCACAAGTCGGGGAAAGACTAGCCGACGCCGCAGGATTGGTGTTGATCCACGGCACACGGCACAGCGACCGCAGATTGTTTCATCGGCATTACTCCGATTCAGGTTATTCGTCCTATCTTATTGAGACTGCTGTTGAAACCGACACCAACACCAAATCGCAAGCATATATTGCCGCCATAGAAGAAGCGATAGACGCGGTAGCAACCGATACTACCCTGAGGGATATATTGTCACCCGCGTCGGCGGATTTTGATGTGGCGACAGCTCGAGGCTACTTCGCCAGCGCCGAAACAGCACCGATTGCTAATTCGCGGATTCTAATCATAGTGGCGTGCATTTTATCTATTCTTTGCCTGATTGTGTGCTTTTTCAAGCCGACGCCGTCAAGTGAGATTCATTGGTCCCGCAACTACAGAAAATGCGGAATGGATTGGGAGCCTAAGGTTGGCTCACTGTTTCAGAAACGTAAGCTGACGCCCATCACAGCAAGAAGCTGGTCGCACAGGCGAATCAGGACTCGCCGCAAACTCGATGAAGCATCCCAACAGGCGAGCTAAATCAGCCCCACCCAGACAAGCCTCCCCGAGATAATAAACTCCATGTTTCAGCGATCAAACTCCCCCACCCTGACGCATCAAAAAAACTCGCATAGCGAGTCCCCAAAAGGATCGCTATGCGAGTTTGTCATTTAAGTTCTGATTAGAACTTTGTAATCGAGTCTACCTGGCTCATAATCGTTCTTTCCAAACCGGCGATGGTGAGAA
>JAAYKG010000218.1 GCA_012522555.1 Armatimonadota bacterium
AGCGTGCTACAAAGACGGCTTGTCTGCTAGCGGGCAAATGCGACACAGTAAGCCCATCCTTGATAGCAAGCAATCGCTCGGTTAAAGTGCGGTTGAGAAAACCCTTTTATTCTTTACGGGATTTAAGATGAAAGCAATCTACATCAGCCTTATAATCGTATTGTTGACCAATGTAATCACTGGTGTTGTCGTATGTGCACCGAGTGTATCTAACGTTGTTGCACAGGCAGTCAGCGTGCCTAAGTATGACGTCTTTCGAATAAGTTTCCAAATTGACACTGCAGCCACGAATCTGTATTGGCCCTACGACGAATCCCCCAATACTGGTGTCCCTGCGGGAGTCGGAGTGAGCGTCGATGGGTTGTTTTCTAATGACAATTGGCAGACAATTATTGTTCAGCCGGCGTTTTTCTTCCAGGACTACCAGCGTCAGGTTATTACAACCGCTGCAGAAACGCGAGATTGGATTTATCCTCTCGGCGAATCTGAATGGCGTATCAGGTTTAGTCCGACTGCTGTCGGCGAATGGAAATATCGCATAAGAGTTACCGATTCCAGCGGATCTGTCACTTATGATCCGCCCGACAATTCATTCATCTGCACACCGTCGAATAATCGGGGTTTTGTTAGAGTAAGCGCCACGGACAGCCGATACTTTGAAACCAGCGACGGCACATATCTGAATCTGGTTGGGCTGAGCGACAACAATAAATCTCCTTTGGCGATGGATGATGTATGCAATCATTACGCAAATTATGGAATCAATTTGCTGCGAGTATGGTGGCAGGGTTCGCAAGGTCCTGTGTTGTTTGGAATGAGCGGCCAGGGCGGATTTCCATCTTGGAGCGGCGGGTTAGTATTGTCCACTGAAGCCGCCCTTCCGGGTGACCTTTTTTCTGGGAAAATTAACGGCAATAAGTCTGTCAGCGCTCTGTTTATCGACGTTAAACCCAATACAAAGTATCGTTTTTCGGCTTGGGTAAAAACGATCGGGCTGGCCGGAGAGGGAGACTACGGGGCTTATCTGAAAGCAAATATTGGTTCGCCTGTGAATGTTCCACTAACCCAAAAGCTTACAGGAGATACGGATTGGACGCTGCTTACCGCTGATATCACGACAACTAGCGGACAAACAAACGGCTCTCTTCAAGTGGCAGTGGACGGCTCCAACGGAGGATCGGCATATTTTAGCCATGTGTCGCTGCGTGAGGACTTAAATGATGGGCAATACGGCCCAGAACTGGTTCCAAGATCGAGCTTTGACGCCCAAAAACATGTATCACAATTAGAGGCGTGGAAAGCGGATTACCAGGTCGAGCTTACACGCAATCTCGGCATTTATTTGAAGATTTGCCTGCAAGAAAAACAAGACCAGATATTCGGGCGCATCCAGCCTGACGGAACGGGTGGAGCACTCATTGATGACAACGTTTATGCCTCAGCCACTCACGCCAGCCGCACGTATCAAAAATACTTTTGGCGTTACATTATTGCTCGCTACGGCTATGCCTCTAACATTCATTCATATGAATTTTGCAACGAAGGTGACCCATTCAATGGGAGTCACTATAATGCCGCCAACGCATTCGCTGATTATATGCACCAGAATCACCCTAATCGTCCCCTCATTACCACTTCATTCTGGCATTCGCTGCCGATGGAGTTCTGGAAGTATTCAGCGTGTGACTACATCGATTTGCACGAGTATCACGGGCCTGTTGATTCAAGTCGCAGCCACGGCCCGAGGATATACGCTTGGGCGGACCCAGCAACAAGCGCTTCAAATGCCCAATCCATTTTGCCGATTTCCAAATCAGAAGGCGTTTTAGATTTTGATTCAAGCACATATCATTCCGGCTCGAGGTCGATTCGGATCAACGCCAGCACAGTAGGTCTGGGGTTCTGGACGTGGCGCTATCACGTTGGAATTGACCCGGACCGAACCTACACCATTAGATTTTGGGGTAAAGCACAGGATGTTGGGAGCGATACTTATAGAAGACCTGGGATATCTTTGGTATGGTCCAGAGCCTTTGATGAAAATGACTGGGTAAGTGAGCGTACATTTGACGCGCCGCTTGGGACTTATTCCTGGCAGCAATTCCAGTGGACAGGCATCAAGCCGCCAGCGAACGCCAACACAGCGAACATAGGCTTGCTGTGCACCTGCACAGCGGCTCACGAAGGCGCTTTCTGGGTTGACGATGTCGAATTTATAGATGAAACCAGTGGTGAGAACATATTTGTCGATGGCGGCTTTGAAGGTGACAGAATAGATTATGACGCAGCCCTGGCTGTGCAAAAATACACTGTGTTTTTAGATAGCTATGGTCGGCGGCTTGGCAAGCCGGCAGTGTGGGGAGAGGCTGGGATACGCGGTCCGAATCTGTTCGGCAGCCCCTACAAAGGAGTCTACTATACCGGAGAGAATCAATATTTGTCCGATGACGCATCAGGAGTGTGGTATCGCAAATTCATATGGGGGCAAATATATCCCGGGTCAACTGCGAACATTTACTGGTGGGTGGGCAACATCCGAAAATATAACCTGGCCAGATATGCTAAAGTGTTCCAGAACTTTATGAGCAACATACCACTATCTAATGGCCATTATGTCGATGCCGCTGCAACAACATCCACCTCTGCTTTGCGCGCCTGGGGCCAGAAGGACCTCGTCAATAATCAGGCTCATCTCTGGATAGATAACATTCCGTATACGTGGAAGAATGTGGTAGACAGGGTGAATGTGCCCAAGGCTTCCGGGTCTATTATCGTGACCGGCCTGAAAAATGGAGCTTACAAAGCTGAGTGGTGGAACACGGAGACCGGAGCTATCGCCAAAACTGAGGATGTGATGTGCTCTAATGGCAGCATAGAGCTTTCCATTCAAAATCTGAAATCGGACATTGCCTGCAAGTTATCCCCAACCCCAGCTAATATCAGTTTGAAAGTCCTTACGCCGTCCTCAGAGGTTTATCCCGGACAGACGGTGACAATCAAACTTGAATACACTAACAATGATAATAGCACGGCGACCAATGTGTCGGTCTCGGCAAAAATCCCTGCCGAAATGACTTATGTGCCCGGCAGCGCAGAGGCCAGCGGAGGAGTATATAATCCAAACACCAAAGAAGTCAGTTGGAATGTTGATTCGGTCAATGCCCACCAGACAGGGAACCGATCGTTTAAGGCGAAAGTACAAAATTAAGCAAACACCATCTGCATAAATAGAACAGGACCACGCGATCACATGACATCGTCGAACAAATCAAAAGCACCGCCCACCGCCGAAAATCGTTGGATCATTATAGCAATTATTCTCGCTGTTGCTATGTATCTGCCCACATTCAGGACTCTGTGGGGTAAGTGGATGCAGGACTCGCAGTATTCACTTGGTTTTCTTGTCCCGTTGGTGTGTGCGTATTTTGTCTGGCGAAAATGGCCCGAGATAAAGAGAATCAAACGCGCCCCCGCTGCCTGGGGGCTTTTACTGATTCTGTTTGCCCTCACGCTTCACATTGCCGGGGTGGTATTAGACGTTTCCGGCCCATCGGAGCTTTCAATAATTGTCTTAATCATCGGGGGGTGTATTTACTTCTTTGGTATAAACCTGGTCAAGGTTCTGGCTTTTCCGCTGGCTTATATGCTGTTTATGATCCCTGTTCCAGGAGGCGTCCTCGATCGACTAGGCTTGCCTATGCAGATACTTGCAAGCGCATCGACTGCCTTTTTGTTGCGCCTGATAGGCATCGAGGTAGTGCGGGCCGGGATACAGCTCAGCGTCGAAGGGTTCACGTTCGAGGTGGCGCAAGCGTGCAGCGGGATGAGCTCACTTGTGGCGCTGATAGGAGTAACTGCAGTTTTCGCCTACATCACAAATCTTCCAACGAAGCTGAAATGGGTTCTATTTGCCCTCTCATTACCTATAGCGCTGGCGGCCAATGTAGTCAGGATAACCTCGATTTCTCTTGTCGGTTATTATTGGGATTGGGACGTCGCGCTGCAGATATATCACGACTATTCCAGTCCACTGCTATTTATGGCGACTGTTTTGCTGCTGTTTTTCATTAACTGGGGGTTTGAATGGCTGAGCATCGGCCGAACTACGCCGCAGTCGCACTGATGCTGCTGCTGGCAATAGCGATCACATACTGGGCGCAAACCAGGCCGCCTATCATCCTGGTGCGATCGAACCTGGCGTCTCTGCCGGCCTCAATTGGCACTTGGAGAACTGAAGACTCTTCTGTCGGGCTTGACAAGGACTCACTTGAGGCGTGGGGTGTGTCCAGAGATGAAGCGATAAAACGTGTTTATATCGACGAGGACGGAACCCCGCTCGAGTTATTGGTGATCTACAAGGGGCAGACCAGGCGGGGTTGGCATGTGTCGGAGATGTGTTTCGGCGGCTCGGGTTACAACGTCAAACAGGAGACCACCCGGATATCATATGCCGGAGCAGATCATTCTGCTGTAAAGCTGATTGTGCAAGACCCCAATAATGGTTTAACCAGCCTATCGGTATATTTCTTTGCTGAAGGTCCCGATACAGAGTCCAACTTCGCCGTTCAGCAGTTGAAAATGGCCGCAAACAGACTGCGGCCATCGGAATATGGCTGGGCTTATGTTCGAGCAACCAGCCCGGTCAATGTCTCAGAGCAAGTTACAGAGGACAAGATACACAGTTTTTTGGCTGCTGCTTCCGATTCCTTATATACTGCACTGACCACACCTAGAGATTCGAATAAGTGAGGACGCCGATGCGAGTGCTATTCTTAGCCCACTTATTCCCTCTGCCGCTGGATTCCGGCGGCAAAATCAAATCGTATCATACATTGAGGATCCTCTCATCAGCCCACGATGTGTATTGCATCTCTTATCTCAGGGATGAAGTTGAAGCGCAGCGGATTGGTGAACTGAGAGGGCTTTGTGAAGGAATCGAGGTGCCTCTGAAGCGAGGGATCGGCAGAAAGATGTCGGATATTCTCGGGTCTATTACTTCTGGTCGGTCGTTTATCATTAGCCGGGATTATCGCCGCGATATGCACCGCGTAGTGCAGGATGCTATCAGGCGATTCAAGCCTGATATTATTCATATCGATCATTTACAGATGGCCCAATTTGTCGATTTTGACGGGTCTTATAAAATTGTGCTCGATAATCACAATGTTGAGTCGATGATTATTCGCCGTGTGGCTGAGACCTCGGAAAATGCACTGGTTAGAGCTTATGCAGGCCTGGAGTGGCCGAAACTGCAGAATTATGAACTGGATGTTTGCCGCCGTAGTAATCTTGTCCTGATGGTGAGCGAACAGGACAAAATCAGCTTGCATGACCTCGATTCATCTATTCTGAATGTGGAAGCAGTGCCTATAGGCGTAGATATTGATCACTTCCAACCGGTAGTGCGGACACCCGGCTCGAAAACGATCCTTTCCATTGGCACCATGCATTGGCCGCCGAACATAGATTCAATGTTGTACTTCTATCGAGATATTCTGCCTTTGGTATGTGATCGCGTCCCAGATTGCAGCCTGACTATTGCCGGTCAAAAGCCTGTCGATTCTATTCGCGCGTTGGCAAACGATCCCAGGGTTACTGTGATAGGCTATGTGGACGACGATCGTAAATTGTCCTCCGAATGCGGCGCATTCATCGTGCCGCTGCGTTCAGGCAGCGGAGTACGAGTCAAGATTCTGAACGCGTTGGCGATGGGTCTGCCGGTAGTCTCCACCTCTATCGGCGCCGAAGGGCTGGCAGTGAAGTCCGGCGAACACTTGATGATTGCGGATTCCCCCGCAGAATTCGCGCAAGCAGTAATAGATGTCCTCCAAAATCCTGAACTAGCTGCAAACCTGGGGAGCAATGGCCGCAAGCTGGTCTGCGAGAAATACTCTTGGGAGCGGGTGGGGGAACGCTTGCTTTCGTTATATGCGGAGCTTGCTCAATGAAAATATTGTTCATCGCTCCTTATGTCCCGTCCCGGATTCGAGTTCGCCCGTTTCATATAATCAAAGAACTTTCCACGCGACACAGCGTCCACGTGCTGGCGCTGGGCGAGCCGGGAAAGGGCAGAGCTGGCGAAGAAGAACTGGCGTGCCGCGTCGATGACTTCAGAATTATTCCACACTCCAAACTCCGCGGATTGGGCCAGTCGCTTATGGCGCTTTTAACCCCCATTCCTATGTGCGCGGCATACTGCTGGTCTCGTGCTATGCAGGCTGAAATCAAGCGCGCTATCAGGGTCTCGGATTTCGATGTAGTACATATTGAACACCTTAGGGCGGCCCACTTCGCAAAGTATTGCGGAGATATTCCAATAGTTTTCGACTCGGTAGATTGCCTTGCCGGACTTTTCGGACAGATGAGCGTATCAAAGAAAAACCCTATCGGCAAGCTGGTTATGCTGGAGGAACACCTGAAGCTGAAGCGCTACGAGCCTAAGGTTGTCTCGTCGTTCCAGAGAACTGTCATAACCTCGGAATCGGAATGCGATGCCTTAAAAGCTATGAAAGACACCTTGAGAGTTGATGTTGTTCCGAACGGAGTCGACACCGACTATTTTGCTCCGACGGCTGCTGAAAGGCTGCCGCACCGCATTGTTTTTAGCGGAAAGATGGGGTATCATCCTAACGCCCAGGCGGCGAACTGGTTTGCCGAGAACGTATTTACTACTCTCAAACAGCGATATACTGATACTGAGTTTATTATCGTCGGCAGCGATCCTCCGGCAAATATACTCAAACTACGGGAAATGCCAGGGGTAACTGTGACCGGCTATGTCGACGATATCAGGCCCTACGTTGATGGGTCTTCAGTTGCTGTTGTCCCTATGCAGGTCGCAGTGGGCATACAAAATAAATTGCTGGAGGCGATGGCTATGGGCCTGCCTGTTGTTGCCACCCCGATTTCTACACGACCGTTGGGAGAAAATTGCCCTGGAGTTATCAAAGCCGGCGACTATTCTGGTATGATAGCAGAGATATCTCGTCTGTTTGACGATCCGGCGTCGGCGCGTGATATAGGCGAGCAGGGTCGCAGAGAGGTCATCCGAAACTTCTCTTGGAAATCAAGCGTAGGAAAGCTTGAGCAGATTTACGAAGAAGCTACCAAAGATTTCCAAAGATGAATTTATTGAGAGACTCTTTCCCTGGAGGGATGTTTGAACACCGAGTTATATGATGGCGCACTTAAAGCGCGGCGCTGGAGGTTTCGATTGCCGTGGCGGCCGATAATCGGCACAGCTCTTGTTGTTGCGGCGTTGGCGTTCTTTGCAGCCCTGTATTATAAGACGACATTCTTGGGTCTGACTGATAGGCACGCGTTGGATGTTGCCCAGGTCGCCAGAAATATATCGACAGGCAAAGGATTCACCACCCGAGTTATTCGTCCATTCAATATTGGTTTGCTCTCAAACGGGCATCGGCAGACGGCTGAGATCAATACTGCTCCGGCATTCCCATACGCAGTAGCTGTTTTATTTCGTCTGAAAAGCCCCAGCGACCAGGTTGTCATTTGGATATCACTGCTCTTTTTAATCTTGACAATCGTTAGCACAGGGCTGTTGGGCTGGCTTATCTTCGACCTGCGAACGGGATTGCTGGCTATGTCTGTAGTGGGGATAAGTGGGCCGGTTATTGATGCGGGAGCCTCAGGCACGGAATGGACGATGGCTGCGTTTGTTTTCACGCTGCTGCTTTTAAGCATTGTATTTCAATATTCGGCGATGGAACGTGGCCGTCGTTTTGCGAGTATGGTTTATGTGACGCTGTCGGCATTTTTTGCGGCGGTTCTCTTCATGATCCACCACATCCTGATCTTTTTGGCGATTCCATTAGTCTTATATTTTGCCTTTACAGGATCAAACAGATGGCAGCATGTTCTAGTATTTGCGATCGCTTTTCTCTCTATAATAACCCCTTGGGCCTATCGCAACGCATCACTTACTGGCGGTTCCATTATTGCGGCTAATGCTTGGGATATATTCAGCAACTCGAAAATCTGCCCTGGAGATGTATTCTATCGATCGGCGGATGCAGCACAGCGCGGCGTCGCAAGGACGTTCTTGTTTCCCCTGGAACATTTCAATGCATTCGTGCCAAAACTTGTCGCGGGCACATCTCGCCTGGCCCTCGCAGCCGTGCCGATGCTCGGATTGGCGATTTTGCCGATGGTAGTCGTTAGCGTGTTGCATCGCTTTAAGTCGGAACGCGCCAATAGGCTGAGAGGTTTTGTTTATGGCGCACTCGTGATATCGGGCATATCTTTCGCGCTTTTTAGCGTGGACACTCGCTCAATCGTAATCTTCGCTCCGATTGTGGGGATATTCGGTGCGGCTTATTTCTTTCAGCTTCTGGATGACAAAAAGCTCCACACTGTCTATGTAAATCTGGCGATTGCTGCTGTGGTCATCGCTTCTTGCTGGCCATCTGTGGCAGAGATTATGGTTCGGAGGGATTCCGTGCCTCGCAGCGAGATCGCTTCTCCCAGCGAGTATTTTGTTTCATTAAACGCTGGTGGACTGCGCGGCACTATCTATAGCGACCTGCCGTGGCTTGCGGCCTGGCGTATGGATGTGACTGCTGTCTGGCTTCCGCAAAGCGATGATGATGTAGTGGAACTCACCGCCGCCGGATATCCTATGCATGTTATTATTCTGACCTCAGAGGTCGATACATACCCGCCTTCGGAAGTCTGGTACCTGGTGCACAAGTCGGAGCTGTGGCGCGATTATATTCGGGACCCTGAGGAATGTATGGCCGAATTTAAGAGCACTGCAAACCCGCCGCAATTCTGGTTCGAGAGATTCCAGAAATATATGAAAGAAAGAAGACGAACCCTTTCTCTTTCGCGGAGCCTCAGCGGATTCATCGTCCGCGATGCGGGTATGGTGCGGGCGTTGCCGGGACAAGGCTGGGGCGCGACCCCTTACGAGATCATCGTCATGACCGGTTTCACGCCGTAGCAACCAAATCATCTGAAAAGCCAGGCGAACGGCATGATATATTGCAGCATCTGCAAGCCCGTCAGCTTCGGCTTATGAACCGTGACATATATCACATCTCCGCGTTTGACGGAGGGTTCAGGCAGCGAGCCGGCCAGTACTTGGGTGAGGTCAACTGTGGTTGTCTCCGTCACCTTTGGATCAAGCCTGCTGCCACGCATGATAAGCACCTTTCGTAGATCCCCCACATTGACAGTGCCGCCGCCCGCAGCTCCGATGGCCTCGCTCAGCATCAATTTATCCTTCAACGGATACTGCCCCGGCCTGTTGACTCCGCC
The DNA here is from genome assembly GCA_012522555.1 of Armatimonadota bacterium. Classification (GTDB taxonomy): domain Bacteria; phylum Armatimonadota; class UBA5829; order UBA5829; family UBA5829; genus DTKD01. Next base: position 9,280 of record JAAYKG010000218.1, read on the forward strand.
AAGAACGGTGAAAAACGCTCCCTCGGTCTGCGGGACAAAAATAGTATCCCCCGGCAGTATTTTGATATCAGCCTGTGGGTCTCCGGCCATTGCTGCCTGGTAATTAATTTGTATAGGCTCGGGCTGGCTCTCGCGCTTCACGGTAATCTTTTCAAGATCCGCATCGACTGCCACATTGCCAATCAAACCCATAATGTCACGAAACGTGCTATCACGCTTGATTGGGATGGGGCCTGTTTTGCCTACCTGGCCGAGCACCATCACCGAGCCGACCATGTCCACTCTAGGCACTACTACGGTATCTCCAGATAGCAGTTCTATATTCACTGACAGGTCTCTACCGTCCAGATATTTAGTCAAGTCGAGCGCCAGAATCTCGTCCGCCCGGCGAACATTGACGTGCGAGAGGTCGGCGGTATCATCATAACCGGCTTGCGCAAGCGCCTGTATCACTCGATCCCCGACTCCAACATCCACCAATCCTCGCTTCAACACCTGGCCGACTACAAAAACATTCATTTTTGCACGTTCGAGAAACTGCACCCCCACCTGTGGATTGACGAGGATCTCGTTTAGAGCTGTAGTGAGTGCGGCTGCGGCATCAGATGCGTTCAACCCCGTGAGCTTCACCGGCCCAATCATAGACACCTCGATACAGCCATCCCCGTTGATTTGATACGGCTTGGAGAGTTCTTTCTCCCCATCAACGGTAACTGCTATTATGTCGCCGATAACCAGATTCGACCCGTCGCACAAGGCCATCGTTGCAGCGAGCGACAATAGAAACATCGAAACCGCAGCTATTACTGTGATCTGCCGTGATATTATCATCTGTAGAAGGCTCCCTATACAGCATTACTATGTGTTTTTGATAAGCAGTCCTGAATGGCGCAAAACTTGCAGCTTATTCTATAGTTGAGCGCATAGACACTGTCATTATTCCTGCTTGCGCGTCAAGCGTCAAGCAGATATTCTCAAAGCTGGGCTTATTCGCTATAAATACGCCAACACAGAGGCGGCGGTTCCCGGTCCACTTGCAAACTCGACAATAGATGGTATATTGACTATATGAGATTGTCTAAGAGCTATATCAATAAATTGATAAGGATGATCGGCCTGGGGCTGGCTGCGACCACCCTGACGGTCGTGTTCATATTGCCCGCACGCAGCGCCGCATACACAATCACACTGACCGGCACAATCGTCGATGGACAAGGGCGCTCCAGTCAGGCTTACGCCGGTTTGACAGTGTTGGATTTGCCGCCTGCTATTACTTTGAGTGAGGCAAAATCATATCCTGATGGGTCTGTGGTTCGCGTCAATAACCTTGTCGCTTCCAGCTCTTCTATGCACTTCAACGGATTGTTCTACGCACAAAGGCCGGATAGAACCGGTGGCATTGGGATCATCTGGGACGGCCCAATTGATTGCGGAGAAAGAATATGGGCGTTGGGAGGGATTACGACCCTGAGCGGCGAAAGATTTATACGGGCTGATGTGGTGGAAACAGAACCATAGTCCTTATAACACAGCGTCAAATCCGGGCATCGACAAGGAAATCTGGTAATATTACCAGGCATGTTTTTCGTTTATTCCATTGCCAAACGGCTGGCTGCATGATAGACTGAACCTGTAGGTCAGGAATGCGTTTAACCAAACACCGTGAGGTGCGCAGGAATCGGGAAGAGCTGGGCGAGGTTTGTAGCGGCCGGGTTAAGCTGGATGTATTATCGCTGATTCCTTGGTTTTTGCTCATACGTCTCATATACAGGCATAACAAGGAGATTATCTATTTGATGAACTACGCTTTTCAGTACAAGTTGTCCTTGCGTCTGCGGACTACTGCAATCGCCATTCTGGCAGCCATTGTTTTATGTGCTGGTGGTAGCTCTGTTTTTGCGGACGCCTATACACACTGGTTTGACCCTATTGAGCTTGTCACCCCATTCTCCAACGAAACTGTTGAGGTTGTTCTGCAGGTCTCCCCGGGGGTTGCGCCCGGCCCCTACGAATATGTCTACTGGGTCACAAACAATACCTCGTCGGAGTTGACCGAGTTTTTCTTGACGACGGTCGGTTCAGATGATCCAACGGCGTTCGATGCTCACTCATTCAGGGTCATTGAAGGCACACGCAGCGGAACGGAGATCTATTGGGGGGCTGACAGTTACGATTGGGGAGACTTCACTAGTGGCACCACTTCCAGGCCACAAGTCATTCATCGTTCATTTTACGATGAGAACACGCAAAGTTGGCTGGGAACCACCAAATTCCGCTGGACGACGATGGGAATGGGGCTTGCGCCGGGGGATACTCTCGGTTTCTCATTCATCAATCTGTATGCACCTGAGCTGTTTGCCAGCAGCATCGCCTCTGCGATGGCGTACGATAACTACAACGCCTATGTATATGGGCCAGGCACCGAGCCGGACATACCCGAATGGCCGGCGCTGGCTATGGCAGCATCAGGATTCGGGCTGATCGGTTTTGTGAAAAGACGGTTCATGCGAAGCTAAGAGCCCGCTGAGGCTCGCTTCTAAATTGAAGGGAGAAAAAGATGTTGAATAAGCGATTTGTTGTGTCGGCAATGGTGTTGCTGGCTGTGTTATTGACAGCCTCGGCGGGTATTGCGGCATGGGAGCCTAGCGAATTGATCGCTACCCCCGTTACGCAGCAAAAGGCGATTTTGACTCCGAGTTGGACGTTTGACGGTACGGTCTATACGTATTCCTATGAACTGCATAATACGACTTACAACGTAATTGATTTTTTCTGTTTGATTATGCCGAGTTACATAAACACTGCGGAGCTTTTCGATCACAGCAATCCCGGTGATTTTCGCTATACGCGTAGACCGAACAATATATGTGACTGGACGAACTTCAATGTCCACGGCCCTGGTTTGGGTGTCGGCGAAAAAATGATATTCAGCTTTAAGTCGTACTATATACCAGACGACGTCAAGGATGTTAAATCGAACACCGAAGCAGGTTTCTTGTTCGGTAATATGACGTATGGCCCTGGGCCGAATATAGTTCCGGAACCTGCGAGTTGCCTTGCTTTGGTCGCTGGCTTGATTGGCCTCGTCGGCATGCGAAGAAAGCGTGCTTGATCAAGCCACGCCGGATGAATTGGTGGAATAAATACTTGAGGCCCGGAACGTGGCTGCGTTTCGGGCCGGTTGAGTTTACTGATTTTGAGTAAGGGCGGGTTTAGCAACAATCAAGTATGTGAGTTTTCCATACGGTGGTAGATGCAGGGTCGCTTAATTGACGGCGACAAGATAGCGTTAAACGGAGGAAATCCATGCAAAATAGGAAGTTACATTTTGTTACGAGAGGCACTGGTGGATGTATAGCGGTCCTGATAATGCTCGCTATGTTTACTACCCCAATTTTTGCCGGTGACTGGTCCGACGGATTCAATGGTAACATAATCAACTGGTCTGTTCGTACAGGATCAACCATGGGCTATTCCACTTCTTATAACAAAGGCGGGGTCACGGGCGCCGGATCTATGGCTTATGGTGCTGGGTACAGTGGAGCTATGTGGAGGTCTACTGGCGGGCGGCCTTCGTATACCGGTATAATTAAGGCTCAATTCTATGATTCTCAAATGATACGCCCTAGTCTTTGTGGCAACTGGCACCGTATGATGATAGGTGCGTCAGGCACTGCATATGCAACTGGTCTGGCCGCAGTGGGAATGTATTCAACTGGTGACCGCAATAGCTATTTCATAAGAAATAACAGCGGTTATGCGAATATTGGGCAGCGCGGGCAGCCGGCGACATGTGGCGTGGCAGGCTGGGTTTATTATGAACTCGAGTTCAAATCAGATGGCAAGATGTACGCGAAGGCGCAAGATGCCTATGTCGCAAGGACTCACAATTCTGATCGAACAGCGTCAGCTATAAATAACGGCATAACTCATGTTTATGTAGGTCTCGGCGTGTCTACAGACCATATTGGCGCTTGGGACGATATCGCGTGGACAGGCTACAAACCCGGCACGCCTACTGGTATAGCCGCATCAGCACAAAGCACCTCTTCAATCAAATGGACAGCAAGCGCAGCATCGGACAACAACCAGTTTGGATTCGCCCTAATGGATGGCGGCACAGAAAAGGTTGTTTCTCCAACAGATACTCGTCAGGCGAGCGCGGATCTGACAGAAACCGGCTTGGCAGCCAATACAAACTATACACGTTCTATCCGTGCATGGAATGGAGATCATAATAGCGCTAGTTCCTCGACAGCGTCCAGATACACCCTGCAAAACACTCCGGCAACCCCCACGTTTGCGAATGTAACTACCTCCGGGTTCCGAGTAAGCACTACGGGGCCTGTTAATATCACTACAGGCAGTTCGGGTGTTGTGTTCCATAACGGTGTGGCGGACAGGGCAAAAGTAACTGTCCTCTATGAAGACATAACCGGGCTTGCGGCTAACACCCAATACATTTATAAAGCGAAGGGTGTAAATGCGGAAAATGTTGCAACTGGCTATTCGGCGACTGCAAGCAAATATACGCTTTCTATCCCCCCTGTGGCCAATAGCATCACGGCGAGCACGACTGCTCCGTGTCAGGGCGAGAACGTGGTGTGGACGAGCAACCTGCCTTGGGGCGCAAACGGAGTGCAATATTACCGCTATGTCTGGGATCAGAACGCTGCGCACACCTGGACTAATACTGAAACTCAGTGGACCAGCGGCACTCTGTCCCTGGCTCCCACTGCTGCGGGAACCTGGTATCTTCACATCAGAGGTTACAACGCTGAAAACGTAGCTAACGGCGAGTATGACTATTCCGTTACCGCTACCGCCAATTTCTCGGTTGGAACGATCACCGGTGGCGGCGGTTCCGCTTGCGGCACGATCGATCCGGGTGCGATGACTTATGGCGGCGGGTCCGGCGGCGGAGCGCTTACCTATCAGTGGTATTCTAAAATCGGCACCGATGGCCCTGATGCGAGCGACACATTGATCGCTGGAGCCACGAACGCCTCCTATGATCCTCCTGCGGGTCTGGCTCAGACGACAACTTACAATGTTCAGGTTACACCGACCTGCGGAACCGCTGCGTTTACTTCGACGCCTGTAACCGTGAGCGTATATCCGCTGCCTACTGCCCCGACTAGCCCGACTTCCAACGCCAGCTGTGGTCCTGGTTCTGTGGCATTCGGTGTCACTGCGGCATCCGGCTGCACTGTGATCTGGTATGACGCGGCTTCCGGTGGCAATGTGGTAAGCACAGATAACCCGTATAATGCCAATCTGGTTGCCACCACTACATACTACGCAGCCGCTGTAAGCGTAGATGGTTGCGAGAGCGCTTCTCGAACGGCTGTTACAGGGACTATTCACCCGCTGCCTAACGCGCCTACAAACGCTCAGGCTTCGCCCTCGACTATAGGGCCTGGTGGCTCGTCCACACTGTCTGCGTCTGTTGGAAACGGCGAGGAGGTAGTTTGGTACTCCGGAAGCTGCGGCGGCACTCTGGTAACATCTCCTGTCAGCCCCACCGTGACTACGACCTATTTTGCCAAGGCGAAAAACACGACTACCGGATGCGAGAGCGCAACTTGCGCCCAGGTTACTGTCACCTATGTTCCGGATGACGAAGGCCCCGAGCTGGAGATCATATCCGTGACGGACAGCGACACCGGCGCGACCGGCAACTTCCTCAAGGGAACGGTTACAGTGGAAGCCACCGCTGCCGATGACTCCGGAGTCGCCAAGGTTGAGTATCGAATCGACGACGGCGATCTGGTCGAGATGACTCTGGATCAGGACAGTGGCTACTATGTGGCCGAGTTTGATATCGACGCGGATTGGACCAACGGTCAGCATTCGGTAACCGTTGTTGCGACCGATATTTACAATAATACTTCCGATGAAACGGAGTATTTCAATGTCAACAAAAACGAGATATCGGGTCGAATCGAGATTCACGGCGCAGTGCAGGTGTCGGACTTGACCCGAGAAGTCACGTTTGTTTTGAACGGCGACGTCTCTAAGTCCAGGACGGTGGAGCTGGTGTTTGGCCGTAACGGAGGGGCCTTGGGTAAGGCCTACTACATCTTAACGGATGTAGACGAGGTGACATCGATCAGCGCCAAGACAAAATGGCATCTGCGTCGAAAAGTATCCGTGACGATGCAAAAAGGTCAGGCGGAGGTCGACTTCACGGGCACTAAGTGGCTTCTCGGCGGCGACCTTGTCACCCCTGGCGCCCCGTTTGGCGACAACGTAGTTAATGCTCTTGACTATGCGATATTGCGATCGTCTTGGGGCTACGGTGCGGCGGGTGATATCACCGGCGACGGCTATACTAACAATCATGACTA
>JAAYKG010000219.1 GCA_012522555.1 Armatimonadota bacterium
TCCTGGAAGGCCAGACCAAAGACCCGGCTCTCAAACCCGTAATCGCCCAATGTAAAAAAGATGTAAAGGGCGGGCTGAGCTTGACCGACGCTTTCAGCAAACACCCGAACGTATTTTCACGGCTCTACGTCAATATGGTCAAGGCGGCGGAGACCGGGGGTATCCTCGACAAGATCCTCGATCGGCTTGCGGCGTTTCTTGAAAACGAGCAGGAGATTCGGGGTAAGATCAAGAGCGCAATGATCTATCCGATCCTCGTTTTGATATTCGCTTTGCTTATGGTGGTTGCCCTGCTATTGTTCGTCTTGCCCAAGTTCAAAGAGATCTTCGATTCTATGAACGTGGAAATGCCCGGCGCAACCAAGTTTTTGTTTGCTTTGAGTGGTTTTGCCCAGCACTACTGGTATATCGGCCTCGGAGCGGGGTTTGGCGGATATATGTTCTACAGGTGGTATAGCAAGACCGATACCGGGGGGCGGCAGGTAGACTTGCTCAAACTGAAGCTGCCCGTGGTCGGCGAACTGGTTCAGAAGATGGCGATTTCGCGATTTTCCCGCACATTCGCCACCCTTATCGCCAGCGGCGTCCCGATGATGCGTTCGCTTGAGATCGTCGGAGATACGTCCGGCAATAGAGTCATAGCTCAAACCATCGAAAATGCGAGAAATGCAATTCGTGAGGGGCAAAAAATAAGCACTCCTCTGGCGCAGAGCAATTTGTTTCCGGGGATGGTCACGCACATGATCGATATCGGTGAAGAGACGGGGCGGCTTTCGGAGATGTTGTCGAAGGTGTCGGATTTCTACGATTCCGAAGTGGAAAACGCCGTCAAAACGCTGACTTCGCTTATCGAGCCGTGTCTAATCGTCACAATGGGAGGGATAGTTGGATTCATTGCGGTGTCGATTATGGCGCCGATATTCAAACTGATCAGCAATATTAACTAACCCATCGGCTCAGGATGGCCGATTATTATCATCGGGGCATGTTCACGAAAAGCCGGCATGCGGAGAGGAAGCACATGCTTGTAGGAAGCGCAAAAAAATTAACCGAAGAAGAGATTCAGGAGCGGCTTGCGGCATATGCCGAGAAAGCCGATCCAGCAATCAGAGATGAGATTGTTCTGCAATACTGCAATCTGGTCGAAAGCATCGGTCGTAGATTCGTAGGGGCTTGTGAGCCGCTTGAGGACCTCTGCCAGGAAGGCTACATCGGCTTGATTGCCTCCGTGGATAAATATGACGTCTCAAAAGGGGTCAAGTTTTCGACCTATGCCACGCACTTTATAATCGGTCAGATCAAGCACTACCTGCGCGATAAGGGCAAGATCATCAAAGAGCCTGCCTGGCTGCAGGAGCTTAATCAGAAAATGACGAAAGTGATCGAATCGCTGGCCCACAAATTCAACAGGCAGCCCACCGAAAAAGAGATCGCCGGGGTTATGCAGATGCCGGAGAGCGCCGTGGTTGATCTGCTCACCACCCGAGAAGTATTCAAGGTCGGCACGCTCGACGGTGACAATGAAGAAACACCCAATCGGCGTGATCCGGAAAAGATCAAGGACGATAAAGTGGTCGCCTTCCAGCTTCCTCTGGAGGACAAAATCGTGCTCGAGACCGCTATGGAGAGGCTGAAAGATATAGAACAAAAAGTCATCTCTGAGCACTATTATAAAGGCCACAACCAGACCGAGATCGCAAAAAAGATGGGCATAAGCTGCAATTACGTCTCTCATCTTCTGCGTAACGGAACCAAAAAGCTCAGGAAGATCCTGGCCACCGAAGAAATTCGCGACGCTCAGATTCAGCGAACCCTGGTCTCCGCTCGCCCGACGATTGTGCCCCCGCCGCGAGAAGACATAAACGTAATCGATAATGCCACGGGTATATATAATCGTCACTATCTGGAACGGCGCCTGGAAGAAGAGATCAGCAGAGCTTGCAGGTCAAAATATAAGATGGCGCTGGTGCTGGTCGATATCTGCTTGCCGGAGGACACGGAGAAGTATCTGCGATTGGTCAGGCTCGATGACGTGCTGTATGCCGCCGCGCAGACCATACGCGCATCGGTTCGTAAGATGGATGTAGTCGCTAGGTTTGGACAAACAAGTTTTGCTTTGATTCTGCCGCACACGGCCGGGCATGCGGTCGTCGTGGCTGACAGGCTCCGCGCCATCGTCTCGGCAATCGAGATAGAATCCGGTCGTAAAACTGTGCCCATCGGCGCACAGGCTCGGATTGGGATGGCGAAATATCCCATTGACGCCAAAAACTATCGCGACCTGATCCAAATGGCGTGTCGAGATATGGGGGTGGATCTCGATGAACTGCTGGAGGAGGATGTGTCTTTCAGAAAAGCGGCCTAAAGCGTTTTTCGGCCGATTGCTCGGCAATATCAAAACCCGGCGGGCTTATGTGGCCCACATGCGCATCTTCGGCCGGTATGTTGTATAATGCGAGCAAGCAAACCAATGAAACGGAGGTCGTGGTGCGATGCCTAGACATATTGAGCAATTGGTGCACGAACAGATGCGAAGGTCTGAGATTGCCAGGCAAAGAGAGCATCTTGTCGAAAAACCGTGCGTAAATTCGGTCGTGACGATTTCGCGGCGGATGGGCAGCGGGGCAAGGATCATAGCCCAAAAGCTCGCTGATGATCTGGGTTGGAGCCTGTGGGACAAAGAACTCGTCAACTCTATGGCCGAACACGGCCGCGTATCGCAAAAAGTTGTGCAGGCATTCGATGAGCATACGGTCTCCGAAATTGAGCTTTTTGCCCGTGGGTTGTTCGGAGATGAACAGATGGCGGGTTTTATTTATGCCAGGCACCTTGCTAGAGCTGTAAAGTCGATAGCGAGGCTGGGGAACGCGATCATACTGGGGCGAGGCGCAAACCTCATCCTGCCGGAATCGCTCAGGATCCGAATAGACGAATCCGATGATCTGCGAATTCAGAACATGATGACATTCGAAGATCTCACCGCCGAGCAAGCCAGAATAAAGCTCCGAAACTCCGACCGCAACCGCAGACAATTCCTTATGAGCTTGTTCGGGCGCGAAAAGGTCGACTCCGCCATTTTTGATCTGTCCATTTGGATGGATGACTTCACGAATGATGAAGCGGCCGAGATTATTAAAGTGGCGATTAAAGCGAGATGCATGCACGAATAGGACTGCTTATGCTATTTCGGTCGTGGTCTGCGATCACGACCGAAATAGGTTTATAGAATGTTATCAGAGAGACATCACTGGAATCCCCGTTCAAACCTCTTAAACGCATCGAAAATCGTATCAGCCACCACCCGAACCGTGCATCCGTCAATTCGTTGTCCACCGCCAGTGTCGAATACTCGATCCGCCAGATTTGGCGTGTGGTAGGTCACATCCAGAGTACACGGCAGCTCGGTTGTGAGCAGCTTGAACTCCTTGACCCGCTTTGCCGCGCGTGCAGCGGCTTCGGTGATGCCTTTTCGGGACACGCTGGGGTGCAGCATTTCGCCGCAATTTCGCGAGAGTCCGAACTTGGTTGGGGCAACCTCGACATCCCCGCAAATGTCTAAAGCCTCATCGCAGGCGGCCTTATCCCCGGTCACAAAAATCAACGGCACTCCAAAATGGCTGGTGAGATAGGCAAATCCGCCAATTTCCCCAATCTGCTTGCCATTGATATGAACAGCATGCACCTCGCCGTTCATCGTGTGGCACATTACACCGGTTTGGGTCCCCGCCATCGAGTGCGCTCCCACGAAACACATCGCGTCGAAGTCCGTGCTCAGCCCGTATGGATACGGAGTTGATTTGCCGCGGATCAGCGTGGCTGCCGGATCAATTGAGGCCGGGTGTATGGTTCGGCCCTCGGAATGGTAATCTCTGACCACGAATTTCGTGAAACCACCCTGCCTAAGCCCGTCTATGGTCGCATTGACATCTCCGGCCATCGCCTCCGGCCCAAGCGTGTTTTCCTCATCTCCCCATGATACAACCCCGGTTGCGCCTTCATAATCACAAAGTATAAATGCTCTCATCACTACCTCCGTCACAACTATTTTTCTCTGCGGCCAAGTGTATTCCTTCACAAATGAAAATGAAGGAGATGCTATTTTGTCCGACTAACCGATCAAAAGAGAGGAGATCTGATATGAAGGAGCTTATATCGTTGTTGATTCTGATTATAACACTCACTCTATCGGCGGTAGTCTGCCTGGCAGCCAGCAGCGGTGCGCCAGTGCGCCACGATTTTCCTCGGGTCGGCCCTTATGAGGTCATTTCCGGGGACTTTCATATGCACACCAAACATTCTGATGGAAGATTGAATGTCAGACAACGCGTTGAGGAGTCGTATCGATGGGGATATGATGTCATTGCGGTGACCGACCACGGCAAGATGGCGGGCTATCGCGTTGCCAAATATATCGGTGAGCCGCTGGGGATGATTGTGATCTCGGGGTTTGAGACAGGAGTCGCGGACAAGGAGCATCTTGTTGCGCTCAACGTGCCCGCTGGTTTTGAGATTCTCGATTCGCACCATTTGGCGGAAAAACCCGGAGAGGCCAAAGCGTATTATCGAAGTGAGCTAAAAAAGATCGCCGATGCCGGCGGGTTGGTGATATATCCCCATCCGCATGTGGGATACAGAGAGCCTGTGCTGTGGGGAGTCGAGCAGGGCATCATTCAAGCAATCGAATATAAGAATGGGGTAGTTGGTAAGGGTTGGAACACTGTGGAAGATCACGGAACCTATTGGTATCCCGATGCGGTTGCTTTCGCTTTGAAGCACAACCTCGCAATTATGGCAAACTCAGATGTTCATGCTAATCGAGCGCCGGAAACATCCCCTGTGACTCTGCTTTTGGTGACCGAACGAAGTGTGAAAGGTGTGATGGATGCAATTAAAGGCCGACGCACCGCCGCACGGTTTGATGGTATGTTGTGGGGGCGAAAGGATCTGCTGACTGATGTGCTGCAGTCATCGGTTGTGGCGAGAAAAGTCGCCGGAGGGCTGGAAATCGAGAACTTCAGCCCCATAGCTTTGTCGGGGGTTATCGGGTCGGCAAAGATCGACCTTAAGCCCTATTCTAAAATAGAAATTCCTCTGGACGCCAAGAACATTACTATTAAATGGGACAACGTTTGGACCGATCTGACGACGACTCTAGCGACAGATCATAAGGTTCGTTGATGTGTCGTTTGGGCGCGACCTTTCGTCGCGCCCAAGCATATCTCCGTTTAATCTTCGTCAGGTTCCTCATTGAGTGCGCTGTCGATTGCCATCCCGAGTGTTGTCGGTTCATCGTAGAACGGTTTCACTCTTTTTATGATCTCAATCGCCTTTTCCCTAGATTCAGGGGTCACCTCGTCCATCAACAGATGAGCCACCCCATCCGCTTCGAGATGAATATCCGGCAGCTCCATCGTCATCCCGCGAACATAGGTCTCGTTCATCATATCCAGCGCACGCTGAGCGTCGATACCGGGGCCGGGGCATACTCGAATGTCGAGGCTGAACGGGTGAATATCTCCCTGGATGTCGAAGCATCTGGCGATATACAGAGTGCGCAGGATTACTTCTATCCCCTTGGGGTAGATGCCGTAGCTGTTGTAGAACGCGTAGTCGAGCAGATCGTCATATATATCGCGCAGGTCGACATATCCTCCGCGATCGTCCATATAATTCCACGCTCGTTCAATCAGCAGCTTTCGGTAGTAGTATGTTTCAACCCGGACGTGTTTATATTCTTGTAGGACGCGGCGATAATAAGCGGCGGTCTCGCGGGTATTGGTGTAGTCCGGCTCCGGAATACGCTGGGCATATTCTTGAATATGCATCCGGACTGGTTCGCGGTGTTCGACAGATGGCGGTTGAACTTCGATCTCGGCTTGATCGACCGTATCTGTGGTTTCCTCTTCTTCGGTCTCCTGTGGTTCCGTGTATTCCGGTTCAGGCTCCGGCTCGGTTTCTTCTGAAACGGCTATCGGATGTTTGGTGCGGCGCCTGGCTTCGAAATCGGCTATGAGGTCTTCAAAATATACAAAATCATCACACAGGCCTCGCAAGATACTGTTACTGCTCTCCCTAAACCCCATCGCTACAAATTTCTTTACTTTCCTGCGCATCTTCGGCGCTAACGGCACAAAATCTCCGTCCCCCGACACCACAACATATACATCCGGGCAATCAGGTGAATGCAGCGATTCTATAACATCCACAGCCAGCATCATATCTCCGCTATTCTTGCCTCTGCTATCGCTCATCAACTGGATCAACTCAAAACCATATGCACGATATTCAGGCATCCGCTCGCGAATGGTCGGCTCGACCCAGTCTGCGTAGGCTCGCAGCACCACCGGATATCCTTCTACTTTTATTCTCTCCAGTAGAGCTGCGATCGGCACCGATTGGCCGTAATTTTCCGAACTGACTTCAATGTTTTGTACATCTACTGCAACATAAACGGTGGACATAATACGCTCCTTTCGTATCAGTTGATACAATCCCATTTTTCAGTCATATATTTATACAACAGGGTCTCGCCATCTCCATGCGGCGTATCTGGTTTGCAAGCGGAGGCGGCAAGACGAGCGCGGCGGTGTTGCTGCCGGATAAAACATGTCTTAGAGCAAAGCCCGCAATTATCCTCTAGCGCGTTTGGTTTTACCATCCGGACGCTCTAACTCAATAGACAATGGCTTACCCTCTTCCTGGAGATTGACCTGAGGTGGGAATGGTGGGATAATCAGCCGGGAGGACCAACCAATGTCTACAAGTTCTGAAAGATACTATCAAGCTGTAAACGAATTGCTGGCGCGCATAGCTGCCACCCAACAGGAAAACATCGCGAGGGCGGCCGAAGTGATGGCCGATTGCATCAAACGCGATGAATTGGTCTATCTGCTTGGCAGTGGGCACTCGCTGGCGATAGCGATGGAGGGGTATTATCGGGCAGGCGGACTTGCCTGCGTCGACGTGATCGAGGATACCACCTTCGGCAGGGCAGAGCGAGTTGAGGGCTATGCCGAGACGGTGTTGAAAAATTATAATATCTCATCCGGGTCGGTTGTAATTATCGTCTCAAACTCCGGTCGCAACGCTATGCCCGTCGAGACCGCGCTGTGGTGCAGGGAACGTGGAATCAAAACTGTCGCAATTACCTCCCTTGCCCACTCCAAATCCGTCACCTCCAGACACTCCAGCAACAAGCGATTGTTCGAGATCGCAGATGTTGTAATCGACAACTGCGGCATGCCCGGGGACGCGATCCTTGAGATAGAGGGGCTGCCGGGGCGCGCGTGTCCGACCTCGGGGCTTGCCGGGATTTTCATAGTAGAATCAATGGTCGCACAGACCATCGAAAACCTGATCAAAGCCGGGGTGACGCCTCCTGTATTCATCAGCGCTAACATAGACGGCGGTGATGAACACAATGAGAGCCTGTTGAAAAAATATATCAATCGAGTGAGGGGCATTTAATCCAATATGAAAAATAACAGACTGCCGCTGTATGTTCTGTTTGTGCTGGTCGCTGTCGCGCTGGTATGGAGGGTATCCAATCCGCCTCCTAAAACAATGCCGGGGCCGGTTGGTCCGTTTAACGGTTGGAAAAGCTCACGAGCGATAGGGGAGATGGGCGCCCAAAATGTGAACCCTGCCGGTACACTGTGGGCTGGGGCCTGGAATGAGAAAGAGACTTCGAAAGATACCTCCGACTCCGCAGTCCGGATCGTCGATTTTAACGCTTATTCCGCAAAGTCTTGTCGGCTGCCCGATAATATTGAGGTGAACTTCCTGAATTGGGTGGACGATAAAACAATACGCGTCTGCTTCACCAGTTCCGCTCCGGATAAGGGCTTGGGGATGCTGTTGGTGGACGCTGTTGAAGCTCAGGTCAAAGGCAAACCCGAATATTTCCCTGAGATTGCGCGAGTGGTTTACTGGCCGAACGCCACCTCCACTTTTATAGCGCAAACCACCGGTGAGCCGGAATCCGTTGCAGCGTTTGTTGTCGATGGAGAGAAATCGTGCAAGATGATCGGCAAACCGATTCCCACCGGCGTTTCTAAGCAGATCAGCTTGCATAAGGACGCTGGGATATCGGCGGATGGCCGATGGTTTATGTTTTCTGTCTCCGATCCCGCCGCCGAGGGTGGTCGAGTGTATTACCTGGCCAATGCAGAGGAAGGGACCGCGCAAAAAGCTTTCGATTTGAATGACGTGCCTGGCCGCATCGACGGAATATGGCCGTCTGAGACTGGGGTGCTGTTGGTGTGCAGCGTAAATCAGAAGTTGCAGGCTGCGATCTACGATATCGCGACCAACAAAATCACCGCCCGGCCCAATGGCGTCGGCGATCTCGACGCCTGGCCCGCAGTTCCAAAATCCATCTCCATCACCGCTTATGATGGTGGGTTCGAATTTGACACTGCGACAGGCAAGTCCAGGGCAGTGCTGGACTTTACCAAGCTGAACTCCGAATCGGATAAAGCTATTCGGGATTTGATAAGAGACAGCCATTTCTACAAGCTGAAGAGCGGCAACTTCATCACGATATCGGAGACCGGCGGAGCGATTGATATCCGCGAACTGAAGCCTGATGGCCGATGGTATCGCAACGTGCTGCCAAGGATTTGATGTGATGACAGGCAAAAGTGCGGGATTGGTGCTTGCCGCTGGAAAAGGGTCCAGATTTGCGGGCGCGACCGGGGATAGCCTGCCGAAGGTGCTCCGGCGGGTGTTGAGCAAACCGATTATAGCCTATGTTTTGGATGCGCTTAAATGCGCTGGGATCTGTGATGTCACGTTAGTGGTCGGCTACGGCGCAGATCAGGTAATGAATGAAGTCGGCGGCGGCGTTCGATATGCGCGGCAAACCGAACAGAAAGGTTCCGGCCATGCAGTTGCCTGCGCCAGGGAAACGTTTGCTGATTACGACGGAGTTCTTGTCATTATGTGCGGCGATAGCCCTCTTTTTACAGCCGCCACTATAAGCGCCATTCTGAATGAGCATAAACAAACCCAAGCTGCGATCTCGCTCGCATCCGCCAGGCTGGACGATCCGTTTGGTTATGGCAGAATTGTGCGCGACTCACGAGGTGTGGTGGGCGGTATAGTCGAAGAAAAATGCGCCAGTGAAAGCGAAAAAGCGATTCAAGAGGTCAACGGCGGAGTGTATGCGTTTGATTCGCGCTGGCTGTTCGATAACATCGACAAAATGGCCATGAACGAGGCCGGTGAGTATAACCTGACGGATATGGTGCGAGTGGCTGTGGCTCAAAACTGCACGGTAGCGACGATAGAATGCGACCCGCAGGAACTGACAGGAGTAAACACTCCCGATCAATTGCTGGTTGTGGAAGAGGTTTTGCGAGGTAGATAATCTATGAAAATGAACAAAAAGACAATCGAGCTTGAGGATGGCAGATACCTGATCTACTACACTTTCAGTGATAAAAGCGAGGAAAAAAACAAGGCTCCTCAAGACGATGGAGGGGCAGAGTAGTGTCGGAACTGAGATGGCACCCGATATTAGAGGAGTGGGTGATAACGGCGACGCATCGGCAAGATCGCACGTTTCTTCCTCCGGATGACTATTGCCCATTGTGCCCGACCAAACCGGGAGCGTTTCCGACGGAGATACCACAGTCTGATTACGAGATAGTCACATTCGAAAATAAATTCCCCTCTTTGCAGCACCCCGCGCCTGAGCCTGCCGTCGAGGGCACGGAGCTTTATAAAGTTCGCCCGGCTCACGGCATCTGCGAGGTGGTCTGCTACACCTCTCGACACGGCGGCACACTCACAGACGCCACTGTGCAAGAGATGAAAAATCTTGTTGAGGTCTGGACGGATCGATTCCGTGAGCTTGGCTCGAAAGATTTCGTGAATTATGTTCTTATATTCGAAAACAAGGGCAAGGATATCGGTGTTACTCTGACTCATCCGCACGGCCAGATATACGCATTTCCGTTTATCCCGCCAAAGATACAGCGCGAACTGGACTCGGCTCTCAAACATCAAAATCGCACCGGGCGATGCTTGTTTTGCGATATTATCAACGAAGAATTGACTGATACTCGCAGGATTATCGCAGAAAACGATTCATTTGTGGCTATGATCCCGTTTTTCGCGCGATACCCCTATGAGGTCTACATATTCTCACGCGATCACCATCAATCAATGATGAGCTTTGATGACAAACAACGCAGCGATCTCGCGGTGATTCTCAAGGGAGTGCTGCTGAAATATGACAATCTTTGGGGAATATCTCAACCTTATATGATGATTATGCACCAGGCGCCGACTGATGGGCGAGATTATGGGTATTATCATTACCATATTGAGTTTCATCCGCCCCTGCGGACGAAGACCAAGTTAAAATATCTGGCAGGCTGCGAAAGCGGCGCGGGTTCTTTTGTAAACGATACCGTGGCCGAAGAAAAAGCGGCGGAACTGCGTGAAGCAGCGCCGACTACTACCCGAAGCACGTTCATTGGGGAGTCGGATTTATGAACGTGATGTCAATCGGCGATAGCCTGCGATGATGTAGACACTGAAACAACCGGGGCGGGAGAAGAGGGGGAAAACCTTGGCACGCGTGCGAAAAGTCACTCTCATCGAACCCCGCCCACCGGGTTACCACGTCTACAGCTTATTTCCTTTACCCAGGCTGGGGCTGCCCATTATGGGCGCTATTCTAAAGAACAGAGGCATAGACGTCTCAATCTACTGTCAGGATTTTCATCCTATTGATTATGACGATGTGCTCTCCAGCGATCTTGTCGGCATCTCTACCACCACCTCCACGGCCCCGGAGGCCTATCGCATCGCCGAACGTATCAAACAGGCCGGCATTCCGGTTGTCTTTGGCGGGCCGCACGTCACCTTTGCCGCGGATGAAGCGGTTGAGCATGGGGATTATTGCGTCCGCGGCGAAGGCGAGTATACGCTGACTGAATTGATCGATGCCATCGACGAAGGGGCTGGCGATCTGAGGTCAATTAAGGGCCTCTCGTTCAAATCCGGCGGCGAGGTCATACACAACGAGGATCGCGGCCGAGTAACGGACCTGGATGCGCTGCCTTTTCCGGACATTTCCCTGATCAAAGGCTCGGAAAGAATCAGCATATCTCCGATCATCACATCACGAGGATGCCCGTATGATTGCAGCTTTTGCAGTGTTACCGGCATGTTCGGCAGGGCTTGCAGATACCGCAGTATTGACAGCGTGGTGGAGGAGATGCTCACACGTGAGCAGAAGATGACCTTCTTTTATGACGACAACTTTGTGATGGACCCCCGCCGCACCAAAGCGCTGCTTGAGTTGATGATCTCAAAAGGGGCAGACAAACCCTGGTCTGCGCAGATCAGGGCCGACACCGTGCGAGATCGAGAGCTGATTAAGCTGTTTCAAAAATCAAACTGCTGGGTTGTTTATATCGGCTTTGAATCCGCCGATGAGGAAACCCTTAAAGAATACAACAAGCGCGAGACTGTTGAGGAGATGGCGGAGGCAGTTTGCATTTTACACGAACACGGGATCATAGTTCATGGTATGTTTGTCATAGGCGCGGAAAACGACACCACTCAAAGCATCCGAAAATCTGTCAATTTTGCGATGAAGCATCAAATTGACACCGTGCAGTTTATGGCCTTGACACCGCTGCCCGGTACTGCGTACTATCATGAATTAGAACGGCAGGATCGGCTGCTGACGCGGGATTGGCAGTTGTATGATGGCCATCACGTTGTCTATCAGCCTCGGGATATCAGCCCGTATGAACTACAGCGAGAAGCATTCCGGGCAATGAAATGCTTCTACAGCATACGAGAGTGTATTCGGATGCTTATCGGGCCGGATTCGTTTCGGTTTTTCGCAAAGCTCAATCTCAATCTGCTGAGAGGCAAATGGAAAAGAGCGCGCTGGGAGATCGAACGGCGAGTGCGTAGATGGGCCTACAGCGCGTATGGGCATATTCTAATCCGCCGGGTGGAAGCAGCAAATAGAGAATGGACACAGGCGTTGGCGAAGGTGCCTCAGCGAATACGGGAGACACTGAAAACGACGCCAGGGAAAGCGGAGGATAATGCCTGATCGTATAGCGCGAATTAAAGCAGATTATTCAGAGCTGTTCAGCTCGTCCCCGGAGGTGATAGTAAAGGGGCCTGGGCGAGTCGATTTGATGGGGAGCCACACGGACTACAATGACGGTTTTGTGCTGCCCGTGGCGGTCAACGTGGATGTGCTTGCCGGCGGTGGGCTGCGGGACGACGGCAAGATTGCTGTGTATTCCGGCAATTTCGAAAAGCTGGTCGAATTCGATCTGAATGCCATAGAGTTCGATAACGTCAACACGTGGAGCAACTATGTGCGTGGGGTCGTCCACTTCCTGCAGGAAGACGGAGTAGCATTGCGTGGGGCGAATATGGCGCTCTATGGCAACGTGCCGATAGGCTCTGGGCTGTCGAGTTCTGCGGCGATAGAGATGGCGTGCGGGTATCTTCTGCAGGAACTAAATGGTTTTGAGATGAGCGGGCCTCGGCTTGCTTTGATCGGGCAACAAGCCGAGAACAAATTCGTCGGTGTAAATACGGGGATAATGGATCAGTTTATTTCCCGGCTCGGCAAAAAAGACGCGGCGTTGTTTTTGGATTGCAGGACGTTGGAATATGAATATGTGCCGCTGGATACTTCGCAGGTGAAGATAGTCGTATGCGACACGATGAAGCGTCGTGGCCTGGTGGGCAGCGAATACGACCAGCGCAGAAGCCAGTGCGAAGAAGGCGCTCGATTGTTTGCGCAGTGGTATCCTGAAGTCAAGGCGCTGCGTGATGTGAGCATTGAAATGTATGAAGAGCACAAATCCCGTCTGCCGAAGGTGGTGGCAAAAAGAGTGGCTCATGTGGTGGGAGAAAACCACCGGGTGCTGCGCAGCCGCGAGGTCTTGGGGTCTGGGGATTTTGAAGAATTTGGCAGGCTGATGAACGCGTCTCACGATTCTGCTCGAGATCTGTATGAGGTGAGCTGCCCTGAGCTTGAAGCGATGGTGGAGGTCACGCGGGCTGCGAGCGGATCACTGGCGGGCCGAATGGCGGGCGCAGGATTCGGCGGATGCACTGTCAGTCTTGTAAAAGATGAGTACGTGGAACAATTTCTACAGGTAGTAGCCGTAGAATATAAGAAGAAGACGACACTGGTTCCTTCACTCTACGTCTGTACCGCAGAGGACGGGGCGAGCGTCATCGAACGATTGTAACCGTTTTTCGAGGTGAAGATTTTTGAAATGCGTCAAATGCGGCGCTGATCTGCGCTCAGAACAAAAAGTCTGTATAGTGTGTGGCACGCGCACGGCGGCCGGGGGCTATTATCACGTTGAAGAGAAAGAGCCTTGGCGGCCTAGCCGTAAAATGATATACGCGGCGGTTGGGGTCGGCCTGCTTTTGATAGTCATGACCGTCGCGCACGCCTTTCGAGTGGTCCCGCCGGACGAGGTAACAAGAGAATGGTTTGGCGCAATGACCCAGAGGTCATGCGGCAAAGCGGCGGGCTATCATTCACCCGAATTCGCATCTAAAATGCAGACGGGGATCTCCGACACGCATGCGCTCTCTGATTATTTCTTCGACGAAACCCACAACAGTGAGGCGACCTACACGATAGGCAAAGCCACCTACCCCTCAACAGGACGGGCCAATGTGGCGATAACGCTCAACTATCCCGACAACCATGTCTCTCAGATCTCTGTCGATCTAGAAAAATCGGGGAGGCGATGGCTGATAACAGGGGTCGCCCATTAGGCTGAAAATAAAACGGAGACGGGAGTTTGGGCGGATCGCAATTGAACGCCCGCTCCCGTCTCTGGCTCACTTCTGATTTATACTATCCATCTCTACCACGCGAACGCTTCAGGCGCAGGGCCGCCGGGGCCAGGGAATATCGTGTCCAGCTCAGCCAATACCTCCGGCGCAAGTTCAATTTCTATCGCCCTGATCGAACCCGCGAGCTGCTGTGTGGTCCTCGGCCCAACTATCGGCGCAGTTACCACCGGATTTGCGAGCAGCCACGCCAGCGCCACGTCGGCGGGCTGCTCCCCTATCTTCTCACACAGCGCCTCATATCGCTCCAGTTTTTCACGATTCTTCGCTATGTTTTCCTGCACTCCGCCTTCAGATCGCCTGCCTTCGATGGCTTTCTTGAGCGCGCCTCCCAAAAGCCCACTTGCAAGCGGGCTCCAGGGAATCACTCCCAGTCCATAATCCGCACAGGCCGGCAGCACCTCCATCTCTACAGTGCGCGCGTTCAAATTATACAAGCATTGTTCCGAGACCAAGCCCATGAAATTGCGCTTTTTGGCGGCTTCGTTGGCCTTGACAATATGCCAACCGGCAAAATTACTCGACCCCACATATAGCGCCTTGCCCTGCGCAACCAAAGTCTCCATTGCTTGCCATATCTCTTCCCAAGGGCAGTCGCGGTCGACGTGGTGCATTTGGTAGATGTCGATATAGTCCGTTTGCAGCCTGTGCAGGCTTGCTTCGCATTGTCGAACAATCGAAAGCGCTGAGAGCTTTTCCTCGTTCGGCCACTCCCCCATCTTTGAATACACTTTGGTAGCCAAAACCGTTTTCTCTCGTCTGCCGCCGCCTTGATCGAACCAGCGGCCAACAATTTTCTCAGTGATTCCTTCGCCGAGCTGCCAGCCGTAGTTATTGGCTGTGTCAAAAAAGTTGATCCCAAGCTCGTGTGCGCGATCCATAATCGCAAAACTGTCGCGTTCGGTTGTCTGCGGCCCGAAGTTCATAGTGCCGAGGCAGAAACGACTGACCACCAGGCCGGTGCGTCCGAGGTGAGTGTAATTCATAGAAGTCCCCTTTGAATAAGCGCTGAAGCCCGACCATTATGATACCCGGCAGGGCTTGGTGTCAAACCGATAAGCTTACTTGCGCCCGGCCAGCAGCGGCTCCGGCATAGCAGACGTAAGGTCTTTTACAAACCCTTCGGATAAATCCCCTCCCAATTCTCGACACCGGTGCGCCTCGCGCCAGGCTGATTCATAATCTTTTGTTTGAAAATAGGCCACCGCCAGCATTGCACGACCTAGTGCGTCATTGGGCGCCAATTTTGCCGCTGTTTTGAAGTGGCTCAACGATTCTTTGTGTTTGTTTTTCATGCCGAGAATCATACCAAGAGTGAAATGCGCCTGGCCAAAATCAGGATCCTGCTTCAAAGCCAAACGGCACTGTTCGGCCGCCTCGTCCATTTCGCCTTTCTGGACTAATTCTTCCGCGATATGCTGATGAACACGCGCGGTTTTCATTCCAAGTTTCGCCGCGATCCGCAGATGTCTGGTTCCCTCATCGAGATGGTCTGTCTGAACGAGAGCCACGCCCAGATTATTGTGAGCCGCACCGTATTCAGGTTGTATTTTAATCGCCTCACGCAATTCATCTATCGCCTCATCCATTCTGCCCTCGCGAACCAGCCCGGTTCCTTTGTTGTTATGAGCGATGGAGTTACGTGGGGTGACTTTAATGGCGTGATCGAACAATGTGACAGAATTTTGCCAGACGCAGACTTGCCTCCACGTGCAGACCGCAAGCACACAAACAATCGCAACAGAGGTCGCAGCAATCGCACGGCTCCACGCGATACGATCAGCAGCGATATCCGCAATCAGCCATATAGCCATGATGAACAGGCCTATGATAGTGACATAGGTATACCTGTCGGCCATAGACTGCGAACCGACCTGCACCAACCCTATCACCGGAATCAGAGTTATCACATACCACAACCAGCCCATCAAGAGATAGGGGCGTCGGCGAGACGACAGGACAGCGCCGATCGATATGGCTGCCAGCAACACTGCCGCGCCGATGATTTGCCATACCAGCAAATGTGTCTCAAAAACCGGGTAAAGAACCGCTAAGCGGCTCGGCCATACCGTTTTAATGATATATGCCGCATACGCCACCACCGCATTGGCCAGCCGATGTGCAAGACCTATTTCTCCCGCTGTGGCGACAGCCTGGCCTGCTTGTTGGGCAAACATTGTGACAATGCACGAAGCTGCGCTCATCAGGGCAAGCGGTATCTTCTCGGCGATGAGCTTCTTCCACCCAACGCTCAAACGCCCCAAAGGCCAATAATCCAGCAGCAGAAGCGTCAACGGCAAGCTGACCAGCATCGGTTTTGACATCAACCCGGCCCCAAACGCGGCCATAATCAGCATATATCGCCATACACCAGGGCGCGCGACATAAGCCGCGTAAGCCCACAATGCGATAAACCAGAACATAGTCGAGAGCACATCCTTGCGCTCCGCTATCCACGCAACCGATTCAACGTGGAGAGGATGCACGGCAAATAATGCGGCAACAAACGCGCTCTTCCAGATCGATTGCGTCAATCGACTCAATATAGTGAAGAGTAATAGTGCATTGAGTATGTGCAAAAGCAGATTGACTAAATGATGTCCGACAGGATTGAGGCCGAACAATTGGACATCCACAATATGGCTGATCCACGTCAGTGGATGCCAGTTCGAGGCGTAAAACGTGGTCAGCGCCCACTTGAGACTAGCAGCGTTGAGGCCGGATGCGATGGCGGTGTTGTTAGTCACATATTCCTGGTCATCGTAAGACTCGATAAACTGGCAGCCGATGACGTGCCAATAGGCGCCCGCTGTCACAACGATGAGCAGGAGACAGATAATAGCCTTAAGCCAGAAGTCTGACACCCGATGACTTGGGGCAGACCGAGAAACCTTCGCCCTGAAATGCGGCGTCTTTGACTTCGGCTTAGATTCATTGACCGAATGCCGATACTGCGCCATACAGTATCGTTCGATTTATCGCAGATGTTATCCTGCTTATGAACCATATTGGGTTTGTCGCATTTGACAACGCACTGCTGAGGTGCTAAATTGAGCGCGTCAAGATGAAAGGAGTGGCAAGATGATTATCGATGCACACAATCACGCGGACTGGCATGGGCACAACTTTGACAAGTTTATCGCTAACATGGCTGCATATAATATCGATGTGACCTGGATGCTGGTCGGAGAGGTGCCTTCTGAGGAGCGAAATCCGGAGTATAGTTGGGTGCGGGTGCGATTTGATGGGCAGTCTTCGTGGGTGTTTGGCCGCGCTCTTTCGTATGTTGAACGCGCTCCCGATAAGTTCGTTCTCGGTTATGCTCCGGATCCGCGTAAACCGGATGCAATTGATCGGCTGCAGGCGGCAATGGATGTGTATGGAGTGAAAATTTATGGAGAGCTGAAGCTGCGAATGATGTATGACAATCTCGACGCGCTGCGGATGTATCGGTTTTGTGGGGAGAAGAAGCTGCCTGTGATCGTTCATCTGGACTATGAATTTGATAGCGGCCGAAAATATCCCCGCCCGAATTACTGGTATGGAGGAGGCATCGAGGCGTTTGAGCGCGCAATTCGCGCTTGTCCGGAGACAATATTTTTGGGTCACGCGCCTGGTTTTTGGTCGCACATCTCTGGCGACGATCTGTTTGATAAGCATCCCTACCCTAAAGGGCCGGTACTGCCGGGAGGCAAGCTGGTTCAGATGATGAGGGACTATCCCAACCTTTACTGCGATCTGTCGGCAGGGTCGGCGCATAACGCGCTCAGTCGGAACCTGGAGTTTACAAAAGATTTCCTGCTGGAATTCAAGGACAGAGTTGTGTATGGTCGGGATTATTTCGACAATCGGCTTCAGGAGCTTATCAATTCACTGGCTTTGCCGCAGGATGTCAGAGAGCTTATCTATTCCGGCAATGCCTTGCGCCTGGTGCCGTTGGAGAAGTGATTTTCATTGACACGGCAACGCTCAAGTGCTAGATTGAGTTGACTCAAAAAGAGGAGACTTTATATGATTATCGACGCACATAATCACCCCGATTGGCACGACCACAATCTGGACAGGTTTCTGGAAAATATGGCGGCCAATAATATAGATGTTACGTGGCTTTTGAGCTGGGAATGCCCTGCCGACGAAGCCGATCCGTCATATAACGCCGCGATGATGTCGCTGTCGGATAAAGTCCCCATCGCATTCAGCCGCTGTGTGTCGTATGCCGAGCGTGCGCCTGGTAAATTCGTCCTCGGGTTCGCGCCTGATCCCCGCCGACCGGAGGCGATAGATCAACTCGACGCCGCCATCAGCATATATGGAGTGAAGGTTTGCGGCGAACTGAAGCTGCGAATGATGTACGATAACCCGGATGCGCTTCGGATGTATCGATTTTGTGCAGAAAAAAAACTGCCGGTTATCGTGCATATCGACTATGAATTCGATACCGGCAGAAAATATCCCCGTCCAAACTATTGGTACGGCGGCGGGATAGAGGCGTTCGAGCGAGCGATACAGGCTTGCCCGGAGACGATCTTTTTGGGGCACGCGCCGGGATTCTGGGCGCATATCTCGGGGGATGACCAATACAACAAAGTGGCGTATCCGAAAGGCCCTGTGCTGCCGGGAGGCAAGCTGATTCAGATGATGCGCGACTACCCGAACCTGTATTGCGATCTTTCCGCAGGCTCGGCGAGAATCGCGCTGGATCGGGATCATGAGTTCTCCCGCGATTTCTTGATCGAGTTCAAAGACAGGGTATTATATGCTCGAGATTATTTTGATAATCTGCATCAGGAGCTTATCGACTCTCTGAATCTGCCGCAAGATGTCAGAGAACTTATCTACTCCGGCAATGCGCTGCGGTTGGCGCCGCTTTAGGCGGCTTGAACGGATGAAAAATTGAATATATAGATTTGAGGATATGGTCGATGAAGGAATATTCCAGACGAGATTTTCTCAGAACGTCGCTGATGGCTGGTGCGCTCGCCGGCCTGACGGGCGCATTTCCCTCGTTTGCCTCCGGCACGGCTAAGGGGGATTACAATGTGCTGTTTATTGCGGTGGACGATCTGCGCACCTCTTTGGGTTGTTATGGGACACCGGTGGTTAAGACGCCGAACATCGACGCTTTGGCGGCCAGAGGGACGCTGTTTCGCCGAGCATATTGTCAACAGGCGCTGTGCAGTCCATCCAGAAGCTCGCTTCTAACCGGGCGTAGACCCGATACCACGAAGATATACGACCTCACCCAGCACTTTCGTAAATATATCCCTGATGTCGTGACGCTGCCGCAGCACTTCAAGCAGAACGGATATATCACCCAGGGCCTGAGCAAAATTTATCATCCGGATCTCGACGATCCCGTTTCTTGGAGCGTCGATTCGTGGAAACCAGTGTCCGCAACCTATCATAAGCCTGAAAGCATCGCCGCCAGAAACAAGCGCGCGGCCGAGAAGAAGGCTAAAGGGCTGACGTTTCAGGACAACGTAGTCGAAAGAGATCCGAAAACCGGGCTGCCATTGACTGTGGCTCGGCCATCTCACGCGTCGAAGATTAGAGGCCCGGCTTGGGAAGACCCGGATGTGCCGGACAACGCGCTCATTGACGGCATGACGTCGGACTACGCAATAAAACGGCTTCGCGAACTCAAAAATGAGCGCTTCTTTTTGGGGGTAGGCTACATCAAGCCGCACCTGCCGTTCGTTTCACCAAAAAAATACCACGACATGTATTCGTTGGGCGATATAGATGCCGCCAGCAATCAATTTGGCCCGAAAGATTGCCCGCCGGTGGCGCTGCGCAACTGGCCGGAGCTGAGAGTCTACTCGGACATTCCCGAAGTCGGCCCTATGACGCAGGAGCAGCAAAAGCAGTTGATAAAGGCGTATTATGCAGCTTCAACGTATGTGGATGCGCAGATAGGAAGAGTTATTGACGAACTTGATCGACTCGGGCTGCGGGATAAGACGATCATTGTGTTGTGGGGGGATCACGGCTGGCACCTCGGCGAGCACGATCAGTGGTGCAAGCAGACCAACTTCGAAGAAGCCACCCATGCGCCTCTGATAATCAGTGCCCCACATCAGAAAAACCCGGGCGCCAAGGTGGATGCGTTAGCTGAATTTGTGGACATATATCCGACTCTGTGCGACCTCGCCGGGCTTCCGAAACCCAGCGGTCTGGAGGGGACCAGCCTGGCACCGGTGATACGGGACTCAAAACGCAACGTAAAAAGAGCTGCTTTTAGTCAAATACCGCGAGCTAAAAACGTGATGGGCTACACCATGCGCACCGACCGCTATCGCTACACCGAGTGGATAAAAGACGGCAAACTAAACGTCGGCACAGAACTTTATGATTACAAGGCAGACCCACAGGGCAATGTAAATATCGCATCTCAGCCTGAAAACAAGCAGCTTGTCGACAAGCTGGCCGGCTGGCTGCATTCGGGTTGGAATGCTGCACATATGGAATGGTAGGGGGCGGATGTTGCGCGCTGTGGGACATTAGCGGCAGACAATAGTTAATGGAGGTGCTGTTGTGAGATGGCTGATAGCCGTGTTGCTTATTCTGGCGTTGCCGACCTGCCTTTTCGCCAATAACGATACCAGAGGTAAGGAAGTGAAAATTTACATTCATACGGACCTTGAAGGGGTCACCGGCATCGATTCTTTTGAGATGATTCAGCGGGACAGCGATCGCTACAAAGAGTGCTGTGAGTTGCTGATGGGGGACTTGAACGCAGCCATCGAAGGAGCCTTTGCAGGGGGCGCTACTCAGGTGACGGTGCTCGATAGCCACGGCGGGGGCAGAAACTTTATTCTCGATTTACTCGATCCCAGGGCAGACAACGACCTCAAAACCAATAAAAAATGGTGGGGCAAGCTCGACAACAGCTACGCAGGCACTATGTTCATCGGTGCACACGCGATGGCCGGCACTATCAACGGATTTCTGGATCACACCCAAAACTCACTTCAGTGGTACAACTATTATGTCAACGGCCGCAAAACCGGTGAGCTTGGACAATGGGGGATTGTGGCCGGGCATTTCGGTGTGCCGATGCTTATGGTGAGTGGCGATGAGGCGGCTTGCGTCGAAGCCCGGCAGTTTTTCGGAAATGTGGAGACAGCGATTGTCAAGAGAGGAGTCGGCCGAAATCGAGCGGAATGCATCGACAAAGACGAGGCTCGCAAGCGAATTCGTGAGGCCGCGCGAAAAGCGATGGCGCAGATAGGCAAAGCCACACCTTATGTCGTCACAATGCCGATGGAGGTGAAACTCGAACTTTATAGGACGGATTTTTGCGAGGGAAAATTAAAAGATGGAGTCGAGCGCATCGACGCCCGCACGATTCGCAAAGTCACCAACGACCCTCTCGAGCTTCTTTTGTAGTAAAATCGTCCGCTGGTGAACTTTGTTAATGCTCAGTTTGAAAATAATAATCAATATTCATAAAAAGCACTAGCAGTATAATGCTATAATCTGGGTATAAGGTTGCCGTCTACATCTAGCTATCAGGCTGACATACCTAAGCCATAATCTTTGGGACGCTAGAGGGAGGGTTTACCTATGAGAAGACTTTATCTGCTATTTTGCCCGCTGTTAATCGTCATCGCGTGCCTGCCTGCACAATCCACCATTCCAAGCTACAGAGGATATACGGGGCTAATGGTCGTGCCGACAGCCGATGCGCTCGGAAAAGGAGACTGGAACGCGGGCTTCTTCTTTGAGGATGTCTCCAGTGATACTATCAATGATGTCGTTGCGAACTATGGCGTTGCCCAGGGCTTCGAGGTCGGCATCAACAGGTTTCGAGTCAACGACGATAGCGATCACCACACTCTGCTAAATGCCAAATATCGCTTTATACCCGAAACCATTCACTCGCCCGCGATAGCGGCGGGCATCGCGGATATTACCAATGATATCGAGACTACCGCCTATGCGGTCGCGAGCAAGTCCTTGGGCTGTACTCTTCGCACCTGGAGAGGGGAAGCTATTACACCGCGTGTTCACGTCGGATTGGGCGCGGGCCGACTGAGCGGGCTGTTTGCGGGTGCATCGGCCTATATCAGCAACCGAGTCCAACTGACCGCAGAGTGGGATTCCAACAACGTCAACGTGGGAATTCGACTGAGAGTAACTCCGGAGTTTACCGTGCACGCAGGCGGCTTCAATCTCACCGACCGCAAAAACGACCCATATAGCACCGGCGCTGGTTTCGGTGTGGGAGCGAGTTTCAATATGGTTTATTGATAAATCTGTTCGAGTGGCGCTGTCGAGGAGAGTCACCTCTCTTCTGCCGTTTTCTGACAGCTTTAGTCGAACTAAATAACAACCCACATTGTTATGAAAGATGGGTCGCGATAGCAAATAATCGCTAGACGACCTGTGGTATCCGGGTAAAAGACATCTGTTATCGAAAGAGGGGTTCTAAGGAGGATATAGATGAGAAGCCGACTTGTCTGTTTTTGCGTCTTATTAACCGCTGGGATAAGCCTTGGCGCTAGTGCTCAGACCAGCTCCGACGTCGTGCGGGCGCCTGTCGCTGCGGGTCCGAAAGCGTCGACGACCACAACAAATCCTAATGATCTCGCGATCGCTGTTGATGCGGACAGCGTATATGTCGTGCAAAATGGGATGCTTTACAGATATTCCAAGTGCGACATAGGTTGTGCGGGCACCCCAATCCCACCGGCAGCGTGTGGTGCAGGCCCATCGGTGTGTCCGCCCGGCGGCCAGGGTATGAGCTACATCCCGGGCCTGAATTCAAATCTCACCATCACCAGCAGTACACCAACGACGATCCCTGTTCCGCAGCCGCCGGGAGCCGGCCCTGCGGCGTGCGATCCGTGTGCCCCACTTTGTCCGGCCCGACAACCCTGCTGTCCCAGTTCGATTGTGAGCTGCACCCCGCCCGAACAGTGCCCGTGCCCTAAGATTCAGCCTTGCCCTGATCCGTGCGAAGCAGCTCAGTGCCACTCCAATTGCATAGTAACGACCTCGACAGCTCCCGGTGGTCCCGGCGCGGGGCCGGGTGCTCTGCCGTGCATCGGCGCGATCAGTGCCTGTGCGCAGGAAACCATCAACTGCTTGAATCAGTTGTGCGGGGTTGATGCGGACAGGGCTTATCTGCAAGCCATAATGCAGTTGAATCTGCAGATCCTGTCTGTCTCCGATGCGGCGTCTGTGCGCCTCGGAAGCACGAGGTTACAAGATTTTGCAACAAACTCCATAGCGGACTCCAGGCAGGCTATCTCCAAGGCCCAAAAATGGCTCAGAACAAAATATTGCCTGGAGGTGCAGGCGTGTACACCTGCTCTGAGTGCGGGGTTCGAATTCGATATCTGCAACCTTAAAAAAGCCAGCAAGGAGTTCGACGACGCTTACAAAAACCAGGTCGTGCAGCTCTACCTTGATGAGATCGCCTTGTCACAGGTTGAGTTGCAGAGAGGTCTCGATTGCCAGGTCAAGGAGTTCGCCACAGACACCATCAAAAACAACCAGACCAGGATCGCTCAAATGAAGCGCTGCACTATCTGCGGCCCATAACGAAAAACTCGGAGCTATACGTACCCTCGCTATCAGCGAAGAGAATTTACTAAAAATGGGCCGATCTTGCGATCGGCCCGTTTGTTTCTCAACTCACTGCGTTTTGATTAGTTCTGCTTTTTGACAGAAACCGCAGTGACTACCGGCTGAGAACCGCCCACGTTGAGAGCGCCGGTTGCGGACGCGTAGTCTCCGGAGTTGAGGCCGTGGGAGGTCTTGACGACCTTCACAACCACACCAGAGCCATCGTCAACGGTGAACGTGTTAGCATCGATCACGCTAACAGAGCCCCAAA
>JAAYKG010000220.1 GCA_012522555.1 Armatimonadota bacterium
GGAGGCGACCAATATGCGTTGGATTGTGGTTATTTGTATTGCTATACTCTGCACCGCGGCAGTTGCATCTTATGCACAGGAGACGAAGCCCGAAAAGGCGTATACGTCGCTGGTCATAGATGCGAAAAGGCTGGACCTAGAAAGAAGCATCAGCCCGAAGATATGCAAAGAAGATGAAAGCGTGGTATGGGGTGACAGCGAGGTTACTACTGACTATGCAATCGAGCACGGTGTGGTGGCTTATGTGCATTCACTCGATGACGCCGAAAAGAGCAGCCGCTGCGGAGCGAATCCGCTTATAATCAAGGCGATAAAATGTGCGGACGGAATAATTAAATCCAACCCCATTGTCAGCGACTCGGACGCCGAACTGCTGCTATCCGAAAACAAAAAAGGGAAATATATGGACGAATATAAAGTGATATTCGTTGTGGATTTACATCGCTCCGGGCGCGCTCGCCGCTCGCGCCCGGAACCGGATTTCCGTTTGCGAAACGGCGGAGTTTGCCCGACCTTCCCCGGCATGGTAAAATCATTGCGTAACTCCAAATGGGGACAGGGTGATTAGTTGGCCGAGATCAGATCAATACTTGCCACGGACTGTGGCAGCACCACCACGAAAGCAATATTTATCGAAAAGCAAAACGGCGAATACCGCCTCGTTGTGCGAGGACAGGCGCCGACCACTGTTGAAGCTCCTTTTGACGATGTAACAGTCGGGGTTGTCAATGCTGTCCGAGAAGTCGAAGAACTCGCCGGGCGCCGCATCCTCGATGACACAAATCATATAATCACGCCAACTCGCGCAGACGGTTCGGGGGTGGATGTGTATCTTTCCACATCCAGCGCTGGTGGCGGGCTGCAAATGACGGTCGCAGGGGTCGTGAAGGCGATGAGTGCGGAAAGCGCCGAGCGGGCAGCGCTCGGAGCAGGGGCTATAATCATCGACGTTATAGCCGTGGATGACGGCCGAAAAGACTACGAAAAAGTCAAGCGAATCCGCGAACTTCGTCCAGACATGATCCTGTGCTCCGGCGGCACCGATGGAGGGACAGTCAAACACCTTGTCGAGATGGCTGAGATGCTTGTATCCGCAGACCCGAAGCCCAGGCTCGGTATTGGGCTGCGGCTTCCGGTGATCTACGCCGGAAATAAAGAGGCGCGCGAACCCATCAAAGATATCCTGGATGATAGAGTTGATCTAAGAATCGTCGATAATCTTAGACCCACCCTGGATCGCGAAAACCTCGACCCCGCTCGGGAAGCAATTCATGAGCTATTCCTGCAGCACGTTATGCAGCAGGCCCCCGGCTACGGAAAACTCAGCGATTGGGTCAGTTCGGGGATTATGTCTACTCCTAACGCAGTCGGCAAAATCATTCAAACCGTAGCCGAGCAGCAGAATATAGACGTGCTCGCGGCGGACATTGGCGGGGCGACTACCGACGTGTTTTCGGTTTTCGGAGGTATCTACAACCGCACCGTCAGCGCCAACCTTGGTATGAGCTATTCTATTTGCAATGTGCTCGCAGAGGCTGGGGTCGCCGGTATCAAGCGCTGGACGCCATTCGATGTCGATGACGCTGGGCTGCGAAACACGCTGCGTAACAAGATGATACGCCCAACTACCGTTCCGCAGAGCCTGCGCGATCTGCGAGTTGAACAAGCTGTCTCCCGCGAGGCTCTTCGACTGGCATTCGAGCACCACAAAACGCTCGCAAGGTCTCTAAAAGGCGTGCAGACCCAGCGCACTATTGGGGAATTGATGGATCAAAAAGAGACCGGAGCCACGCTGGTAAATCTCATGAATCTCAATATGATCGTTGGCAGCGGAGGGGTGTTGAGCCATGCCCCGCGCCGCGTTGAAGCCGCATATATGATGCTGGATGCGTTTCAACCCGAAGGGGTTACTATGCTTGCGGTCGACTCCATATTTATGATGCCGCAGTTGGGAGTGCTCTCTACAATCCATCCCGAGGCAGCCGCACAAGTCTTCCAACGTGATTGCCTCATCAAACTCGGCAGCGTCATCGCACCGACCGGCAAAGGCAAACTCGGCGAACCGGCGCTTTGCGTGACGATCGACAATGAAACGCATACGGTGACGCACGGCTCACTCAAACTGGTTCCGCTGGGCATTGGAGAAAGCCGCATGGCCACCATTAAGCCGTTCGGCAAACTCGATGTGGGCGCAGGGCGCGGACGAGAATTGACCGCCACGGTAGAGGGTGGGGCGGTGGGATTAATAATTGACTGTCGAGGCAGGCCGGTCTATTTGCCGGAAGATCCGAAAGCCCGGATCGAGATGCTTTTGAGATGGTACGCCGCATTCGGCTTGGAGGCTGAGTAGATGGGAACTGCATACACCCCTGGGCTGAAGGTAAGCTCTGGAACCACAATACAAAAACAGCGAAGGCTGCCGCTCAAAGGCGAGGTGCTGGTCAAACAGGGAGACAAAGTCACGGCCTCGACCATTGTTGCTCGAACAGACATCCCCGGCATCATTCAGACCGTCAAGGTGGCCGAGATACTCGGACTCGAGCCTGCTGAAGCTATCGCTGCACTGCAAGTTCGCGAAGGCGACCAGGTTACGGCCGGATTGCTTTTCGCCGAAACAAAATCATTTTTCGGCTTGATAAAGACCG
This sequence comes from Armatimonadota bacterium, assembly GCA_012522555.1. Classification (GTDB taxonomy): domain Bacteria; phylum Armatimonadota; class UBA5829; order UBA5829; family UBA5829; genus DTKD01. Next base: position 2,646 of record JAAYKG010000220.1, read on the forward strand.
AGTGCAAAACTCCATTTTCAGGCACAATAGAGCTGATATCCCCCGCAACCGGCCACGTCGGCGTTCGCCAGCCGTCCAAACCTGTGGAAATCAGCGCGTATATCAACGGGACGATAGCAGAGGTGCTTCCTGACGAAGGAGTTGTAGTGGAGACGTATGGCGCTCTGGTGCAGGGCATATTTGGAGTCGGCGGCGAACGGATGGGTAAGCTGCGGGTTGCCGTTTCCTCTGCAGACGAGGTTCTGACGTCTGATCATATAACGGATGACCATGCCGGCAGCGTGATCGTAGGCGGCAGTGGGGCTGCTCCTGATGCGCTTCGCAAGGCTTCGGATATTGGCGCAGTGGGGGTTGTGGTCGGCGCGATAATCGACTTGGACTTGGTCGAATATCTTGGCCACGACATAGGCGTCGCCATCACCGGCCATGAGCCAATTAACACTACTTTGATTCTCACCGAGGGCTTTGGCTCGATCGCAATGGCGGCCAGGACGTTCAAATTACTAAACACTTTAGAGGGACGCGATGTCTCGATAAACGGCGCTACGCAGATTCGCGCGGGAGTGATTCGACCGGAGATAATCGCGCCGCTTGCCGACAAACCGACTGCTCAGGATCAAGCAGATACCGGGCAGAGGTTGGATGTCGGCACAAGTATACGAGTGATCCGCGAGCCTTATTTCGGCAGGCTCGGATCAGTCACAAAATTGCCGCCGGAACTGGTTGAAGTCGAATCCGGCGCGGTGGTAAGAATATTAGAAGCCCGGCTTCAAGACGGCGAGAACGTTATCGTGCCGCGTGCGAATGTGGAGATCATCGAGGGCTGACAGCCGGGCCTCTATTTATATCAATCGCGACTCAGGCTTGGCATCTTCCTCAACCCCATTGGCCTCGGATTGCCGAGCATTAGATTCGCCATATTATTACGAACCTCAATTTCGAGTACATTCGTGCCTGTTTTGGCCAACCCTGCGATGTCAAATTGATACGGCTGCCACAATCGCCGTCCGGCATCTTGCCCATTGACCGTCAATCTCACGGCGTCGTGCGCGTTATGCAGATCAAGCAGTAGTTGTCGGCAGGGCGCATCCAGCTCGAATTCGGCCCTATAATTTATCACCCCGGAATAGAACGGATGGTCAAGCTCGAACTGCAAAGGATCCGACTGCCCCGATTGCGATAACTCAATCCGTCCATCTTTATCCAGCACCCGGAAATCTCCGACGAATCGCAGAGGTTCACTCAGTTTGGTCGGGGAAACCACTTTAAGCGTATTCTCACCGCGCACCAGCAAATGGCCGACGCACGCGGTCACGTCCTGATGATCCGTCAAGAAAGAATCCCTCTCCATATCAGCCACAGGTTTAAGGTCGATTTTGTGGCCATTTATGAAGACCTTGCAATCAGCGAAGTCTTTGTCGAGCATCGCTCGGATCGCGCACTCGCCCGCAGGTTCAAAATCGAGATTAAGAACAGCCTCATACGACCCTGCCCAAGCTTCAAAATCGGGCTTGTTCGGGTCCCAGTTGACGGGTATATAGCGAGGGTGGTCTCGCACGTCGAGCAACTCTGGCTCCTGGCCGCTCTTGGCATAATTGAAATGATAAATCGACGCGACGTTGAAAGGCGCGCCAGCGGTCAGATTCTTGACTGCAATTGGTGCTGCCTCCGAATTGATCTCCGTCGCCTGTGTTGCGTCTGTGACTCCACTTACGATGAAGTAGCTTTGGTTGGGCTGGAAGCGCAGTTGAGCCAGCAACTTCTGGCCCGCCTGGCGTCCGACGACCTTCGTGTATTCTCCGGTCTCTTGGTCAAAGATTGCAGCGTCGGGATAGTTCTTAATCACCGCCGAAACTTTGCGATGTTTTCCCGACCGATTGAGCACAAAGGTAACCTTGCGTTCGGTGCCGTCCGGACTCGGAAGCGCACGGCAATAGAGCATAATATCTTCCGCTCCGCCCCCGGATATCTGAATATCGTCATCAAGTTGTTTTTTTAGCGTTGCCACAAATGCTTGCAGCGACTCGCTTCGGACAAAGCTGGCGCCCTGGACGCTTTTTGGCAGATTGTTGCTTTGTGGCTCCATAGATTTGTGAAATAACGTGGTTTCGACTCCGGCCTCGACGATATCTTTCAGCCTGTCGATTTCGTTGGGTCTGATATAAGCGGCAAGCGGCACGATCAGATGTTCATAACCCTCATCAGCCAACTTTAGTTTCCCGTCTTCAAGCCGTGCATCAGCCAGTGCCTGATAATCGACCAAATCGAAGTCAATTTGATTCTTCACGAGCTCCAAACACAGAGAATTGAGGAAATTGTCCGTATATTCAAACTCTGCGGTTTTGCGATCGGTCTGATAGCTCGCCCAAAGGCCGCTCAATGGATACATCACAGCGACTTTGCACAGATGCCGACCTCCACAAAGCATTGATTCGAGCCTCTGGACATAATTTGTGAAATAATCGAAATCCTCCCACAAGGGGGATTGGTGGAAGAAGCTTGGCGGAGACTCCCGTTTAGTCATGGACGAAATTGTGTGGAAGATCGCGTGAGGAATCAGCAAATTGATTCCCAAAGCGAATTGCCAGTCGGTGATACGCTTGAAGTTCTCAAAGGTGACATCCCAATCCGTAAGCCCGAAACTCTCGCTCATACAGCGAGCTTTGCCGTCAAAGTGCGTAGCGGATGAACAGATTTTGTGCCCGATGATGGATATCCAACTGTTTCCCAGCGTTCCTTTGCACAAATGATCCACACCGGGTATGTCCAGTGCTCGCATAAGCCCGAATGCATCCCCTTGATAACGGATCTGATAGCGCAGCGGCTCTTCGTGATTGTTGTGGCCGGTGTAGATGATACCGTGCTCCCTGCACCATCCACCCAGATTGCCGTGGTAGCGTTCATTGAACAAAAAGCCGGCATGCTCCCAATAATCCGCCCGAAAAGCCGTCCCTCGCGCCCCCGGATAGAACAAATGCGGGATCATTGCTACCGGCGAGTAGCCGTATTTTGCCTCAAATGTAGAAAAGTAGTCCTCGGTATACGGCAGGTTCCAGTCGTCATAGCCGACGCTCACCCAATAAATCGACGGCTCATCAGTAAACACAGCGCGAATCGATTTGCCGAACTCATCGCCGAAACGATTGAAATACTCATCATAAGTTACTCGTTTGAAATGATTCACGGCGTCGAACGAGAGAGTGTCGATATAAAACTTGTCATATTTTACCGTGCAATTAAACAGCATCCAATCTCCGGTTAGAGCTTTGGCTGCTGCCACGTCGTCTATGACTCTAGTTTTGGTTATCGCTTCACCCTCTATGTTCGCGGCGACCATATAAAGCCCGGGTTCGTAAGTATCGAAATCAACCTCACTCAGCCTGCATTGCTCAACCGCGAGATATTTTCCACGATAGCTCGGGTCGGCTTCCATTACCGTCATCCCGGCGGTGCCGCTGGGCCAATTCAGCTCATCATAGATCCATACCCACATCCCGCGCTTTCTGGCTTCTCGCACGCACCATCCGAACACCTCAAACCACTCATCGGAGAGATATTCGCATTGCAGACCATATCGAGGGTGAACGATAACATCAATAAAGCCTTTTTCGGCCATCATGTCGAATTCACGGATCACGTGTTTTTCTTCGATATGTCCGTTGAGAAACCAGAACGGAACAGGTGCCGATATTTGCTTGCTGAGATCATTAAGCTCTTTGTTAATCAATATCTATACACTTCCTATATTTGTTTCATATTCGTGCAGTCGCTTGCGAAAACAAAAATAATTCGGCGACGTAATTGTGCTCCTTGCCATCTGTGTCAACCAGGAACACAAATCCAAACGTTCCATCCTTCTTAGAGAATACCTGGTAGCCATCCTTCTCTGCCTCGCGTGACAATCCAACCAGCGTTTTCGGCCCGTCGACATTGTAGAGTCGAAGCGAGGAATAATCTTTGGCGCCTTCGATGATTATAGGTATGCAGTTGAAACCGCCTTTTATGCTAAACTCCGATCGCCCTTTTTCGTCGAGTGCGAGTCGGGTGGGGAAGTCATCCAATTTTTTGCCTGCGCCCATTGACGTGATTTTTGGTGAATTCACCCCGAAATCGACCGCACATTTCTGCGCAGGCATCCAATCTTGTGTGCCCCCGCCATAGGGCATCAATATCAGATCCATATCCAGATAATCGCCCGCGCCGATACTTTTTGCTTTGGTAACAGGTACGAGGTAAAGTTCAGTGTTGCCATCCGGCCTGCCAATGAGCGACACTCCTGGCGTCACGCTCTCGCCGCCGATCTTGCCCTCAAACCGACGGACGATATAAGAGTTCGCCCCACGCTCGTCAGGGTATACCACCGCCCAGCCATTTTCTGCAGGAATCGGCGCTGCGTTGACGCTGAACTGGTCATTCAAGTGAATGGGAGTTATAGTCGGCTCGCCGGTTGGCCCGCCGAAGGCAACAGTGGTATAGCGCATTCCCTGCACCCATGAAGCGACTTTCAACAATCGCACGCTCTCCCCAATGTTGCCATCCTTCAAAGTCAGATTGTCCAGGAAATCGACGCGAAGATGGACAAAGTTGCGCAGTTCGTCGGTCTGCGGAAGCTCAAAGACGTCGATTTTTACTTTAGCCTTGCCATCGTCGGATAAATACTCGATGCTCATATCCGCCCAGTTTGGCCCAGTGCTGCGGAACGTGGTGCCGGTATATTCAATGAAATGCCATTTCCCGCTAGAGTCCTGATATCGCAGGAAGCTGTGGCCGGCGATGTTATCGTGTTGGGGTTGGCTATTCCACATCCGCTGACTCATAGATCTGAAATCCGCAATCGAGACGCCTTCAAGACCTGCGAACAAAAACGGCACATAGCACGTGGTTTCGGTGACCCCTGTAGACATGTGGTAATAATCCATCCACGCCCCCAGCGATGAAAACTGCTTGAGAGGATGGTTTCCCCAGTTTTGGTAAAGATGCAGACTCGTGAGCTTTCGCCGCTCTTGCGCGCTCAATTCCAGCGGAAAAATAGTTTCAGAAAACGCTGTGTCGTTTGGATTATAAAACGGCTCTTCGATTTCGCAGTCAAAGTTTTTGGATATTTGCACGGTCATCGGCAGGGTGTATCCGTCTTCATCGAGAAGAACGCCGCATTCAACAATGCCCGGGTTTCGACGAGTCTCATGAAGAATATACGCCTTGCGCGCGAGATCGTTATTTTGCACGGCAAACTCAGCCACTTCATAGTCGTTTTGATTTGTATAGAAGTGGTAGTTGAAATCTCCAGGGTTATCTGTCTGGAGCTTATAGCATCCTCGAATCGGATCATATCCCAGATTGCGACCGTTATATGCCTTAAATGATGTCGATGGCAGCGGTTTTACTTCTGCTTCCATCTCATTAGTGACTTCGCTTTTGGGCAATGGAAACAGCTCAAGACAGGCTGTTTGCTTATCGCCTTCCTTCCATTTTGCTGCGCCGCTGGAGTGGATTTCGCTGTTAAAAATATAGTTGCTCACCCGCAAGCCCTGCTCGACCTTCTCAATGACCACGTCATCAATGCCCTTTGGAACAGGATATATCAACGCGCAACTCGGGGCTTCTTGTGCCCTTTTCAGCAGGCAAAAACTTATCGGGCAAGCGCCGCTATCGGCAGGCCTTGCGCAAGTCGCAGCGTCGGAATCGAACACAATGCTGGCGCTTTTGACGTCGATCGGCTTGGTGACGTGCAGGATCACCCCGACGTGTGTTTTTTCAGGATAGGAGTAAAAAACCACCTCGCCCTTTATCGGCGCAACCTCGCCATCAGGGCTGGTCAATTCCACATCCAGCCAATGGGTTTCGATATAATAAGGCCCACGTCGATAAATATTGATTCGCGAATGCGATTTGGTGTTAAGAGATGTATAAGAAATGCCGTCAGAGTTGATCAGTCGCAGGAACATACCGCTCCCGCTGAGCATATTCTTGCCCCCTGTTCGCAGCAGTGGGGCGAACTCACTTACCCGCTGCCCCTTGTCGGATTTCAGGTCAATTTGCAGCCTGTAGTTGTGTGCGTCGATCTCGGCTCTGTCGCGCAATGCGCTCGTGTAGCGCGCCTCTATTTTGGGTCGTGCTGACAGCGCCTGGTTCTTGAAGTCATTGTTCCACTGCATTTTCGCCTCCTGGCCCAAGCACGGCAATGTTAGGATGAAAGCAAGCGTTACCGCAGCGATTATACGATATCTAATCAATTCAAACCTCGCAGTAATGTATATTTCTAACATCTTACCTGTGCCGTAATTCAAAGGCAAGTCTTGGCGCACTTACCACAAATGGCAATCGAGGATAATATCGTCAATTTGTCTACGGATAGCCGCGCTCTGAGCCGGCAGAATCCTGATTTGGGTTACGTGTTCACGAGAATCCCGGCCTGCCCTGTCTTTGATGATTTTCTCGGGCAGCAGGTAAACTCCAACCATTACACTAATATTGCCGGGGCGCCGGGTGTGGTGCTGGCAGCCTGTGAACCCAGCCAACAAGCACGAGGCGTCGGCGGACACTCCCCACCTGCACTGCAGCAGCGCGTATGGGATCGTCCGCCTGCAAAAGTCACCGTGAACTTCTCGAATCGATGAGGCGGCCTGGGCTAATCAACGAGCAAGGATACGTATGGGCTACGTATTCAACACGTGTTCAGACTATCTCCACGTGCCTCGTCGTCAAGGCCGATTGCATGATAGCAAGCCGCCGCAAATGGTCAGTCGGATTTCAGTTGGCGCGACCGTTTCGTCCAGTCATTGTCCGGGCAAGCTCTTTGCAGCGCTTTGAAGCCTTGAATAAGCTCATCGACGTTGCCGCTGCTTTCATACTTCGCCGGCCCGATCCAATACAAGTTTTCAGGATATCGCAGTGGATCGTCCTTCGTGTGCTCCAGCGCCTTTTCGAGGAGTTCGATAGATTTTTCGAACTGGCCGGAATGGTAGTATCTCAATGCGTGAGCCAACGCGAATTCAGCCAAAAACTGTTCGGCATTCAACGGCCCAAACGAACGGCGATACTCATTCCCCTCAGCGTCCTCATATATGATCGCCGGAGTCCATTGAGCGTGGTATCTCACAGGAGCGTCTTCGTCCAGTTTGACGTTGAACTGCACAGGAATAACGTATTCATTGATCATCCGCGACACGCGCGGGTCCGGGTAGGTGTTTGCACCCATAAACCGGCAGCCGTATCACCCAGGGTTAAATAAATCAATAAGCACATCCCTGTTATGCTCCCTCGCCTTGCCCCTCGCCTCCTCCAGGGATGAATGCCAACTCACAACCTCGATCATTTCGAGACCTCCTTTGTATTGCCGAGTTTTCTCCTATATACCCACGATTTGTTTTGGCAAACACCACAATACCGCACCGTGATGCAAGTCGATTGCCGGGGCATAAGTCAGGCGCATATTATTCTTGCTCGATTTCTTCGAGGTCGGCTTCCGTCTCTATCATCCTTAGATTTTTTACACGGGTACGCCTGCCGGTATCCCTGAAACCAACCGATTGCCAGAACCTGATTGCGGGATCGTTGTTGACATAAACATTGGCGGCCATAGTGTTATGTCGTCCAAGATTGCGGCAGTAATCTTTAACATAGTTCACCACGACCTTTCCAAAACCGCGCCTGCGGTGCAGCGGCCGAATATAGAAATCATCGATTCTGTAGCTCACCCCAATATCTCGGACAAAACAGAACCCAACCGGCTCGTGATGATAGATAACAAGAAACGGGACGCATTCTTCATCTTCCCAATAGCGGTCAAAATAGGGGTAGTGCTTGCGAGTCTTTGGCCTTTTCTCGCCGTCATATTGCGAAAGATCCGCACAATATTCCTGAAACAACGGCCACATCGCGTCACGGAGGTCAATAGAGGCAACTATTACATCAACCAACAAATCAGCTCCTCTCGCTTATTGCCGGAGAATCTATAACTTCGTCACATCGTGATGATTCTCCTTCTGAGGGGTGTACGCGAAACGGGCCAGGATACTGGCATCCCGGCCCGTTTCTAAGTGGGAGGAATAAGTCTAGCGTCCTGCAACCCCTTTTAATAGTTTATCTGCTAGTTCAGAACCAGGGTTCGCTCGAAGCAGCGCTTTGTATTCAGCGGCGGCCTCTTCAAACAGGCCCGCCGATTCATATACAGCGCCCAAGACGATATGAGAACCCGGAAAATCTCTGCGAGCGCGGCTGATAGTCGAATAATCCTCAGTTGATACTATTGCGAATCCACTCGCCGCAGATTCTGTCCAAGAGTCCGTCTCGCTAAACCGCACCCCGACTCGCCAACTATAAGCCTTGCCTCTTTGAAGGGCGTTTGATGGGCTGAACACGTTATCATTCACTACCTGCTCGACCACAAGATTGCCGGCTCTGTCAAAGATTCGGATTCTATATTGTTCCGCTAGTTCGACTTCGGACCAGTTGAATGTCGGTTTTTGAGTCAACATCAGCTTGTCGACAGGCGCAATAGCTTTCGGCGCACTGGGTGGAGCCACATAGCCTTCACCACTGCGTAAATGTATAGTCGCCATCGCCATCTGCACAGGCTTGTTCTCGATCTTGCCGGTGCGCAGTTTTTTGTCAATAATGGCGGCCATCTGAGAACCAACACTCAGCGCACTTCCATCCTTCTTCGCCAACCTGAGCTTGCCATCGCTGCGAACCACCGCATAACGCCCATCTCTGAGCACGGTTTTTGGCGTCTGAGCAGGCTTAACAGGAGCAGCCGCTGCCTTGACCGGGGCGGAGACCGGCGATGGTTCGGCTGCGACAGTGCTTGGTTGTTCCGGTTTCGTATTGTCCACAGCCGGAAACTGCGGGGACTCAGCGATTATCGGTGGATTGTGCGCGACTTGCGGATTTTGAAGTCCGGTTTTGCCTGTCAGGTTGCCGAAAAACAACACAGCCGCAACAAGTCCACCCAGCGATGCCGCCGCAAGAGCCTGGCGCCAATAGACAAACACCCCGCTTCTGGGCCGTCGGCTCATCGCCGGCTTGACTATCACTTTGCCACGAAGCGCGGCATGCGATCGCAGTTCCCTGATTCGCTCCACATCTCTAGCGCACAATTCGCAAAGATTCGCGTGTGTCCGAATGGTCTTCGTTTTTGCCGAATCCAACGCACCCTCGACATAGGCAGACAGCTCTTCGTATTCCGGACAATCTTCAGCTCCCGTAATAACCGACGCAAAGCCAGCCACCACAGGCGCATGTTCAACCAACCTACGACACTCCTCACACTCGCTCAGATGCTGATCTATTGCCAGCATCCGCTCTGGTGGACAATTGCCGCGAAGATAATTTTTTAACTCGATCCTGTCAACGCAGTCCATGGTGCACACTTCTTTCGCTGAACACAGACGCAACATCCGCCAAGATATTGCCGATCATCATATAGATTCGGCATAATCGACTCGCAACACTAGTTGCTTCTCATTTAGAGATCGTCTTCGATCAGCGACGATTTTTTAACCCTTCGCCTGATTCTACCCCAAGCCTTGAATCGCACGCTTGGTACTGCCCTCGGAGTTATCTGCAATTCTTCCGCGATCTCCACATCCGGCAGTGGTAGTCTATTTATAAGAGACGCAAGTTGTTCTCGCTGTATTTCCAACGATTCCGAAACTTCTTTCATCCCGACACTGACCACCATCGCCATAATCTGATCGCCGCTCATTCCATACAGCAGGGCCTTGCGCTGTTTAAGCGAAAGCTCTATAAATTCTTCCCAAAACCACTTCAAAACGTGGTTGAACCACTCTCCATCAATCACCTGGCTTTCCACATCGGCCTCTGGAGAAATCAGCCAGTTCACCGGCGCATCGGAATCTTCGTCGGAGGCAGGTTGCGAATCGATCGAAAGTGGTTCCGGGGAGGA
>JAAYKG010000221.1 GCA_012522555.1 Armatimonadota bacterium
CTATGCGATATTGCGATCGTCTTGGGGCTACGGTGCGGCGGGTGATATCACCGGCGACGGCTATACTAACAATCATGACTATCTGCTTATGATGGAGAACTGGTATAAAAAGGGTGATCTGCCGTAGATGGAAACTGACCAGTTCGGCGGTGTGAAATTATCGCCGAACTGGCATAATTACTAGGTTGACTAATAGGCAGTCAGGGTTCATAATTAAAGTGACTAGAAGCGATTCTTCGCTACATTGATAGGTCACCGTGGCGGGTCGATAATTCGATTCACCGGTGATTTGAATTTGATGATGCGGCGAGTGTGATGACTTTGTGCCCCCGAGTTAACTAGATTCTTTATTGACGGGTTGTGAGTGGAGGTTGTGTGTTGTATTACGATTCCAAGGGATATCTAACTGGGCTTTTAATAGCTGTTTTGTGCGTTTTTATTACATCAATGGCGAGCGCTGCACCTATGATGTACGATGCGGCTCCCGACGAAAACGATGTCTTTTATCCTTATTGGAATCGTGGATTGCCGGCGACTGCGACTTATTTTTGGAATAACTGGTCCGCACAAGACGAGGAAAACCAGAACTCCTATTTTGCAGATGACGTGATTGGAAATGTCAACGGCCGTGCTATCCTGAATATTGGATATGGTGGCGCTGGACTCATTGGAGGCGGTGAGTGGACGCAGCCGGCTTTTGGATCGGCTACGAACTTTTGGGATATGGGCACTGGTGGTAATTTATCACTGATCCTTGATGATCCGGCTGCGGGGACTAACGGCATGGACATTTGGATTCAAGTCAAATACCACGTCGGGATTGCTTCTATTCCTACAATCAATGTTCGTTCAGTCAGCGGCGATGGGGTAGCAGAATCATCCCCTACGTTGATCAGCAACGGCTGGTATTATCAGGACTTTGTTGAATCGACGGGAGTTTATGGAGATCAGCCCACAGGATGGATGGTGTATCAGACCTTGTGGAGGCTGGATCCTGGCCAGACACTTGCGGGCATCGACATATCTACTGGGGATACTGGGGCTATTATCGATCAGATCGTGATAGACACGCAGATTCTTCCGGAGTCATCGACTGTGTTTTTGGCGATTCTCGGCGCGGGAGGGCTTGCGTTATTAAGAAAAGCCCGCCTGGCCTTAAGCAGCTAAGCGACACACCCGAGGACCTCTCTTGCACTGGGCGGCCATTGGCCGCCCAGTCTACATTTGGAAGCATTATAGGGGATTCTTCTGGTGCGTCGATATATCGGATGGCGGCTTGGCAATGGGCGCTTTCTGATGTATGAGCCGCGAGGCAAGCAATAGCAACACTACTAACATCACCGCCACAACGACTGTTGAAATCTTCTCCTGCCGATTCAACTTGAACTCTCCCCAATTAGCTGCCATCACCGCCACAGCCAGAGCAACCAAAGCAGGAAGATACGGTGCAAAATTCAGCAATACTGCGAGCATAGCAAGCGTCATTATACAGAGAACGAAGAAATAATTGCGCCTGCCATTCATCCCCAACCGATGCACAGACGAAAACACTACGGCCATGAACAGCGGATCCCCCATCCCCATCATCAAGGCCGGCACAAACTGTCCCGTCCCTGCATGCGGGATGGGCGTGCTTGCGGCTTGAACAATTTCCGGAGCGTGTTCCATCATAACTGAAACAGGGCCGACCATCACCGTCCAGAAGTCGATGGTAGCGGCGAACATCACCACCGGCAAAAGAAGATTACGGTCTTTGATTCGGAGTGAGACCATGCACCCGATATTGAGCGCAACGAGCATAATGATCGCGTGCAAGGCCATTTTAAGCAGCCCTGGTTTATAGAGACCAACAATAAACCCGATCTCGCGCCAAGTCGGCAGCCTGTGCAACTTAGCCACCACGTCCAATCGCCAAATCATAATGACAACCGTCGCAGACAAAGCGAGCAGCAGTCCAGTCAAAGCCAGAAGCGCGGCCCTGAAGCTGAAGCGGAGTTTGGCAAACTGATAAACCACCGACACTTGCGCTGTCATAAATGCGATCGTGGGAATGGATAAAACGGCAATGCCTGATATCGTTAAAACAACCGTCAGCGGCGGATTGGCTCCTTTCAATGCTGAGTTGATACAATCCGCCAAAGCTGCGAGAAATCTCGCTTTAGGAACACCGATCAGCAATAAAAAGTAGATAGTCAGGCTTGCCAATAAATAGAGCAGGGGGGATTTTCGTATTGAGAGCTTCTGTATCTTCACAACGAAGATTATAGCACAAGGCATTAAGAGCAAGCCAAGCCGTCGTTTTCAGCTCAGCTTGCTCTTGGAATCATTCTGCAGACTAGTCATTGACAAAATCGAGCCACTTATCGGCTGGGATAAAGGTCTTTTCCGGGTCGAAGTGTCTCCAGACAAGCTCAGCAATTTTGCGAGTCGCCACGTTGCCATCGTTCATCTTGTTCCAGTTCGTGTCAGTTTGGTCTTTGGTGTAAATGGTCAACACATACTCACCCTTGGGCGATATTACTAAAGCCACATCTGATCGTGTATTCCAAATGCCTCCGCCCTTCGAGGCGCAGCGTCCCGGGGGCGCCAAGCCGGCGACGCCGTCATCATATTGCTGTTGAAACATTATGCGAATCATTCGGTCGCAAGACGCTGGCGAACCAGCTTTGTTGTCGCGGATCATGTCCATCAACTTCGCCATCTCGTTTGGTGTAGTCACGCCCAAGCCGTACTTTCTCTGAAGTGGTCTGAGTCCCAATTCGTCGGTTTGTTCGCCGTTGAGCAATTTGGTAGTCTTGAAACCGTGCAACTCC
>JAAYKG010000033.1 GCA_012522555.1 Armatimonadota bacterium
CCTGCAGAGTGCCTCTCCAACCAGCATGCGCCGCACCAATCGATCGATTTACCGGGTCTACGAAGAATATTCCAACACAATCGGCGAAATGCAGCGCCAGAGTCAGTTGCGGTACGTTGGTTATCAGCGCATCGGTATCCGCAATCGCACAGGAATGATCAAAAGCGCCAAGACCGGCCTCAGCACCGCTCACGCGTCGGATAACAGAAGAATGGATCTGGTCAGGCACGACCAGACTGTCTAAGTTTACGCCTATTGCTTCAGCAAAGTTATATCGATTCGCAAGGACGTCCGATGGGTTATCGCCGACCGTGAAGCCCAAATTTAATGAATTATAGGAGGGCCGGCTGATGCCGCCGATTCGCGTGCTGAACCCGCAATAAACTAATTGAGATACACGAAAATGCCAGGGCGTATAAAACCTTGTGCCTGCGGAGTTCACTGGATACCAGTTCGGGATTCTCATGAAAGCGGCCGGCACGCCCCGCATGCGATGCAATTATCAATCTTGCACGGCTCGGTGCGCTCCCCTTTCAAGGATTTGTTATACTCATTCCAAAGGTAGCTTTTCTTGATTCTGGCATCGATGTGATCCCAAGGCAGAGGCTCCTCCCAATCACGCGTGCGATAAATATAACTCGCCGTATCCAGACCTGTGAAGCGAACGGCGGCCGCATAATCGCCGCCGTTATCCAGAGCCGCCTCCAGAATGTCCCCCACCCTGCGATCACCTCTGGCAAGATACCCCTGAACGGTCGCAAGCCTGGGGCTTTCCCCTGAAAACCTGACCCCACCAATCGACTTGATCGCTTTTTTCAGCGCAGCAAACCGACGCCGCAGCACACTCTCACGCTCCATTGGCAGCCATTGAAACGGCGTCCATGGCTTTGGGACGAAACAACTCGCCGAAACCTGAATGCCAAGCGATGGAAACTCTGCCGCCAGTCGCCGAACGAGTTCCGCTATCGCTGAGATGTCTGCGTCCGTCTCGGTGGGCAGGCCTATCATAAAATATAACTTCAATCGAGCCAGTCCCGCTTCCATCGCGGCGGCCGCGGCATTTATAATTTGCTCATCTGTGCAGTGTTTGTTAATAACCGCTCGAAGCCGTTCGGTACCTGCCTCCGGCGCGATGGTCAGAGTCCTCTGGCCGCCTCGGGCCATCAGTTTTGCCGTTTCCGGGGTGATGGTCTCCAGTCGAACCGACGACACTGTAAACTCTCCGCCGGCCTCCACAATCTCCCGACATAAGCTCTCCGCCTCGGAATGATCGAATACCGCTGCGCCGACCAGACCCAGCCTGCCAAGATCAGGCATATTGCCTATTTTGCGTTCCCACGGAGGCCTGTTTACGTAGCCTGCCACGCAGAAACGACAATGCCGGCCGCACCCGCGCATAACCTCCACGAGTTGAATCTCACCGAACTCTGCCTCGGAAGTCCGTATGGTCGAGCCAGCCGGATACGCGGACAGATCGGCAGCAATGGCACGGCGAACCTTTTTTGAGGCGGAATTATGGGTGATGACCTGCGAAAACCGGCCGCACTCATATTGAGGCTCGTAGAAATGGGGTACATAGACGCCGTCTATCTGTGAGAGCGCCTCGAGGGTCTGCCGGCGGGGCTGCTCGCTGGTGGCATTCAGAGTTGTAATGAGCCGAGCAATGACTTCCTCGCCATCTCCTACTACGAACGCATCAACAAACTCCGCGAGCGGCTCCGGGTTGATAGTCGCGCACGGGCCGCCTGCAACAATCAACGGGCGGGTTTCGTCTCGATCCTTTCGGCGAAGAGGGATGTTGGCGAGGCGCAGCATCCGCAGAAGATTGACAAAGTCCATCTCCCAACTCACCGAAAACCCCACCACATCAAAATTGGATAAAGGGGATAAAGTTTCGAGAGTGAACAGTTCGAGGCGTGACCTTTCGTGTTCTGTTAGATCGTCCGGGTCCGGCAAAAACACCCGCTCGCAAGATGCATCGGAATGTGCGTTGACCAACGCATAAACAAGTTGGAAACCAAGCGACGCCATGCCAACGGAGTAAATATTGGGAAAGGCAAGCGCAAATCGAACCGAAGCAGCCCTGTTGATCTCAACTCCACCGTGTTCGCGCGCCAGCCGCGCACGCGCCCTTGCCTGCAGGTCTATAGCCATATTTACATCTTAAGGATTAAGATACATTTGTGCAAGCACAGCGGTAATATTATGGAAGGAGGCGACGTATTTGGAATGGAAGTCTATGGCATTGGTTGATAATAAGGCTGACAACGCTGGGGTGTGAGATGAGACTGGACACGATTCCTCGTATATCGCTGACGCAACTACCGACGCCGTTGATTGAAGCGCCAAGGCTGGCCGCCCGATTGGGCCTGCGCAGGCTGCTGGTCAAACGCGACGATTGCACTACGCTCGGGATGGGGGGCAATAAGGTGCGCAAGCTGGAATTTTTGATGGCTGACGCACTGGAGAAAGGCTCAGATGTGGTTATGACTTGTGGGGGGCCGCAATCGAACCACGCCAGGCTCACAGCCGCCGCCTGTCGGAAAGTCGGCATCGAGCGCTGCATTCTATTCCTTGGCGGGCCGGATTTCGAACGTATGAACGGCAACTTGCTGCTCGATACGCTTTTTGGCGCCGAGATCAGGTTTATGGTCGATGCGACTGTAAAAGAAATGGACGATGCCATGAACGCGGAGGCCGAGAAGCTGCGAGCCGATGGCCGAAAGCCGTATGTTATTCCGATAGGCGGGTCAAGCCCACAGGGAGCGATGGGATATACATCGGGGATCAGAGAACTGGCCGGACAATTGAGCGATGAGGACAAATCCCCACTCATATTTTTTGCGGTAGGCTCGTGCGGAACGCTGACCGGGGTGACAATCGGATGCCGGTTGTTTTTGCCCGAAGCAGAGATCATAGGAATCAGTGTATCTCGAAAAGCTAGTGAGATTAGAAAAATAGTGGAAAGGGTCGCGCCAGAGGCAACAGAGCTATTGGGTATAGATTTACCGATTGACGCCTCACAGATTCATGTGGAAGACTGCTACTATGGGGAGCGCTATGGGGTGGCAAGTGAGGCGGGTAATGCCGCTGTGCTGGAGATGGCGCAAAGCGAGGCTATCGTCCTTGATCCCATCTACACAGGCAAAGCGATGTCCGGGTTGATGGATATGGCACGCCGAAAGCTGATAGACACTGATCGCACGGTCATATTTTTACACACGGGCGGCGGGCCGGGGCTTTTCGCTTTCGATCACGTCTTTAGGGGGAATGCCAAGCTGCTGCGGGTGTAAATTCTTCTCATAGCTCCGCGATGACGAATCGGCGCGATTGCTGCAATGTCCACCTTTATTGGCTAAGGACAGGGTGCAGCCTAATTCGCATAGTACCCCCTCACCCCAGCCCTCGCCCTCAAGGGAGAGGGAGTAGATTGTGGCTTGCTTGCCCCCTCACCCCAGCACTCGCCCTCAAGGGAGAGGGGTTGGTTAGTGGAAGGGGGCCTCTGTTCCGGGATATGGATGGCTTTCTTTTCGCACCAAAGCTTGGGGTTTGTGGCGGAGTGCCCTTTCTGATTAACCTCAAAAGTGTTACCATGAAACTGGCGTGAAGTCACGAAACTTGATCACGGTCAAGTTTCGTGGCCTCTCGTTATAGTATCCTGTAAGTGTAGATTTCCAGAGAGGTAGAAGAAAATGAGCGCAGAATCTGATGGGCAAGTGGGATTCATTGCTGAGCAGTTAATCAACGATCTGCTGGAGGCGGGAAAGACAGCGGGAAAGTCCAGGGGGCTGGAGATTGTCGCGAAAGCGCGGGAATGCAATGGACTAGAGCTTGATGAGCTGGCAGTGCTGCTGCAGGCGACGGATCCGGAAGTTACCTCCGCGATGTATGAGGCGGCGCTGTATGTCAAGAATACAATCTACGGCAAGAGAATGGTTTTTTTCGCGCCTCTGTATGTGAGCAACGTTTGTGCGAACAACTGCTTATATTGCGGTTTTCGCAAGGACAATAAAGAGCTTGTGCGGCGCGTGCTGACCCCCGATGAGATCCGCCGGGAAATTGAGATCCTTCTGGAAGAGGGTCATAAGCGGGTCCTGCTGGTGGCTGGAGAGCATCCGACGCTGTCGGGGATCGATTACATCGAGCAGGCGATCGAGACAATCTATGATACCCGGGTCGGCAGCGCTTCGATCAGGCGAATCAACGTCAACTGCGCACCG
The DNA here is from genome assembly GCA_012522555.1 of Armatimonadota bacterium. Taxonomy (GTDB): domain Bacteria; phylum Armatimonadota; class UBA5829; order UBA5829; family UBA5829; genus DTKD01. The sequence goes on from JAAYKG010000033.1 coordinate 4,221, forward strand.
CTGACAGTAGATGAATTCAAACGCCTCAAGGCAACCGGTATCGGCACCTATCAGTGCTTCCAGGAGACCTATCATCTCGGCACCTATCAGAAAATGCACCCGTCCGGCCCTAAAAAGGACTACCTGTACAGGCTGCATGCCCCTGATCGCGCGATGCAGGCCGGGATTGATGATATCGGAGTTGGCGCTTTGTTTGGCCTTACGGACTATCGATTCGATGTGATGGGTGTGCTGTCGCATGCGCAATATCTCGATGGCAAGTTCGGGGTTGGCCCGCATACGATTTCTGTCCCACGCCTGGAGCCTGCTCTTAATGCTCCGGCTGCCAACACTCCCCCCAACGCGGTGTACGATGATGATATGCGGCGCGTTGTTAGCTGCCTCAGGCTTGCGGTTCCATATACCGGCATCATCCTGACCACCAGAGAGCGACCGGAGTTTAGAACTGAGCTTATCGCGCTTGGGGTGTCTCAGGTGAGCGCAGGTTCTCGCACCTCGCCGGGTGGATACTACGACGCCAAGGCGCACGCGCCGGAGGCCGAGCAATTCTCGATCGGCGACGAGCGAAGCCTGTCTGAAGTGTTGTGCAGCCTGTGCAAGGAAAACTACGTTCCCAGCTTTTGCACGGCTTGCTATAGATCGGGCCGCACAGGGGAGGCCTTTATGGGACTTGCGAAGCATGGAGAGATCCACAAGATGTGCGCACCCAACGCCCTGCTTTCGCTCAAAGAATATTTGGTAGACTACGCTCTCGAGGAGACCCGGCTCGAAGGGGAGCGGGTGATTGCCGATTCGCTTTCCGACCTGCCTGAGGCTTTGCGCAAGAAAACGGCGCAGCTTCTTGCGCGAATCGAAGAGGGTGAGCGGGACGTTTACATCTAAATTGCGGGGCGCTGTGTAAGTATTTATCATGAACTTAGACATACTGATACAGAAATGCGAATCGACCGGTGCGTTGTCCAGGGATGAGATACTTTACGCATTAAACTTGGACAGCAAAACCGATATTGCACGCTTGATCGGGGCTGCGGACGCTGTTAGAAAAGCTAACTGCGGGGATGATGTACAGATCCGTGCGCTGGTCGAGATATCCAATACCTGTGCTCGTCAGTGCCTCTACTGTGGCATACGAGCGCCCAACACCCACATTCACCGCTACCGCATGCCCCCCGACGAGATCGTCGAACTGGCCAAAGAACTCGACCAAAAAGGGCTTAGGACGATCGTTATGCAGTCTGGGGAAGACCCGTATTACACTGCTGAGATGGTGGCTGATATCATCGGCAAAATCAAGCGCGACACGCAGATGGCTGTTACACTGTGTTTTGGAGAGAGGCCGGAATCGGATTATCGGCTATGGAAGCAGGCGGGCGCTGACAGGTATCTGTTGCGGCACGAAGCGGCAAATCGTGAGTTGTATAAGGCTCTGCATCCGGATAGCGATTATGGCCAAAGGATGCATTGTCTGCATATCCTGCGTCGGCTTGGTTATCAGGTCGGAGCCGGCTGCATGATCGGCGCGCCCGGACAGGGCGTTGAGCACTTAGCGGACGATATCGAATATTTTCGAGATTTTCAGCCCGATATGGCCGGTATCGGGCCATATATTCCACACCCCGACACACCCTTCGCCGACCATCCTACAGGCACTGTGGAGATGACGTTGAAGATGGTTGCGCTGACGCGCATTGTTACTCGAAATGCGCTTTTGCCCGCCACCACCGCTATCGGCTCTATCGAAGAGCGAGGCCGAGAAATGGCTCTGGAAGCGGGGGCGGATGTGGTGATGCCGAACTATACTCCTCTGAAATACAGGGTGCATTATGAGATTTATCCGAATAAACGCTGCATTACTGAGGATCCGGCGCACTGTGACTCTTGTATGAGGCTTCGGATTTAGTCTACGTGCCGCTCCGTTGCGTCCGATCAAGCGCATACTCGCAAACTATACAAGTAGTCTGAGTCCGCCGATACAACAGAAGGCGTACTAGCGTAATTTTACAAATTTGACATCAGTTTGCAGTAATGCTAATATGCCATGCCCTCGCGTTGGTTTCTCCAGTCGCATTTTCCTCGTGGAAAGTTTACTGAGGATTGCTTGTGGGTAAGCCTGCGCGGGAAGGGAGGCGATTATTTGCAAAGATGCGAGTTTCGGCTTGCGAGAACCGCTCTGTCTGTGGTGATAGGATTCACCTTATTCGCAGCGGTAGCAGCCAACCGAGATGACGCCGTGCAAGCGCAGCGCCTGGCAACGGTAAATGTCATTATCAGGTCAAACGGAATCGACCGACAAATTTGCACTGCCCAGACGACTGTCGGCGCGACCCTAAAAGAAGCTGGGGTCGAGGTGGGACCTATCGATATGGTCACACCCACGACTAATCAACGACTTAAAGACGGAATGGTCATAACGGTCGTTAGAGTGAGTAATGTGGTTGAGGTGGAAAAACAGCCCATCGCATTTGACTCCGTAAAAACGTTCACTACGGCGCTTCGGCCGGGCCAGGTGATTCAACGAGCGGCCGGCGAGCCGGGGGAAAAATTGATCCGGTATGTGGTTCGATATGAAGACGGCAAGGCCGTTAAACGAACACACATAGGCGCTGAAGTCGCAAAACAGCCTAAAAACAAGGTGCTTAGTATAGGTTCGAGGGGACGCTACACCAGCCGAGGAGAGTTCCGCACCCGCAAGATCCTCAAAATGTCGGCGTCGGCGTACGAACCGGGGCCAAGAAGCTGCGGTAAGTATGCCAGCGGCAGAACGGCATCGGGCCTGCAGGCAGGCTACGGCGTTGTGGCGGTAGACCCTACAGTTATTGCGCTTGGCACTAAGCTGTACATTGAAGGCTACGGATATGCAATTGCCGGTGACCGAGGGCGAGCCATCAAAGGCAATCGTATCGATCTTGGGTTCGCTACGGTTCGCGAGGCGCTGAATTTCGGACGTAAGAGCGTCATAGTCCACGTGTTGGACTAGCACATATTAGATCGAAAACACATAGCAGGGCCGCCGATTGGCGGCCTGTGCTGTCTTTGGATATGAATCTGACATCCGCCACACAGGTAAAAAATATACTCGCCAGCCACGGCATCCATCCCAAAAAGCGATTTGGCCAGAATTTTCTTATTGATGGAAATGTGCTCGGCAAGCTGCTCGACAGCACGGATATATCCCAGCAATCAAACGTGTTAGAGATCGGCCCTGGGCTGGGAGTCGTGACCAGGGAGCTTGCGAATCGAGCAGGCAGAGTTGTCTGTGTAGAAGTGGACAGGGATATGGAGCCAATCCTGCAGGCGCTTCTGGACGATAAGCCAAACTGTGAGATCGTGATAGAGGACTTTCTTAAGATCGATATCGAACAATTTCTATCTGAACGCGGCGACGGGCGCTGGGTTGTGATCGCTAATCTGCCATATTACATCACCACCCCCATCCTCACCAGGCTCATAGAGGCCAAGTCTAATTTCGATACGATTACGCTCATGGTGCAAAGAGAGGTCGCGGCACGGCTTAAATCTGTGGCTGGATCCTCGGATTATGGGGCGATCAGTGTGTTTGTGCAATATCACTGCATGGTTGAGAGCGTGATGAAAGTCTCGCGTAATGTGTTTTTCCCGATACCCGATGTGGATTCTGAGCTAATCAAACTCACCGTTCGACCCAAACCTGCCGTTGATGTCGCCGATGAAAAGCTGTTCTTTTCGATTGTACGTGCATCTTTTGGAAAGCGACGAAAGACGCTGCTGAACGCGCTCTCCACATCCACCGATCTCTGCTGGGATCGCGGCCGCACAGAGGTGATATTGACATCTGCTGATATAGATGGTTCTCGGAGAGGGGAAACCTTGTCGATATCGGAGTTTGCCAGGATATGTGCTGCTGTGAATTGACACTGCGTGAGGGTGGCGGTAGCATGGAACTGTTATGGATATCTTGAACTGGCTGCTGATAGGCGCTTCTGTGCC